>JANXVI010000351.1 GCA_025351745.1 Rhodoferax sp.
TCCGATATATTACTCACCCGTTCGCCACTCGCCACCAGGATTGCTCCCGTGCTGCCGTTCGACTTGCATGTGTAAGGCATGCCGCCAGCGTTCAATCTGAGCCAGGATCAAACTCTATAGTTCGATCTTGAATTTTTTGCACATTTCTGCGCAACTCATAAACTGGAATTAACATGAACTTCATTGCTGAAGTTCGCATTTCTTTTTCATTTATGAGCGTTTGTAAGCCAGTTAAGACTTAGTTCCGAAGAACTTGGCAATCGCCTTCAAACGCCCACACTTATCGGCTGTAAATTTTTAATGAACCGAAGATTTTTTACTTTCTTCGTTTACTTTGCTGTGATCAGCGAAGCCTTGAATTATGACACAGTTTTTATACTTCCGTCAAACTTCTTGAAAACTTTTTAATCGAATTTTAATGCTTTTCAAGGAGATCCGCTGTTATCAGCGAAGCCTTCCATTATCGCACGCTTTTTTCGACTATGTCAAAGAATTTTGGCAGCACACGCTCATTATGTTCGCTGTGCCGACACTCTTAGCGCAGCCTTCAATTATGACACGATTTCGTCTCTCACGCGAGTTGCTAGCAAATTTTTCATCAGCGCTCACTAAACACGGTAGCGGTCCATCGACCCGCCCAGTTTGGCCAATAACGCATCAGCAATATCGAGCAACGGCAGAATTTCATTTGCAGCCCCATGGAGAATGGCCTCCCGTGGCATGCCAAACACAATACAACTGGCTTCGTCCTGAACAAAGTTATAGCTTCCGGCGTCTTTCATCTCCTTCATGGCCCTAGCGCCGTCATTACCCATGCCAGTAAGCATGATGCCAAACGCATTGCGCCCTACCACACGTGCGGCCGACTTAAATAGAACCTCAACAGACGGCTTATGACGATTGACGGCTTCGCCGTCCTCCACCACACAAACGTAGTTGGCCCCACTCTTATCGACTCGGAACTGCTTGCCGCCAGGAGCTATGTAGGCATGTCCTGGAAGCACCCGCGCACCGTTGAAGGCTTCCTGTACCGTAATCTGGCACAAAGTGTTCAATCGTGCGGCAAAGCTGGTCGTGAATCCAGGGGGCATATGCTGCGTGATGACAATACCTGGCGAATCTGCAGGCATCCGGATCAATATTTCCTTGATCGCCTCAGTTCCCCCCGTCGAAGCACCAATACAGATCAGCTTCTCTGTTGAAATGCGTGTCATAGAAAGCAATTCAGTCCGCTGCGGCGTGACGACGGTGCCAGTAGGGCCTGACGCGGGCAGCGGGCTGGGCTGAACCGCGCGCCGTATTTGTGCAGATGCCGCTACCCGAACCTTTTCCACGATTTGACTAGCCAACTCATTGATACCATCAGCCAAGCCAATCCGTGGTTTCGCCACAAAATCAACTGCCCCAAGCTCTAGCGCCCGCATAGTTACCTCTGCACCACGCTCGGTCAGCGTCGAGATCATCACCACAGGCATTGGACGAAGTCGCATCAGCCTCGCAAGAAAATCGATGCCATCCATCTTTGGCATCTCGATATCCAACGTAATGACGTCCGGATTGAGGTCTCGAATCATCTCTCTGGCAACTAGTGGATCATTGGCGGCCCCGACACACTCCATGTCCCGTTGCCGATTAATGATCTCCGTCAACAGGCCTCGCACTAGGGCCGAGTCATCGACAACCACCACACGAATTTTCTGCTTCATGTGCTGCTCTCAAAACAGATCGACAGAGCCACCCGCGTTCGACTTGGCCACACTAGCAGCATTGCCACGCCGCTCTTCGACCGCCAGAGTCTCGGGGTGCGAGTGCGCCAGTCTCTTTACTAAGGCCTTTCCCGTAACAGGAAAAAAACACACCTTACGGGGGTGAATATCCAGCACATCCTGCGATACGACCGGAATCCGCTCGGTAGACAAATAATCAAGTACAAACTCGGTATTGCGTTCGCCGACATTCATCGTGGTGAATCCTGCCATGACCTGGGCGCCTCCGAAAATCTTGGCCTGCATTGTTTCCCGCCTTGCGCCAAGCTTGAACATCTCGTTGATCAGAAGCTCCATAGCGAAGGACCCGTATCGCCCAGAGCCTTCGCCGCCGTCACCATCCGGCAACATGAAATGATTCATGCCGCCAGTGCGCGCCTTACCATCCCAAATGCAAGCAGAAATACAGGACCCCAATACCGTCATCACAACCAAATCCTCGTTAGAGACAAAGTATTCCCCGGGCAACACCTTTACGGCATCGTATTGAAAATGGTGATCTGCATAAAAAAAGGAGGCCTCTCCGGGTTTACGCGACTGGGCCTTGAGTTGATCAACCCTTGACACCCGCCCATTGGCCAAAATTTTGGGTGTTGGAACACCTGCTACGGTGGGTCTTCCCTTGGACGACTCAAAACTGTACTGGGGCAAATTCATGTGAACCTTGTTATCAGTGAAAACCAAATAAGCCTACGCAACTTCAGGAAACCGGCAAGGATGCGCTAGCGTCTTTCGTAAACCGTCTTTCCCTTTAGGACAAACAAATCACGGGAATCACTGAAATTCTCGGCATGCCCAACAAACAGCAGCCCTCCGGGCTTCATGACGTTGAAAATGCGTTCAAGTACTTTTCGCTGGGTTTCGGCATCAAAATAGATCATTACGTTTCTACAAAAAACGACGTCGAATGGATCTTTGAACGGCCAATTATTTCCGATCAAATTCACAATCGAGAATTCGATATGCCGCGAAAGTTCCGGTTTCACTCTGACCATGCCGTCATTACCGCCCTTGCCCCTCAAAAAATATCGCTGTAACCTGATGGGGTCAATCCCTTTCATTCCATCCAATCGGTAGACACCTTGCGTCGCAGAGGCCAGCACTTTTGAATCAATGTCGCTCGCCAGCAGTGAAAATTTAGGATTTGGCCCTAGTGCATCCAACGCAGTCATCACAATTGAATATGGTTCTTCGCCGGTGGAAGCCGCACTGCACCACACATGCCATGGTGTACTGGGTGCCTTTGACTTCAAAAGTCCTGCAAAAATCTCAAAATGGTGATGCTCCCTGAAAAAAGATGTCAAGTTAGTTGTCAAAGCATTCACGAATTCCTGCCATTCTGGGCTCTCGGCAGCGTCCAGCCAGCCCAAATATTCGTGAAAACTCTGGTGTCCCGTTTCACGGAGTCGTCTGGAAAGACGGCTATAAACCATGGCATGCTTGCCATCGTGCAGACTGATACCAGCTCGCTTATAGATCATCGCCTGAATTCGATCGAAATCTCCATCCGTCCAAGCGAATTCACGGCCTTGCATTCCAACTGACGAGCTCACATTCACCCCTGTTTCAGACAGCTTCTTCAAGAGGGTTACTCCAAACCATTAGCTTCCATCGGTTTGGCGAACGCACACTCGTCGATATCTCATTCAGCGACATTGACCAGACCCATGTCGGGCGCAGACATGAGTCGCTCAATATCGAGAAGAATCAGCATCCGGTCACCCAAAGACCCCAACCCCAAGACCGCCGCACTATCTATCACGCTATCGATATCCGGTGCAGCCTTCAGGCTTTCGGGGGGGAGCTCCATCACATCGCTCACAGAATCGACCACGATTCCAACAATCCGGTGCCGTAAATTTAAAATGATTACTACAGTGAAAGAGTTGTACTCTGCCTTTGAGCAGTTGAATTTAAGCCGCATATCTACGATGGGAACGATGGTCCCTCGCAAATTCACAACGCCCTTGATGAAATTAGGGGCATTCGCTACCCGGGTCGGCGGCTCATAGCCACGAATTTCTTGAACTTTCAGAATATCTATCCCGTACTCTTCCTGATCTAAGCGAAAGGTTAAGTACTCTCTCGCATCAGAGGATGTCAGGTCATCCGCTTTTTCCATCACGCCCATGCTTTACTCCTTCAAGACCTTGACATTAGTGCCGCGACCGACGAACCAAAGCCCCTGTATCCAAGATGAGGGCCACCTTGCCATCTCCCAAAATTGTCGCACCAGACACATTCGGAACTTTTCTGTAGTTGGACTCAAGGTTCTTTACCACAACTTGCTGCTGTCCCAATAATTCGTCTACCAGCAGCGCGACCCGGCTCCCATCGGCTTCAACGACGACCATAATGTCGCAAGACTTCTCAAAATCGAATCTTGGTATTTGGAATATTTTTTCCAACTCGATCACGGGCATGTACTCGTCGCGGACCTTGACCAACTGGGAACCCTGTCCCACCGTACTGACTGCGTCGGCTTTTACTTGGAATGACTCGACAACCGAGGACAAAGGGAGGATATATACCTCGCCACCGACTCCCACGGACATGCCATCCATAATTGCAAGCGTCAGTGGCAGGCGGACTGACACCTTCATGCCATAGCCTTCGGCGGAATCAATCTCGACAGTTCCATTTAATGCCGCAATATTCTTCTTCACCACGTCCATGCCGACACCACGACCGGAAACATCGGTCACCACCTCCGCGGTTGAAAACCCAGGAGCAAAAATTAATTGCCAAACCTCTTGGTCAGACATCTGGTCAGAAACGTCCAAACCGCGCTCTCTCGCTTTAGTCAAAATTCTCTGTCGCGACATACCCTTTCCATCGTCACGAACTTCAATCACGATAGAACCACCTTGGTGCGAGGCCGAAAGTGTAATAGTCCCCGTTTCCGACTTACCTGCCGCCAGACGCTCTGCTGGTGACTCCACTCCATGGTCACAACTATTGCGGACCAAGTGGGTAAGAGGGTCAGTTATCTTTTCGACCAATCCTTTATCCAACTCCGTTGCTTCGCCTTGCGTGACAAAGTCAACTTTCTTGCCCAGCTTGCTTGCGAGATCACGTAGCATCCTAGGAAATCGGCTGAAGACGATGGACATCGGAATCATGCGAATAGACATCACAGATTCTTGGAGGTCGCGTGTATTGCGGTCCAAGTCTGCCAGCCCGGACAACAGCTGCTGGTACACAGCTGGATCCAACGCGCGGCTATTCTGTGCAAGCATGGCCTGTGTAATTACCAACTCACCCACCAAGTTGATCAATTGATCCACTTTGCTGATAGCAACTCGAATCGTGGCGGCTTCAGGCTGGGCAGCCGCATTAACGGCGGGTGACTTCACAGAAGGCGCCTTGGATACCACTTTTACATCGCCAGTGACCGCCACAGGTGGCGCGCCGGGCGCTCCATCAAAGAAACCAAAACCCGGGAAGGCGGCCAATGGTGCCCCCGGCAGAGGATCGTCGGAAATAGAGGCGAATCTTTCCGCTGCAAGTTCTGTTGCCGCGTTTACTTCAATTGACTTTATCTGGATATAGTCCCTCGAGACATGGAAAGCAAACAAATCCAACAAGTCCTCATCAGAAGTCTCCGTCTCTACAGCGAAGAAACGCGTACTCTTTGTGTCAGAAGGTAACGATGCGATTTCGCCCAAACCCGGAATATCCCGGAACAGCTCTTGGACTGCTTCCGCTTGTTCGGGACGTTCCAGAGGACCAATGCGAATTTCCAACGAACGCGTAAGCTTGCCTGCGGCACCAGCAACAGGCAGCACCTTTACGACCTCCGCACGAGGGACTGAAGCTGGCGTTGCGGGAGCAACAACCGATATTTTCCCTGCAGCAAGTTCACTGATACGCCGCACCAAATCACCCGTTGGTGTTACCTCCCCTTCCCCGCCGGCTTGATGCCGGGCCAGCAAACTTCTAGACGCGTCTGCGGATTCCAACAAAACATCAACCATTGCCGAATTAGGATGCAATTCATGTCTACGCAATTTGTCCAGCAATGACTCCATTTGGTGGGTTAATTCCGCAACATCGGCGAAACCAAACGTGGCAGCCCCACCCTTTACCGAATGCGCACAACGGAAAATTCCGTTCAACACCTCATCATCTGCCGTCTCCAAATTCAAATTGAGCAGCATTTGCTCCATAAGGTCTAAGTTCTCACCAGCCTCTTCAAAGAAGATCTGATAAAACTGAGTTAGGTCGAAATCACCATTGCCACCGCTGTCCTGATGTGTCTCAGACATGCCGTTCTCCTGTTGTATTGATCTCGCCGCGATCGCCCAATCAGCGGATGACTTTCTTAATAACGTCCAACAGTCTTGCGGGATCAAACGGCTTTACCAGCCACCCAGTCGCACCTGCTGCACGGCCTGCCTGCTTCATCAGGTCACTGGACTCTGTGGTTAGCATCAAAATCGGGGTGGTTTTGAATTGCGGATGGTCACGCAACTTGCGAGTCAACCCTAGGCCATCCAAGCGAGGCATATTTTGATCCGTCAGCACCAGATCAAATGACTGGGACTGGGCCTTTTCATAGGCATCTTGGCCATCGACTGCCTCCACCACTTGGTATCCAGCTCCAGTCAAAGTAAACGACACCATCTTGCGCATGGAAGGTGAATCATCAACGGCGAGAATTAAAGGCATTTGAAGCTCCGACTTTTTCAATTTGATTGTGTGGGAATGATGACTCAGAAAAGCTCAATTGAGCCTGCATCCATCTCGTCTTGCGTTACAGGGTTCGGGCGCTCTGGCACTTCTTCTACAAAAGGAACCGCCTCTCCATCTTCAGAGCCCATGGATTCGCAAGCCAAGCGGTATGCGCATCCTTGCAAAATTTTGGAAGTGTGAATAATCAATTGCGAGGCCATGTCCTGGAACTGCAGTTCAGTCACCGCAGCACGCAAAGTGCTACGAACGTCGTCCAACTCTTTGGTGTTCATCAATGCAGGCGTTGCCAGATTTGCACTGGCACTGGTGAAGCGCTCCATGAGATTTTCCATGGTATGTGCAAGCAGCCCATCGAGCCTACTCAGATCGTGCACCACCACCAGCAAAGAGTCCTGAACTTCGGCGACAAGCATAACCGGCATCTGCACGGCGGGGACAGTCGGCGTTGTCAATGATTGCTGCATTGTTATATGTCCTAATTAACCCGACTCCATATCGGTCTCACTCCGTTTGTTGAATCCGAGGAATTACGTATCACTAGATTAGCAGGAAACAGTAGGGTTGGGGAACTTTTGCAACTTCAGTCCAACAATATAGGCGCGCCAAATGCTTGCTTACCTAGTCATGCCTGACCCATAATCCAATACCCGTGTAATGTAGAAAATGGACACTCGCCCTGTAGTAGCCCCACTCAGCATCCTCCATTTGGAAGACTCGCTGCAGGACCATCGACTGGTCTGCCGTGCACTTGATGCAGCAGCATTCGAGTATTCCATTACCCGGGTAGATACGCTGAATCGGTTCAAAGAATTGACCTTCGCCGGAGGGTTCGATCTCATACTGGCGGACTACCGCCTGCCCGGTTTTACCGCGGTTGATGCATGGTCGTTACTGCCCGTCAATAGCGATCGGCCGCCAGCTATCTTGCTGTCCAGTGCAATTGGCGAAGCCGCCGCTGTCTCTGCAATTCATTTGGGTATTGGAGACTATTTGCACAAAGACGATCTCAGCCGACTCAAGCGTGTGATTTTGCGAACGATGGAAGTCCATCGTGCCCACAAGGCCAAGGAAAGAGCCGACGCTGAACTCGCCATTTCTGAAAAGCGACTGTCTGAGTTGACGGGCTACCTCCAAACCGCCATTGAGCGAGAACGAGCTTCCATCTCCCGCGAGATCCATGACGACATCGGCGGCTCACTAGCTGCCGCAAAACTTGACCTCGCTTGGATCTCCCGTCACGAGACCGACCCTGCCATGCAGGCCCACATTCAGGCCGCTACAGACATGATCCAACATGCGCTTGGTTCTAGCCAACGCATCATGATGGATTTGAGACCATCAATTTTGGATCAAGGCTTATTCGCAGCCGTACAGTGGCTGGCATCTAGTTTCGAGCGCCGCACCGGAATAAAAACCGTACTACGCGCGAACAACGAAGAGATTTGCCCAAACAAATCGGTCCAACTAACAGCCTACCGAACCGCTCAGGAAGCACTAACCAACGTTTCAAAGCATGCCCGTTGCAGCTTGGTGCAAATAGAGATATCTGACGCTGAGAATTTCTTGACCATGGAAATTAGCGACAACGGAGTTGGGATTTCGGGAGAAGAGATGCGAAAACCAGATGCATTCGGCCTGCGCGGACTGCACGAGCGCGCCAAGACCGTCGGCGGGTGGCTAGATGTCAGTACCCATAGTGGTATCGGCACTACGGTGATACTGTCGGTCCCTCTGGCAGCATCCACCGCTGTATCTCCAGAGGCGCAATTCAAGTGATAAAAGTCTTGCTTTGCGATGATCATGCCATGGTTCGCCGTGGCATCAGAGATACGTTGTCAGAGGCATCAGACATCCAAGTCGTAGGAGAAGCAGGAAGCTATTCAGAGATTAGAGCTTTGATCCGCACGACACCATGTGACGTACTAATACTGGACTTGAATTTACCCGGCAGAGGAGGGTTAGAAGTACTAGGAAGTTTGAGGGAAGACGCCTCGCCCCTTAAAGTGCTTATCGTGTCGATGTTTGCCGAAGACCAGTATGCCATCCGTTGCTTGCGTGCGGGCGCCGACGGCTACTTGAACAAGGCCGGCGACCCAAGTGAGTTGATTCCCGCAGTAAGGTCGCTAGCCAAGGGACGAAAGTACGTCACTCCCGAAATTTCCGAAATGTTGGTAGACAACCTTGCATCACCGCGGGCGGCCAGCCTCCACGCGGCATTGTCTGAACGTGAGCTGCAAACATTGTTGAAAATTGCATCCGGTAAGCGCTTGTCAGACATCGCTGAAGAACTCATGCTCAGCCCTAAAACCGTGAGCGTCTACCGCGCCCGATTGTTGGAAAAGCTAAAGCTATCCAATAACGCAGAACTAGCTGTTTACGCTATCCGAAATGAACTTGTGTGACTCCAGGCGGCCTATTGGCTCAAAAATACGTCCATCGAACGTTCCAGTAGCACCATAAAGGGCTGGTCAAGCATGGGCAGCGTAACCGCTATGCCGATTAAACCGAGCACCAAAGTAACCGGGAAACCCACCGCAAAAATGTTCATTTGCGGAGCAATCCGGGAAACGATACCCAAAGCCAAGTTCGCGAACATTAACATCCCCACCATGGGGAGGGAAATCCACAAGGCACTGGCGAACAAATCTGCACCCAGGCGCTGCAATTTCATGTGGGCCAACGTCTCCAGGAAATTTTGATCGACTGGGAAGGACTTGAAACTACGGGTGATTGCAAACAACACCATAAGATGGCCATTAATTGCGAGAAAGAGCAAAGATGTCATTTGTCCAAAAAGGCGGGCCACGGCGCTGGACTGCGCTCCGATCGTGGGGTCGAAAAATGCAGCGAAATTAAGCCCCATCTGAAAACCCACGACTTCCCCAGCCAACTCCACTGCGGAGAACACCACGCGGACTGCAAATCCTATCGCTAATCCGACGCCAACCTGCTGGATGACCAAACCCAAAGCCAGAGGATCGTTGAAACCTATCACTGGCAAATCCTGCAAACTGGCTTGTGCCGCCAATGCAACAAAGAAGGCCAATGCAACCTTGGCGCGAATTGGAATAGCGCGCGAAGAGAAAACCGGTGCCGCCGTAAAAACTGCAAGTGTGCGCAGAAATGGCCAAAAAATCGGAGAAAGCCAAGCCGCCAATTGCGCCTCGGTAATAGAAATCACGGTGCCCCCCACATCAGGATACGGCTCCCGGAATGGCCTCTATGGTTCGCCGAATGTATTCCACAAGCATGGTCAACATCCATGGACCGGCGATCGCAAACACGGCAATCACTGCGATTAACTTGGGCACGAAAGCCAAGGTTGCCTCGTGGATTTGGGTAACTGCCTGGAACAAACTGACCACCAAGCCGACCACCAAGGCAGTACCCAACACGGGAGCTGACACCATCAAAAGCATCACAAGAGCCTCTTGCCCCATCGTCAGGACCATTTGCGCATTCACATTCTGATCCTCACGTCAGGTCACAAAACTTGCGGCCAGCGACCCTACAAGCAAATTCCAGCCATCAGCCAACACAAAAAGCATCAATTTGAAGGGTAGCGCCACCAACACTGGCGACAGCATCATCATCCCCAGTGACATCAACACACTGGCTACGACGATGTCAATCACAAGGAACGGGATGAAAATCATGAAGGCAATCTGGAATGCGGACTTCAATTCACTGATCACAAACGAAGGCACCAATACCCGCATGGGGGCCGTATCTGCCTTCACTTCCGGTGCCAATTTCGCCAGCTTGGCAAACAACGAAAAATCGGATTGCCGCGTCTGCTTCACCATGAAGCTTCGCATCGGCGCCTCGCCCCTCTCCAAAGCTTGCTCGAAGCTGATCGCGTTCTTGGTTAACGGCAGGTAAGCGTCTGCGTAAACACGATCAAGGGTAGGCCCCATCACAAAAAAAGTTAAGAACAGAGAGAGCCCCACAATAACCTGGTTGGGTGGGGCTGACTGGGTTCCGAGGGCCTGGCGCAGCAAAGACAGCACAATCACAATGCGGGTGAACCCCGTCATCATCAGCAGAACTGCAGGCAGAAAAGACAGTGCCGTAAAGAATAGCAGAGTCTGGATGGGAACCGAAAAACTCATACTCGAGGCACCTGTGCCGACCAATAAGGGCAGTTGCCCCGCAGTCTGCGCAAAGGTAGAGCCATGCAGGATTGCCATTGCGATGCCCAGAAGGCCCTTACCGATGAGAACGAGGCGGTTCAAAATACCCCCGGAAATTATTGTGGTTCAATACTAGTTGGGCTCAGGTCATCGGCCCCAGAAATATGCACTTGTCCATTGGGCTGGTCGGAGGCCTCCAAATCAACACAGTGCAAGCACGAAATATTCTGGCTTGTGACCCCCAAAGTTAGCCAAACCCGTTTGCCCTCAGGGCCTACTTCCACCGTTACCACGCGTTGGTGCGTGCCCACTGCCAGCGCAGAAATGAAACGAGTTTGCCCGCTGATATCTGTGTAGCGCCCGGGGTAACGCTGCTTGACCCATTTCAAAGCAGACGGCAAACATGCCAACACTGCCAGAAAAACGCCAACCAGAATCCATGATTGCGTCATTGCTGCCGGTCTAGCTTTTACTGACCCGGCGCAGGCGCTCCGACGGCGTGACCACGTCAGTCAATCGGATTCCAAATTTATCGTTGACTACAACCACCTCGCCCTGCGCAATCAGATAGCCATTCACCAGTACATCCATGGGTTCACCGGCCAATGCATCCAGCTCAACCACAGAACCCTGACCCAACTGCAGGATGTGTTTGATGGGCACCTTGGTCCGTCCCAATTCAACTGACAGTTGAACGGGTATGTCCAGCACCATGTTGATGTCGTGCATGGGGGCATCACCCCCACCGCCGGTCATGGACGAAAACGGCTTGGGTGCTTCGCCCGCTAATACACCGCCCTGCCCATCACTGGCGCCCGGCTCGTTGGCTTTTTGCTCCAAGAGGGCCTCCGCCCAATCAGCCATGCCGTCGTCAGCTGCCGATTCGTCAGGTTTGTCTTCAGATGCCATTACTTTCTCCCAACCAGTTTTGGTCATTACCCCGAAGGGCCTTGTCTATGCGAATGGCGTATTTGGAATTATGGGTACCGTATTGGCATTCAAAAATCGGTACGCCATCGACCGACGCTTGGATTTTTGGCTGCCGATCCAGCTCAATGAAATCGCCTTTCTTCATTGCCAGCAATTGCTCTATGGTCGCATCGGCACGGGCCAATTCGGCCACCAGAGTGATTTCTGCCGCTTGAATTTCGCGGGTCAACAAGTTGACCCAGCGCCTATCCACCTCGATGGAGTCACCCTGAGTAGACGAGTAGAGCACATCTCGAATAGGCTCAAGGGTCGAATAAGGGAAGCAAAAGTGAATCGCGCCAGTAATGTCACCGATTTCGAGCTGGAACGACGTCGATATAACGATTTCGCTCGGCGTTGCAATATTGGCAAATTGCGGCTGCATCTCCGAGCGCTGATAGTCCAACTCCAGTGGATAGATACCTTTCCACGCCTTTTTGTACTCGGCAGTGATGACGTCAACCAAACGGTTGATGACGCGTTGCTCCGTTGCAGAAAAGTCACGGCCTTCGATGCGGGTCTGGAACTTACCGATCCCACCATACAGGGTGTCGATCACCCCAAAAACGAGTGCAGGCTCGCAGACGATCAAGCCACTGCCCCGCAATGGGCGGATGGCCACAATATTGAAATTGGTAGGTACTGCCAATTCCCGCAAAAAAGCGCTGTATCGCTGGACGGTGACGGGGCCAACGGATATTTCCGGACTGCGGCGGATGAAATTGAACAGCCCTACCCGAAGGTTACGAGTAAACCGCTCATTAACGATTTCCATGGTGGGCATACGCCCACGCACGATTCGCTCCTGGCTGGAAATATTATAGGTACGGACCTCACCATGCTCAGCCGCTTCCTCGACCGTCTTTTGGCTTTCGCCCGTGACGCCTTCGAGAAGGGCATCGACCTCTTCCTGCGAAAGAAACGATTCACTCATATATTGATACCTGTGACACCGCTATTGGACAATAAAACTGGAGAACAATACGCCGACGACAGGATACTCAGCATGTTCGGACTTTGCCGCTGCTTTCTTCTTTTTCTTGGGCGCGGACTCCTCTAAATGCTCCGGTTCCTCTCCTCCACCACCAAATGGCTTGGCGGTTTCCCGCAAAATGTCTTTCGCCAGTTTTTGCTTGCCTTCCTGAGACAGAAGCTGCTCCGCTGTTCTTTGGGAGATGAGCATCAGCACGCCACTGCGTATCGTCGGCAGAAACAGTTTGACAGTATCCACAGCATGTGCGTCGGACACTTCCAGAGTGATGCCGACCTGGGCCACCCGCTCGCCGCCAGGGTCTGCCAAATTCACGACCATACTATCCAGCGGCAAGTATGCAGGAGGGACCTTTGGTGTGGCGTGGGCTGCTGCCTTTGCCGGTGCGGCCTCTTCCCCATCCTCTGCGGCCGCTGCAGCGCGCTGCTTACTGATATAGAAATAAGCGCCGCCGCCCAAGGCCAAGACCACCACCGCCGCAACAATAATGATCAACAACTTTTTGCTTTTGGCAGGCGCTTTAACGCCTGCTTCTTCGCCATCCTCAGCCTCATGTTTCCCAGCCACATTTGCTCCTTAATTCAATAACAGCATGGTCAGGATAGTGACACATTCCGCACCCTTACACAAAAAGATCCAGGGCCCCAGCGGAAACACGCCCTGAACCAGGCACGCTGTCCACACGCGCGGGTTGCACTGACGCAATCCCGGTCGGGCGCCCCCCCTGACGGGATTTGCTGCCTGAATCGCCGGAATCTCCCGCCCCCGACGTACTGACCGACACACCGGACAGTACTAAACCCTCCCGCTGCAGCATCTCCTTCAAGTGGATGCTCGCACTTTCAAGGGCAGCGCGGGCCTGCAATTCGTCCGAACGAAACCAAATATGGGCCTCATTGCCTTGCATTCGGATGCTCACTTCGACAGGCTTATCGCCAAATCCATCCAGTTTCATCTCAGCATTTTGAACGTCGTTCGTTATCCAATATGCCACCTTCTCCGCCACATAGTTATCTGTAGGCGTCACGGGGTCGGGCGCACTGAGCGCTGACACGCCTGTCGCGGATGGCATGTAGTAGGTCTGGTTGCCCGGCGAAGTACTTTCGGAAACGTTTGCGCGGAAAATCGATCGCTCCCGCATGGACTCTTCGCGCCGGGCGGGCACCCCGACGCTGGCCGACGCCAATGCCGTAGCAATGGACCCCAAAGGGATCTCCGTCACTCTTTGCACCAGTTGCGTGCGGGGCGGATCGGCTAACGGACTATTTGCTTCCGCCGACATGGCCAATGCAGCTTGGGTGGATGCCAAACGCGCGGATGCGTCTTTCTGCGCCTTGCCAGCTGTATCCGCAAATTGCGAGACTGCGACGCCCAGCCCAGCCCCTGCAAGCGTAGCGCCGTCGAGTTTGGGTTGGAGATGGAGCAACTTTGCGACCCCAGCAACGTTGTCGGCAACACTTATGTCTGCAGCCGTGGTGGCCTGCTCGGTAGTTAACTTCGGCGGCGCAGCCCATTGGGCCGCTTGCGCCAACAAAACAGATGTATCCACGGGCAGAACGGGCGTCAATTCTGAATCGCCCGAAATGGGCAGCGCAGCGGCCAAGTTGGTAGCAGTTGTCGGTGGAGGTTTGCCCAGATCCTCAACATTGGCCGCTCGATCCGTGTCCCCCACCCTATCGCCGGGCTGGCATGAACCGGTCAGCTTCCCGGCGGAACGCGCCAGCGCTGACCAGGCGGTCGCCACCGGGCCACTGACGGGCAGTACAACATCCACCAACAAGCCCGCGGTGGGGACGGCCAACTCCGAAGTATCCAGAGAGGCCAACATGGCCATGAAACCGCCCCCGCCCCCTGCGCCGTGACTACATACATCGCCAGGTTTTCCTTTTGCGGGTTTGGAATCGGTTGTCACCGGTCGCGATGTGTTTTGCGCAGAACCTGTTTCAATTGTCATGTCTCTCTCCACTCATTGGCAATGCCCTGTTACGGGTGTACTGCATGGCTGCAAACTCGTCGGTATGCCGCTGTTGACGCTGCCGCTGTATGCGCAGAAGGGCGTCCTGACGGGCTTTCAGAATCTGCTTCAAACCCAACAGCCGCACTTCCGCCTGCAGCAGGTTGGCTTTAGCTTGCTCCAGTTGTCGTTCTGACTGGTCAAGCACACCAGACTGCAGGGTGATGGCTTGTTGTAAACGGTCCATGAATTGGTATTGGTGGCGCATCAGCTCCACAGACACGCCGCGTGTCGCAGCTCCGGTCCAGCGGCTGTCAGTGTCTGCTGCGTAGCCCTGCAGTTGAGCCATTTGGGCTCGAGCGAAATCGATACTGCGTTCGACGCCCGCGGCTGCCTTCGCCAACGCATCACGCCGTAGCGTGGCATGTTCAATCGCCAGCAGAACGCTCTTCAATGCTGACATGAAGGACCCCATTTCATGTATGGTCTCATGCAACCCCCTCGCCCAGGCTGGTCGCGGCCAACAGCTCGTCCAGCACATGTTCCGCCGGCGCCGCCTGGAACATGTCTTGCTGCAAGAATTGGCTCATGCCGTCGTGCAGCGCAATCGCTTCGTCCAAAGCCGGATCGGACCCATGGGCATAAGCCCCGATCTGGATAAGGTCACGACCCCGCTCAAATTTTGAATAGAGTGCCCGGAAACGGCGCGCCAGCTCGAAATGCTCGCGGGACACCACGTTGTGCATCACCCGCGATGCCGACTGCTCTACATCGATGGCCGGATAGTGGCCAGACTCTGCAAGAGTGCGCGACAGTACGATATGACCGTCCAAAATGGCCCGTGCAGCATCCGCTATGGGGTCCTGCTGGTCATCGCCCTCCGTCAGCACCGTGTAAAACGCGGTGATGGAACCCACGCCGTTGAGTCCATTGCCACTGCGCTCCACCAACTGTGGCAGTTTTGCAAAGCAGGACGGAGGGTAGCCTTTGGTGGCCGGCGGCTCACCAATCGCCAATGCGATCTCGCGCTGTGCCATGGCAAAGCGGGTCAGAGAATCCATCAACAAAAGTACGTGCTGGCCTTGGTCCCTGAAGTACTCCGCAATGGCCGTGGCATAGGACGCGCCTTGCAAACGCAGAAGCGGAGGTGCATCCGCTGGCGCCGCGACCACCACCGAGCGAGCCCGCCCTTCGACGCCCAGAATATCTTCAATAAATT
Source organism: Rhodoferax sp. (assembly GCA_025351745.1). Classification (GTDB taxonomy): domain Bacteria; phylum Pseudomonadota; class Gammaproteobacteria; order Burkholderiales; family Burkholderiaceae_C; genus Allorhodoferax. The sequence goes on from JANXVI010000351.1 coordinate 15,728, forward strand.
CCTTGACTTCACGGCCCCGCTCACCGATCAGGCCTACGACAATCACATCGGCCTCCGTGTAGCGGGCCATCATGCCCAGCAGCACGCTCTTGCCTACACCCGATCCGGCAAACAAACCGATACGCTGGCCACGCCCGACCGTCAGTAATGCATTGATGGCGCGCACCCCGGTATCCAGGGGTTGGCGCACCGGCGCACGGTCCATGGCATTGATAGGCCGCCGGTCCAGAGGCTTGGAGGCCACCTCGGATATTAGACCTTGGCGGTCCATGGGCTGTCCCTGTGCATCTACCACACGGCCCAACAAGCCATTGCCCAACGGTAATCGCAGCATTCCGGCATTGGACGCAGCGTTCGACGTAACGGGGTCTCCCAAACGCGGCACAGGAATATAGGCAGCAGCGGGAGCGACACCGGCCCCACTAGACAAGCCATGTACATCTCCAGCCGGCATTAAAAAGGCCCGGTCTCCGGCAAAGCCCACGACTTCTGCCAAGACCGACGCGCGCGACTTCATGGACACCACGCACTGTGAACCCACAGGCACCCGAATGCCACTGGCCTCCAGCACCAATCCGGTCAAGCGGGTCAGGGTGCCGCGCACTTCCAGTCCATCCTCATGCCCTACGCTTTGACGGGCGCGTTCCAGGTACTCGGCCCAGCGGGCAGTGGAGTCATTCGTCATCATGGGGGACCTCCCAAGCGGAGTCCAGACCCAGTTTGGAAACGGTGCGACCCCAACGCCTTTCTATCGTGCCGTCCACCACGGTGCCGGCGGCCTCCACCAAACATCCACCGCGGGTAATGCTTGCATCACCCAACAATTGCAGCGAAAGACCTTTGAATTCTTGCAGCAAGACACCCTCCAGCACGTCCAGGTCCAGCGGATTGAGCCGTACCAAAGCAGCCTTGCAATCAGTGGCCAGCACCCCCAAGGCTTCGCGAATCACCGGCTGCAGCGCATTCGGGTTGCTGGATAACTCGTGCCGCAGCACCTGGCGCGCCAACTCGCAGGCCAGCTCCAAAAGCCCCTCGGCCATCACCTGCTGGGATTCGTCTATCTGGGCATGGGTTGTCTCAAACAATTGCAAGTATTGGCGCGCCGCCTCTTGCCCTTGGGTGTCTATGTATTGGGCAATCTGGCGCTGCCCCTCCAACGTGGCCTGGGCATGCCCTTGTGCATAGCCATCGGCAAAGCCGATCTGGCGCGCTTCGTCGTCCCGGACGCGCTCTTCGGCTACTTCCCGGGCCTTGACCTTGGCGGCAAACCGAACCGACGCCTGGTCGACCGCACCAAAATCGAAGCCGATCACCTCGCCAATGTCGTCACTGGCAATAAAGCGGCTTTGGTTGCTGCGTGTCATCAAACCATGGCGTCGTCGCCACCTCCACCGCCTACAACAATCTGACCTTCGTCTGCCAGACGGCGCACGATCTTGAGCACCTCCTTCTGCTGCGCTTCCACTTCGGACAGGCGCATGGGCCCGCGGGACTCGAGGTCTTCGCGCAGCGTAGCCGCGGCGCGCGACGACATATTGGCCAAAATCTTCTCTTTCAGCTCAGGCTGCGCACCCTTCAGGGCCACGATCAACACGTCGGAGGAAACTTCCTTGAGAACCATTTGGATGGCCTTGTCGTCGAGCTTGAGCACGTCGTCAAACACAAACATCTTGTCCATGATCTTCTGGGCCAAGTCCGCATCGTGGTTGCGGATGGACTCGATCACGGTGCCCTCGATGGCCGTGCCCATCAGGTTGATCATTTCTGCGGCAGTCTTGATGCCACCCAACGACGACTTGCGGATCTTGTCGCCACCAGCCAGCACCTTGAACAGCACTTCGTTCAGGTCCTTGAGTGCGGTTGGCTGGATACCCTCCATGGTCGCCACCCGCAACATGACTTCGTTGCGTTGGCGTTCGGTCAGGTTTTTCAACACATCAGCCGCCTGGTCGAAATCCAAGTGCACCAGAATGGCAGCCACGATTTGCGGGTGCTCATTGCGCAGCAGTTCGGCCACAGACAGCGGGTCCATCCACTTCAGGCTCTCAATGCCCGAGACGTCGCCTCCCTGCAAAATCCGGTCAATCAGCAGCGCGGCCTTGTCATCGCCTAATGCCAGCTTCAACACAGAACGCACATAGTCGCCCGAGTTGGAAACCAGCAGACTCTGCGATGCCGCAACACCGGTGAATCTCGTAACCACCTCATCCACCCGCTCGCGGGTAATTTGTGTGGTCTTGGCGATAGCCTCGCCCAACTTCTGAACTTCCTTGGGCGAAAGATGTTTGAACACTTCCGAAGCTTCCGCCTCGCCCAGTGACATCATCAAAATAGCCGCGTCTTGTAGTCCGTCGTCTTGTGCCATGGTGCTATTTTGCGACGGCCATCAGGCCGGCACCTCGCCGTTCATCCAAGTTTTAATGATATTCGCAACGGCTGCCGGGTTATCCCGAGTCAGCTGCCGGGCATCATCCAATTGTTTTTCACCAGCCGAGACCTGCGCCGTGTCATTCGCTGCGCCCGGTCCGCTCAGTTGCGGCCGCTCCGGCATGTCGGACTCCATGGCGTCTAACTGATTTGTACGTGCGCTGCGTGCGCCAACCCCCGCTACCGGTGCCGTGCCCATGGCCTTGATGGCTGGACGGATGACGCCGGTCAGCACCAGCATGGCGAACAGCAAGGTACCCAACGGCCAAGCAAAGCTGCGGGCCAAGTCCACAACCTCGGGCTGACGCCACAGGGGAACGTCAAGCACCTCGATCTTGTCCGAAACAAAAGCCGCGTTCATCAGGTTAACCGAATCCCCCCGCTCCTTGTTAAAACCGACGGTTTCGCGCACCAAGGCGGTCATTTTTTCGATCTGTGCATCGGTCAGCGGCGTGCTGGTTGTCTTGCCTTTGTCATTGGTAACAACACTGTTGTTGACCACCACCGCCGCATTGATGCGTTTGACAAGACCGGAGGCGCCCTTAACCACCCGAATCGTCTTGTCCACCTCATAGTTGATGATGGACTCGCGCTTGCCACCACCTGCCAGCGAAGATTGCCCGTTGGCTGCCATGTTTTGCGCAGCGCCATTGATGGGTGCCGATGCAGCGCCGGGTGGCTGGTTGGAAGTTGCTCCGGGCACGCCAGACGGGGGGCTAGTGGATGCGGAACTGGTACTTTCAACCACTTGCTGGCTGCGGATGGCACTCACTTCTGGCGCCTGGTTGGGTTTGTGCGATTCAGTTGTGGATTCGGTTTGCGAGAAATCCAACTCCGCCGTCACCTGTGCTTTGACGTTTTGGCGACCTACGATGGGCTCCAGAATGTCCAGAATCCGCTGACTGTACTGCTGTTCGATCTGCCGCACGTACTGCAGTTGTTCGCTATCTGCGCCGAGCGCGCTACCGGAGCCGCCCGAAGCGCTGGACAACAGCTTGCCTGTATCGTCCAACACACTGACGGCCGAGGGGCTTAGCTCCGGCACACTGGAAGCCACCAAGTGAATGATGCCGGCCAGTTGCGCGCGGTCCAGATTGCGACCGGGGTGCAGACTCAACAGAACAGATGCCGACGGTTTTTGCTGCTCGCGGAAAAAACCGTTCTGATTGGGAAGGGCCAGATGCACCCTCGCGTTTTGAACGGAGGACAGGGCCTGAATGGACCGGGTCAATTCACCCTCCAACCCGCGCTGGAAGGTGAGCCGCTCCTGGAACTGTGTCATGCCAAATCGGTTGGATTCCATCATCTCGAAGCCGTTGACAGAGCCCTTTGGCAGACCCAGCGATGCCAGCTTGAGGCGGGTATCGTGCACCCGGTCAGCCGGGACCAGAATAGCGCCACCGCCGTCAGAATGCTTGTAAGGCACATTCAGTGTGCTCAGTTGCGCAATCACCGCGCCGCCGTCCTTGTCCGATAGGTTGGAGTAGAGCACGCGCCATTCTGCTTGGCGCCCCATGACCAGGCCAACAATACCGATCGCAACAAATAGCACGATCCCCATGGCCAGGCGCAAACGCTGCCCTTGGTCTAGCCCGGCGAGGCGCTGGGACAGCGTGGGATTGACGGGTATGGTTGCGACGACAGACATTTTGTTTCCCGATGGATTTACTGTGCAGTGGAGCGCGGTTTACCCCAGAGCTGGCCTTGATTATTCGACTCACCCCCGAAAACATTAGGGTAATAAGCACCGGATTTCCCTATCAATTCAAAATAATGGCACCCGCAGGTGGGCAATAGGATTGCGTCACTCTAATCAACCAGGCAGATCCACCATGGATTTCAAGCTCAGCCCCGTAACCATGCCGACGACGGTCCGCGCCAACTCAGGCGTGCGCCCTGCCGCCTCGGCGGGCCTTGATGGCGTGGGCGGCGGCTTCGCCGGAGCCCTGAAAGGCGCCCTAGGTTCGGTGAGTGCCGCGCAGAACGAAGCCACGCGCCTGCAACAAGAGGTGCAGATGGAAAACCCCAAAGTAAGCCTGGAAGAAACTATGGTCGCCATACAGAAGGCGCAAATCGGATTCCAGGCGTCTCTGCATGTCCGCAACCGCATGGTTCAGGCTTACACGGACATCATGAATATGCAGGTTTGAGGCGATTCGGAGCCCCCACTTCAAACGAGAATCACAGTCAAATCGGCCACTAGCCCTCGTGGAATATATGCGAGCAGCTATGAAATATATAGCAAACACCATCACATGAACGTGAATCTGCAACAAAGGCAATCATTCTTACCGGTAGCCCGGGAACCAGGCTTTCTTGAGGCGGCCCGTACGGTTGCGTTTGTCGTGGGCAAATTGCGCTTCGCTCATGGGGCTGATACGACCAGTGGCGCAAGCGGCAGATCTGCGACCAAGGCCTGCAGGCGTTGCTCCAGATCACGCACGAACTGTGGCGTGTCAAAGAGGGCCCCATTCTCGCGCACTGCGGCAAGCTTGTCGCGCAACGCGACACAGCGCGCAGGGTCCTTCGCGAGATCCAGCGCCAAGGCTGCATAGTCAGCAAGGTTGTAGGTGATCAACTCCGGCAGTCCGGCCACGGTCAGCAACGCCCCTGCCATCCTGGAGCCGAAAGAGCGACCGGCATAGGTAACCAACGGGCACCCCATCCACAAACAATCGTTGGCCGTGGTTCCTGCATTAAACGGGAAGGTGTCCAAAAACAAATCAGCAATCAGATAACGCGCCAGATAGCTTTCGAGTGACACCCTGGTTGCAAAGACCAATCGGTCTGACAAAACTCCATGGCTTTCAGCCACCTGCCTCAGGTTCTTCTCGGCTGAAGGGTTGTCGGCCAATAGCCAGAGCACACTACCGGGAACCTGTTGCAGCAGGGTCAACCAGACGGCAAATACCTCAGGTGTGTACTTGTAGCTGTTGTTGAAGGAGCAGAAAACAAATCCTTTTTCAGGCAATGCACAGCTGGCCCGCGTCGGACGTGGACCGGAGACGCGGTTACGGTCACTGACCTGGTACACGCTTGGCATGTACAAGGGCTTCTCTGAATAGAACCGCGTCTCAGAGCGCGGAATCAAAAACTCATCTGCGATCACGTAATCGATAGTGGGAAACCCCGTTGTCGCCGGCAAACCCAGGTAGGTAATTTGAAGGGGCGCAGGCCTGTAGCCCAAAATGTTGGCACGAGCTCCAGATGTTTGACCCTGCAGATCCACCAGAATGTCGATCTCGTGGGATCGGATTAGTTGCGCTGCGGCTTCGTCGCTAAGTTGATGGATCGTGTAAAAGCGGTCCATGGCCGCCTTGACGCGTTGCCGGGTGGTCGAGCCATCTTCCGGACTCCAGCAGAACCCATAAACCTCAAACGCGTCGCGGTTGTGCAACTCAAAAAGTTGAACGGTCAGCAAGGAAACCGGGTGCAGGCAAAAGTCTGACGAGCAGTATGCGATGCGCAATTTAGAGTGTCGGTAGCGGAACCCGTTGGTCAATCGCGGCAGATTTTTGGCCAGTTTGGTTTCAACGAACAACTCTGCCGCATGGAGCTGGTCAAACGGATCGTCCGACAGGCTCAGCATGGAGAGTGCCGATGTTGCTTCACGCATAGCCTCTTTGCTGACACCGGCCAGTTCCGTATAGACGGGCCAAGCGCATTGCTTTTGCCGCAAGAACACCCAGTGGTGTAGGACATCTGGCTGGTCAGGTTCCAGCAAAAGACTTTGCGTGAGATGACTTTCCGATTCAGGAAGTTGCTTTTTAACTTCTAGAACCCGTCCAATATGGTTCAGCGCCAGTTGCACCATCGGGCGTCCGGCTTCATCCCTGGGGCAGTTTCCGACAATCCACTTCCACTCAGTCAGCGCATCGTTCACCTTGCCTCTGCGCTCCAAAATCAGGCCCAGGTTGAGGCGCGGCTGGGGGAAGTTCTGAACGATAGCCATCGCATTCCGATAAGCAGCCTCGGCACCCGCGAGGTCATTTACGCTTGCGAGGGCGACACCCAGATTGAATTGCACTGCATGGGCAAATGGTGATTCCACTCGCGCCAGCCACGTTTGATAGAGTACCGCCGCTAGTTCAACAAACCCTTCTGCCTGCAACTCAGACGCCCTGCTGATTAACTCCGGAAAGGTCAATTTTCCATTCCAGGCAAGCATCACGTTAGAAGCGAACTGTTCGACTACAGGCATCCATTTCCATCCACAAACGGTATCAAGATTTCATCCCGCCGAGGACCTAACTTGCAGAAAGGAATCCCTGACAAAGGCAAGCAAAACTTTGAGATGTCTGAATTATGCGCCAGCCAATGCCTGAAAAGAACTGGCCGCCCATTCGCCCTAGTGCAATAGCATCGGCTGAGGACACAGTTCCTCACAGCGATCTAACCATGGCTCGGCAAGGTAGCGAATCTGGGCGTCGTTGTTCAAGATACGGAGCATGATTTTCGACTTTTCCGCATGGGACTGAGCATCCAGGTCTTCGCTACGGCCACGTACGCGCAACTGTTCTATCAGCACTGCGCAGACGCCTTCGAATCGCATCACGCCATCCCAATCTTCGGCCTTGGCAGCCGTCAACATTTGGGCACTACTGTCTTCAATGGCTTTGTAATAGTCAATCAGCATTTGGCTCATTTTCGGCTCCCACTTAGGACTGGTAAGACTGTACGACGACTTCGCCTCGAATCTGGCTCCACCCATCGGCTACCGGCGCGATGAGCCGAATGACTTCGTCTATAAGCACTGCATCGTTAAGCATGTTTGCCTCAGTGGTCTTAAATATGCAGTAGTCATACAGGCCACGCAAATTGGCAGCCAGTTCACCACCCTTGTTGACATCCAAACCCGCCTTCAGGCCTTCTTCCAGAATACGTACTACACGACCGATTGCGCGGCTCTTTGCGGAAATATCCCCACTCAGAATTGCTCCCTTTGCAACCGCCAAAGACTGCTGTAACGCGTCAAACAGCAGCCCAACCAACTGGTGTGGGCTAGCGCCGGTAACCGCGGTTTCCAGGCCAACGCTTCTGTAGGTATTTGCTGAACGCATGCTGACTGGGGTAAACATATTGATGATCTCCTTGTGTGCCGTATGTTTTATATATCGGCAGGATCACAAGAAAATCAAACAATTTAGTTCAAGGTTTGTTCCAAACAGCGAGTTGCGCGGTTACAAAGGAGTTCAGCCCGTTCAACTGCGCCATCTGGGCGTCTAGTGCCGAGTATTGCTTGTACAGTTGTGCTTCAACGCGTGAAGCTCGATCGTTGACACGGTCTTGGTCCTTTGAGTTTCTCGTAATCGATGCCTGCAAGGCCGTAGACTTGCTTGTAACCTGTCCATCAAAAGCTACCATGGCGCGGGAAAAGTCCCTCACCTTCAGACCGAAACCGTTGGTCAATGGATCATTGTTATTGGTCGTAAATAGATTCTTCAGGTTCGTCAGGTTTTGCTGAGCACTCGAAAGCTTGGTTGAATTGATTTTTAACGAGCCATCCGTCTGGCGCTCGATACCTACATCTGATAAGCGAGAAAAAGTCGAGCCCACACTGGTAGACCCGAACATAGACCGAAGCGCACTTTGCAGCCCCAATGTCGTTGCATCTCCCTGAAGTGGACCGCCTGTTTTGGTGGCAGCGACGTATTTGGTTGCATCGGCAATGGTCGCATTCAGGGCGTTGTAGGCGTCCACAAATGTTTGAATGTTTTTTTGAACCACTTCCAGATCGGACTCAATCGTGATCTCTGCTGGGGCTGTCGTCACCTGGTTCAGCTGCAAGGAAACTCCGGGGATGGTATCGGTCATCTTGTTGGTAGCGGACACAATATCCACACCGTTAATATTGACTTTGGCATCCGAGGCAGTCTGTCCCGAAAAACTCGCACCGTCTGAGGGGTTCGTGAACCCGAAGGCAGCCAGCCCCGCGTCTGCGGGACTGTTCAGACGAAAACCCGATGCGACTCCGGTGGTGGTGGATCGAATAACCAATCGCTCATTAGCGCCGTCACGCAATACGGTCGCCGTAACACCTGCGCTCGCCGAGTTAATTTTGCTGGCAATGGCGCTAACGGTATCTCCGGCGACGATGCTGATCGGCACGCTGGTGCCGGGGGTAAACACCGGCACTGCCGCATTGGACCAACTACCCACTTCAATATTCAAAGTCCCGCTAGCCCCCACCGCAGCACCTGAAGCAACTCCAACCGACGCTGATGATTGCGCACGGGCCAACTGCTGCACGCTCACGGATAGAGCCGAAGCGGCTGCCGTGGAACCGGCAGAAACACCCACGGCCGCTGCATTGGACGAGCTTGCCTTCTGGGTACTCCAGCCACTGCCCCCCCCAAGAATTGCAGCCGCATCCCCCAACGCCGACACCTGCGATTTAACCTTGCCATACAGGCTGAGCTGAGTCTGAATCGCGGCGGCCTTCGTCTGAAGCTCTTTCAAAGGCTGCTTCTCTATCGCAACCAATTGCGTCACGATACTTTTCACATCGAGACCACTTCCAACACCGGCTGATGAGAGTGCCATGACTTTCTCCTTTATCAGTGTCAGTCTAATCCAACTGACCGTCAATATGCGAAAAGGCGGCGAGGGGCTTGAACCCCTTCGCCGCCGCAGGAAGTTATCAATGTTTATGAAGTACCGATAACCCTCGCAGCGCTCTTAGCGCAACAGCGCCAACACGCTTTGTGGTGCCTGGTTGGCTTGGGCCACCATGGCAGTTCCGGCCTGCTGCAGCACTTGGGCACGGGACAAATTCGCTGTTTCCATTGCATAGTCGGCATCCATAATCCGGCCGCGGGCGGCAGCGGAATTTTCTGAGCCGATACGCAAGTTGGTAATCACAGAGTCAAATCGATTCTGTGTCGCACCCCAGGTTGACCGCGCCGAGGTAACAGTATTGATGTCCGTGTCCAACTTCGAGATTTCTGCAAATGCGGTGGCAGTCGTCGCTCCTAACGTCGTGGACGTTCCCGAGTATGCGGTGGCGGTTACTGCGATTTGATCGTTTGCAGCCGTGTTATTCGCGCCAACCTGGAAGGTAAAGGTTGTTGCCGCAATCACGGCGGTACCGTTGAAGGTAGTGGCCGCAGCCACACGTGTGTTTTCTGCGGCAAGCAATTGGAATTCGGAATTCAGTGCAGTGATATCGCTTGACGCGTTGGTACCGTTGGAGGCCTGTACCGCCAGTTCACGCATACGTTGCAGGTTGTTGGAAATGGCTCCCAGTGCACCCTCTGCCGTTTGCGCCAAAGAAATCGCGTCGTTGGCATTGCGAATGGCCACATTCATACCACGGGTCTGGGCGCCCATGCGCTCGGCGATCGCCAGGCCGGCGGCATCGTCTTTCGCGCTGTTAACGCGCAGCCCCGAAGACAAACGACTCATGGAAGTGGCCAATGAGTTTGCAGAGCCCGCCAGATTGCGCTGGGCATTGAGGGAATTGATGTTGGTGTTAATCGATGACATGGAAGGCTCCTTTAAAGCAACTTAAATCCGGCATTGCTGCCAATTTCAACTCCAACCCTAGGGCTGGTCTCTTTGTCCGGAGCACTGTGAGGTATCTACCGGACGGCGAGCCCTTGAATGAACCCGTTGGATTTGTTTTCGGACTGTATTGCCCAGAACTTAAGCAAAATTTTCAAAAAATACACCCTGAGGGACGGTAAAGACGAAAACTGGAGGGATTTCTCGTTGCTTATTCGCCCAACGGCGTGGGCGGCTTTCATCAAAATTCAAACACGGTTTAACCAAGTCAGCATGGTGCTGGCAAAGGTCGGCAACAGTGCCGAATTTATTCAGCCCAAAAGGAGCCTTCCATGTCAACTATCAATACCAACATCAATTCCCTCAATGCCCAGCGCAATCTGGCGGGCTCCGCAAACTCATTGGCCACTTCCATGAGTCGTTTGTCTTCAGGGCTGCGCGTTAACAGCGCGAAAGACGACGCCGCCGGCCTGGCGATCGCCGAGCGCATGAACACCCAGACCCGGGGTATGAATGTGGCTATTAGAAATTGTAATGATGGTATTTCGCTGGCCCAAACGGCAGAAGGGGCACTGGGAGCCATTTCCAACAACCTGCAACGTATGCGTGAACTTGCGGTTCAGGCCTCCAACGGCACCAACAACTCCACCGACATCACGGCACTAAACGCTGAATTCCTGTTGCTTGCCGCAGAAAATACGCGCGTGGCTGCGGCCACCACCTTCAACGGCACGCAAGTGATTTCGGCGACTACCTTCAGCTTCCAGATTGGCGCGAACAATGTTGCTGCCAACGATACACTTTCCGTAACAGGCTCGGCATACAGCGGAACTTCTTCGACACTTGGGGCTACTACTGCTACCGCATTCGCCGAAATTTCAAAACTAGACGCTGACATCACTACGGTCACGTCCGCAAGATCGACTTGGGGTGCAACACAGAACCGCTTCGATTCCGTCATTACCAACCTGCGTGTCGGAGCAGAAAATTCGGCTGCCGCCCGGGGCCGTATCATGGATGCAGATTACGCCATGGAGACCGCCAACCTGTCACGTGCCCAGGTTCTGCAGCAGGCGGGTACCGCCATGGTCGCTCAGGCCAACCAGCAACCCCAAAGCGTACTGGCCCTGCTGCGGCAGTAACATGCGGTTATGAGCCGCACCAAACGCGTCCAGGTGGGCCATCGATTTCCCGATAAGACTGAGATAGACGCATTAGTTGACCAGTTCCGACAGGGCTGCTTGGGCGAAGCGGAAACCTCAGCGCGGTCGCTGGCAACGCGATTCCCCAAGCACGCGTTCGGATGGAAGGTGCTAGGAACGGTGTATTTGGAGCAAAGCCGCTATAAGGATTCTTTGCTTGCAACGCGTCGGGCGATTGACTTACAACCCAACGATGCTGCGACACACAACAATCTGGGTATCGCGTTGCTGAAATTGGGACAGCTTCCAGATGCCGAAGCCTGTTTCCGAAAGTCGCTGTCCCTTGTGCCTGACTATGCCAAGGCGCTGAGTAATTTGAGCAATATCCTGCGAAACAGGGGTGAGTTGAATGCATCGGAAACCTGTGCGCGTCGCGCCCTGAAAAACGAACCCTCTTTTGCCAACGCCCACGTTGCCCTTGGCAATGCGCTTGAATTGCAGGGGCACCCATCCGAAGCACAGACAAGCTATCGCGCGGCCATTGCCATCAATCCCAGCTTGGCGAAGATTCATACTGATCTGCTGCATTTACTGAGCCTTGATGTACACACCACGCCCCAGCAGCTATTTGCCGAGCACGTGGCCTTTGGTGAGCAGTTTGAAGCACCCTTGCGTGCCGCCTGGCAGCCCCACCACAACACCAAAGATCCGGCGCGACGTCTGCAAGTCGGG
>JANXVI010000281.1 GCA_025351745.1 Rhodoferax sp.
CTGCACCTCTAACATCGATTTCGTCGACGCTGCTGCGGTGGCCGACGTCATCGGCATTGAGATTGAGCACGTCAACTTTGCGGCCGACTACAAAGACCGCGTGTTTGCCGAGTTCCTGCGCGAATACCAGGCTGGGCGCACGCCCAACCCTGACATTCTGTGCAACGCCGAAATCAAGTTCAAGTCATTCCTGAACCATGCCATGCGCTTGGGTGCGGAGAAAATCGCCACTGGACACTATGCGAGAGTACGGCACAACCCCCAGACCGGCTTATACGAATTGCTCAAAGGCTTGGATGCATCCAAGGACCAAAGCTATTTCTTGCACCGCCTGAATCAGACGCAACTCTCCAAGACATGGTTCCCGGTCGGTGAACTGCACAAGTCGCAGGTGCGCCAAATTGCCGAAGAAATTGGCTTGCCCAATGCCAAGAAGAAAGACTCCACCGGCATTTGCTTCATTGGCGAGCGCCCGTTTCGCGAATTCTTGAACCGCTATATTGCCAAGGAGCCAGGACCCATGCGCGACGCGCGTGGCCGCTTTCTGGGCGAACACCAGGGCCTGAGTTTTTACACGTTGGGCCAGCGCCAAGGCCTTGGCATTGGTGGCATCAAGGACCGGGGCGCGCAAAAGGGTGGCGGCGTCCATGAACCGTGGTTTGTCGCGCGCAAGGACATGGTAACCAACACGCTGTGGGTGGTGCAGGGTCACGACCATCCGTGGCTGCAATCGCACTCCCTTGAAGCGCTGGACGCCAGCTGGACCAGCGAAAGCGCACCCGTCGCTTGCTTATTGGCGGCCAAGACCCGCTACCGCCAGAGCGATACCGCCTGCGTTTTGATGGATGCCAGTCTGCACGGGTTTTCACTGCAGTTTGATGCCGCACAGTGGGCGGTGACGCCAGGGCAATCGGCTGTGCTGTACGACGGCGATGTCTGCCTGGGCGGTGGCGTGATTGCATCCGTGTCACGGGTGGCGTAGCGCACCGCCATAAACCGGGTGCTACTATTCGCCAAACAGGCTGGCGCCGCTTGGACTAAGAACCTTTTTCTCTTGGGTAAAACGCTATGTTTCACGTTTCCAGAAATGCAGATGGTTCCTTACAGTCAGTGTCCCGTCAGCCACAGCTTGGCGGTGACACGCTGGATGAAAACGATCCGGAGATTCAGCAGTTTTTCCTGATTACACCCATTGAGCCGGGCTTCGACGCAGTGGACGCCGGTTTTGTGCGAGTGCTCGAGGACTTGATCGACGCCCTGATCATGAAGAACGTGATCCACCAAACGGACTTGCCAGCCGCCGCACAAAGGAAATTGATGGTGCGAAAGGGTCTGCGCAATCGTATCCACGGTGCCCTCAATTTGCTGGGCAACGACGACCGCATCCTGTAACCGTTGGCTGTACCAGAACCGATGCCCAAGCAACCTATGCAAGATTCTGCGCATATCCATGAAAAGGTCCCTGTCGCAAGCCCATCGACACCGCGTATCGGGGAGCACAATGTGCGATTCGACCCCCTGCTGGACAGCGTCATCGCCATTGCCAAGATCTTTGGCATTACGACAACACTCGAAGCACTGTCGGCCGGTTTACCGCTGGAGGGCAACCGCATCACGCCCGACCTGCTGCCACGCGCAGCTTCGCGCGCCGGGCTAACTGCCAAACTGGCCCGACGTTCATTGGACGCATTGCGCCCGGGGCTGCTGCCGGTCGTGTTGATGCTGAAGGAAAACCAGGCCTGCGTGCTGCTGGAATGGCTGGAACCGGGCAAAGCGCGCGTGCGCTTTCCGGAAAACGGAGAGTCATCTGACGTTTTGACGCGCGAAGAGTTGGACCATTTGTATGCGGGCATTGCCTGCTTCTTGCGCCCGATCTTCAAGTTCGACACCCGATCGCCGGACAGCGGCAAGCTCAAATCCGAGCACTGGTTCTGGAGCGTGGTGCTGCAGAATTGGCGCCTGTACCGGGATAGTTTGTTGGCCGCCTTGCTGATCAACATCTTCGCGCTGGTGATGCCCATGTTCTCGATGACGGTGTACGACCGTGTCGTTCCCAACCGGGCCGAAGAAACCCTGTGGGTGCTGGCGGTGGGCGTGTTCTTGATGATGTGCTTTGACACCCTGCTGCGGGTACTGCGCTCCTACATATTGGATACGGCTGGCAAACGCATCGACGTCACGTTGTCAGCCCGCATCATGGAGCGCGTGCTGGGGCTGGGTATGGCCGACAGACCCGCTTCGGTGGGTTCTTTTGCCGCCAACTTACGTGCATTTGAGTCGGTGCGGGAGTTTGTGGCATCCGCCACGATCACGACCTTGGTCGACATCCCGTTTGTCTTTGTATTCTTTGTGGTGATTGCTTGGATATCGCCGTGGCTAATATTGCCGCCGCTGTGTTGCATCATCGTGTTGATCCTGGCGTCCATGGTGGTGCAGCAAAAAATGCAGGAACTGGTCGAGGTCACCCAGCGGGCAACCTCCCAGCGCAACGCGACCTTGGTGGAAAGCCTGGTTGGCATCGAGACCGTCAAGTTCATGGTCGCCGAGAGTGCCTTTCAGCGCAAGTGGGAACAGTCCACAGTATTCATCGCGCAAACCGGGACCAAGCTGAAATTGCTTTCGTCCAGCATCATGAGCATGGTGCAAATGCTGCAACAGTTGGTATCGGTGGCGGTGGTCATCGTCGGTGTTTACCTATTGGCCGACAATCACATCAGCATGGGCGGGATCATCGCGGCCTCCATGTTGGCAGGCCGCGCTATGGCACCGTTTGGGCAAGTTGCAGGGCTGCTAATGCAGTACCACAATGCCAAGAGCGGCCTGGCATCCGTTGAAAAGCACATGAATACCCAGCCTGAGCGGGCGGATGCAGCGGTGTTCTTGCACCGCAATGGCTTCCAAGGGTCGATCGAATTCAAGAATGTTAGTTTTTCGTACCCCGGTCAGCAACAGGCGGTGTTGCGCAACGTGTCGTTCAAGATACAAGCGGGTGAAAAGGTGGCTTTCATCGGCCGCGTGGGTTCAGGCAAATCCACGATCCAGCGCCTGGTTCTGGGTTTGTACCAGCCCACCGAAGGCGCTATCTTGATAGACGGCATCGACTTGCGCCAGATCGACCCAGCCGAGTTGCGACGCGCCGCGGGCTTTGTTTCGCAAGATGTGAGCTTGTTTTTTGGCACATTGAAGGAAAACATCGCTTTGGGGTCGCCGTTTACCGATGACCAGGACATCATCGCAGCGGCTGAGGTTGCTGGCGTGACCGAATTCGCCAACCGCCATCCAAGGGGCTTCGACATGCTGATCGGTGAGCGTGGCGATTCGCTGTCGGGCGGACAGCGGCAGGCGGTTGGTATTGCACGGGCAGTTCTCAACGATTCCCCGATCTTGCTGTTGGACGAACCCAGCAGCGCCATGGACCATCAGAGCGAGGACCTGCTTAAGGTCAGATTGCAGCGGTTCTGTAAGGGAAAGACCGTGATCCTGGTGACGCACCGCACCTCGTTACTGGAGCTGATTGACCGTTTGATCGTGGTAGACAACGGCAAGGTCATGGCCGATGGCCCCAAGGCACAAGTTGTGGATGCGCTGCAAAACGGCAGAGTTGGCAGAGCCGCCTAATGGAAACTGAAACAGTCAAAAAAGTACCCCCCAAGTTGGTTGCGGCCTGGGGCTGGTTCTACAAAATATGCTCTCTGGGCATCGACCGTGGCATGCGGGCACTGGCCGGCAAACACGATGATGCACTCGATGGCGATTTTGACGCCAAGGCTGACTGGGCCATTGCGGAGCAGACGCCCCGAGGCGCGCGCATGCTGGTGTGGATCAGTGTGTTGGCCGTGTTTATTCTGCTGGTTTGGGCGAATTTCGCAGTGCTGGACGAAGTCACGCGCGGTGAGGGAAAAGTAATCCCTTCGCGCCAAGTGCAAGTTCTGCAAAGTCTTGACGGGGGCATTGTGTCCGAAATCCTCGTCAAGGAAGGACAGACCGTAAAAATCGGCGAGCTGATGGTCAGAGTAGACCCCACACGCATGGTGTCGTCCTTGCGCGAGAACCGCTCGCAGTACAACTCTTTGCTTGCCAAGGCGACCCGTCTTAAGGCGTTGGCGGAAGGCTCCCGTTTTTTGCCTCCCGCGGAGGTGCTGTCCGAAACCCCCGAGATCGTGGAAGCGGAACGCGCGCTGTATGAATCCCGCAAGGCGGAACTGGACGCGACCATTGGTGTATCCCGACAACAGGCTTCGCAACGTTCACAAGAATTGATTTCCGTGCGTGCCAAGCGTGAACAGGCCTCTCAAAGTTACGCCCTTACCGCCAAAGAGCTGGAAATGACCCGGCCATTGGCGAAATCAGGCGCCATCTCCGATGTAGAACTGTTGCGACTGGAGCGCGATGTGGCGCGCTATCGCGGCGAGCGCGACAGTGCCAATTCCGACATCCCACGACTGGAGTCTGCAGTTGCCGAGGCAAGCCGAAAAATACAGGAAATCGAACTGACTTTTCGCAACATCGCGCGCTCCGAGCTCAGCGAAACCAACGCAAAGCTCAATGCCTTGCTGGAGGGCAGCTCCGCGCTGGAAGATCGTGTCAAGCAGACGGAGATTCGCTCGCCAGTAAATGGCACGATCAAGCAGCTCAAGGTCAATACCGTGGGCGGTGTCGTGCAGCCCGGGAAAGACTTGATAGAGGTAGTGCCATCGGACGACGCACTATTGCTTGAGGCACGGGTCTTGCCGCGCGACATCGCCTTTTTGCACCCGGGCCAGAAGGCACTGGTCAAATTTACCGCCTACGATTTTGCGACCTATGGTGGACTAGAAGCGACGTTGGAGCTCATCGGCGCCGACACCGTACTTGACGAAAAGGGCAATGCGTTTTTTGTGGTACGGGTCCGCACACTTTCCAGTAGTATTGGGCAGCAGAAATTCCCCATAATCCCCGGCATGGTTGCGGAAGTTGACATACTCACTGGAAAGAAGTCGGTACTTGCTTACCTGATGAAGCCCATACTAAGAGCTAAGGCAAAGGCCCTGACGGAGCGATGAAGCACTACCCAGCGACAATTCTGGTTACCCACGACAACGGTTTGTTGGCACATTGGCAAAAAGCTCTGAGCACCTCCAAACAAACGGTTGTCCCGCAGATCGACGATTTTTTTGCGCTCCGCTTGTCAACGCCGTCCATCGCGTGGATCGATCTGTCGCTGGAGGGGCGTCCTCCGTGGACCACGACCCCATGGCGTGGCGTCTTGCAAAACGTCCAGAGTCGTGTGGTGGCCGCCAGCTCAAACCCCACCGATGCAGAGGCCATACTGGCCCTGGACGCAGGTTGCGCCGCGTATTGTCATGCTTTTTCTGACGCGGCGACGCTCAAGCAGATCAAGGAAGTGGTCGATACCGGCCACGTCTGGATCGGAAAATCCCTGATGCAACGCCTGCTCCATGGCGTCAATCGTTTGGTTCCCCCGCCGCTTGTGCAGGACTCGAGCTGGAAGGAAACATTGACACAGCGCGAAATCGAGGTCGCGGTTCTTGCGGCAAATGGCGCGTCCAACAACGCCATCGCATTAGAGTGCCAGATTTCCGAACGGACTGTCAAAGCCCACTTGAGCGCGGTATTTTCCAAGCTCAACATAACGGATCGCCTGCAATTGGCGCTGCGGGTGCACGGCATCCACTAAATGGGGCGCGACTGAGGCACGTGACCTGTACCCAAGGACAATAGACCATAGCCTTGGATTTCTTTAGAGTGCATCAATCTAGTGTTGTTGTATTCAAAGGATTCCCCATGGCCACCAATCAAGTTACTGCTCAAGCCCGCGGCATTGTCGTCATTTTGCAAGGCAAAGCTTGGGTAGTCGACGCCAATGGCGAACGCAAGGTCTTGCATGTGGGTGATGAGGTACAGGAGGGACAGAAGATTGTTACGGAAGACGGTACACGCCTTGAATTGGCGTTGCCAAATGGCCAGCCTTTGATTGTTGAGTCTGGCCGAGAGTTGCTGATCGACGCAAATCTATTGGGTACTGTCGGTACCGACAAGACCGAAGCCTCGCTGACCAATTTGAACAGTGGATCGGCCGAGGTCGCAAGAATTATCGCTACTGGCGGTGATCTATCTGCTCAGCTCGAATCAACAGCACTGGGTTTGAGCGGTGGCGATGGTGGCAATTCGCATAGTTTTGTTCGACTGCTGCGTATCCAGGAAGACGTTGCACCTCTGACGATTGACCGGACGGGGCAGTCGATTGAAGGACAGGCCGACACGATCCCAGTACCGGTCCGACTCCAGGGCATACCACAGACAACACCTACCGATGACGTGCCTGTCACACCCGCCAGCCCTTCACCCACGCCCACTCCCGTCCCCGTCCCCGTCCCGGCTCCGGCTCCGGCCCCGACGCCTTCTCCGGCGGCCCCGGTCAAGAGCGTCCCCGTAGCCGTGGCCGACGCCAACGCCATCACCGAGAACACCGCCACCGTCAGCGGCACCGTCTTGACCAACGACACGGTCGGCGCCGATGCCAACGCCACACCGGTCAGCGCCGCCAGCCCGACGCTGACCTACGGCTCGCTGGT
>JANXVI010000004.1 GCA_025351745.1 Rhodoferax sp.
TCGCCCAGGTAAGCAGCCCGCACGCGGGGGTCGGTCAGCATCTCTGCTGCATTGCCTGACATGGTCACAATACCGGACTCCATCACGTAGCCCCGGTTGGCAATGCCCAAGGCGCGGCTGGCATTTTGCTCGACCAGCAGCACTGTAACGCCCTGCGCGTACACGTCTTTCACCACTTCAAAAATCTTGTCTACCATGATCGGCGACAGGCCCATGGATGGCTCATCCAGCAGCAAAACCTTGGGGCGGCTCATCAGCGCTCGGCCCATGGCCAGCATCTGTTGCTCGCCACCCGACATGGTGCCGGCCAGTTGGTCTTTGCGTTCGCGTAGGCGCGGAAAAATGGTGAACATCTTCTCCATGTCTGCCGCAATGCCATCCTTATCGTTGCGGATGTAGGCACCCATTTGCAGATTTTCGATGATGGTCATGCGCGTGAACACACCGCGTCCTTCTGGCACCATGGCCAGGCCCTGCTTGACCAGATCCCAGGGGCCTTGGCCACGGATACTCTTGCCCAAATATTCAATGTCGCCCGCATTGATGGGAAGCGTGCCGGTGATGGCCTTCATCGTCGTGGTCTTGCCTGCGCCGTTGGAGCCGATCAGGGAAACCAGCTCGCCCTCGCACACTTCAAAATCCACGCCCTTGACGGCCTGGATGCCACCGTAGGACACCTTCAAACCGGTTACCTTGAGCAAAATATTGGATGCTGCTTTCATTGTCTTGTTCTCCTGAAGCCGCCTAATGGCCGCTGGTGCCCAGATACGCTTCAATCACCTTTTCGTTTTTCTGCACCTCGGCTGGTGTGCCTTCGGCAATTTGTTTGCCGTAGTCCAGCACCGTGATGCGGTCGCACAAACCCATGACCAGTTTCACGTCGTGTTCGATCAGCAAGATCGTGCGGTTGTCAATGCGGATACGGTCAATCAGTTCGCGCAGCATGACTTTTTCGGTCGCATTCATGCCGGCGGCGGGTTCGTCCAACGCAATCAGTTGCGGATCGGTCGCCAAAGCGCGGGCAATCTCCAAACGGCGCTGGTCACCGTAACTCAGCGTGCGTGCCTTGTAGTCGGCGAACTTACCGATCCCAACGTAGTCCAACAATTCATGGGCGCGTTGGGCAATCGCAGCCTCCTCCGCCTTGAAGGCGGGCGTGCGAAAAACCGCACCGATCAAACCGGAATGGGTGCGGATATGCCGCCCCACCATGACGTTTTCGAGAGCCGTCATTTCGGAAAACAGTCGGATGTTTTGGAAGGTGCGCGCAATGCCAGCCTTGGCTACCAAATGCACAGCCGTCGGCTGATAGGGTTTGCCCGCAAGTTCGAAGCTGCCGCTGTCAGGTGTGTACAAGCCGGTCAGCACATTGAAGAATGTGGTTTTGCCTGCGCCATTGGGGCCGATCAAGCCATAGACTTGGCCGCGTTCGATCTTGATGCCCACATCGCTGAGGGCTTGCAAGCCGCCGAACCGTTTGGAAACGCCGGAGACGTTGAGTACTGTATCTGTCATGTTGGTTCCATTCAGCTCTTCACGTTCAGCAAGGACTTGCCATGCTCGGGCGACGGCCACAGGCCACGCGGGCGTAACAGCATGACGGAGATCATGGCCAACGCGGTCAGCAAGCTACGCAAAATGGAAGCATCCAGACGCCCGCCGGTCATATCTTGCAGCGGGCCTGCAACATAACGCAGCACCTCGGGTAAGGCGGACAACAATACCGCGCCCAGGATAACGCCGGGCAAATGCCCCACGCCACCGAGCACCACCATCGCAACAATCATCACCGACTCCATCAGGCTAAAGGACTCGGGAGAGATGAAGCCCTGGAACGCCGCAAACATGGCACCCGACACGCCGCCAAAAGTGGCGCCCATGCCGAAGGCCAGCAGCTTCAGATTACGGGTGTTGATGCCCATGGCCTTGGCGGCAATTTCATCTTCGCGGATGGCCATCCAGGCCCGGCCCACGCGGGACAGCTCCAAGCGGTGGCATATCACGACACTGAAAACCACCAACGCCAGGAACAGGTAGTAGTACAAAGAAACCGATGCGACCTCAAAGCCAAACACCGACAGCTTCTTGCCCAAATCCACGCCAAAGAAATGGAATGAATCAATCTGGCTGATGCCCTTGGGGCCATTGGTGATGTTGTAGGGTTGGTCCAGATTGTTCAAGAAAACGCGGATGATTTCACCAAAACCCAGCGTCACGATGGCCAGATAGTCCCCGCGCAAACGCAGGGTAGGCGCCCCCAACAGCACGCCAAACAGTCCCGCCATGCCCGCGGCGACGGGTAGTATGACCCACAGTGGCATGTGCAGCCCCTCGGGGAACATGGCGGCCAGCGCCGGGAAGGTTTCGGTCAGCTGGGGGGACGCCATGAGACCAAAGCTGTACGCGCCAATAGCGAAGAAAGCCACGTAGCCCAGATCCAATAGACCTGCATAGCCGACCACGATATTGAGACCCAGCGACAGCAGTACAAACAGCAAAGCCATGTCGGCAATGCGCACCCAGGCATTGCCGAAGCTTTGCAGCAACAACGGCAGAATCAGCAGGCCTAAGGCAGCCGCCAGGAAAACAAGAATTTTTTGTTGTTGTTTCATGTCAGTGTGCTCCTCAAGCCCGGTCTGCCACGCGCTCACCCAGCAGCCCGGACGGCCGCAAAGTCAACACGATGATCAAGACGATGAACGCAAAAATGTCGGAATAGTGGCTACCCAAGACGCCGCCTGTGAGCGCCCCGATATAGCCCGCGCCGATGGACTCAATCAGACCCAGCAAGATTGCGCCGACCACGGCACCGGCCAGGTTGCCAATGCCGCCAAACACCGCTGCAGTAAAGGCTTTCAAACCTGGCAAAAAGCCCATGGCATGCTGGGCTGTGCCGTAGTTGGACGCGTACATCACGCCAGCAATGGCTGCCAGCACGGCGCCGATGATGAAGGTTGCCGAGATCACCATATCGGGCTTGACACCCATCAGCGCAGCAACGCGTGGGTTTTCAGACGTGGCACGCATGGCGCGCCCGAGCTTGGTATGGTTTACCACCCACATCAGCGTACCCAGCGACACGGCCGTAAAGCCCAGAATCACGACTTGTGTGGTCGAAATCAAAGCACCACCCACTTCAATGGGCGTATTGGGCAACAGCGTGGGGTAAGACTTGTAAGTAGGCTTCCACAAGATCATGGCGAGGGTCTGCAGCAAGATCGACATACCCATCGCGGTCAGCATAGGCGCCAGCTTGGGACTGTTGCGCAAGGGGCGGTAGGCCACCTTCTCAATCGCGAAATTGAGCGTTGCACACACTATGCAGGCGATCACCAGGGCGATGATCAGAATGATGTACCCAGGCGTGCCGGGCATGGATTCCTGCATCAGGGTAATGATGGACCAACTGGTCAGCGCCCCCACCATCATCACTTCCCCGTGGGCAAAATTGATCAGGTTGATGATGCCGTACACCATCGTGTAGCCCAAGGCAATGAGCGCATACATGCTGCCCAACACCAGACCGTTGATGATCTGCTGCAACAAAATATCCATATAAGTTCTCCGATTTTTTGGCCGGTGCGTAGATCACCAATTTGTTGAACAGCAATTTGCAGACGACCGGTGTGGCTTTGTGGGCGGCAACGGCTCGTTAGCAAAAAGCCTGCCATCTTTTGAGGCACGGCAGGCAAGTGTGGAAGATTGTAGCCACGGGCACATGCGCGTAGAGCCTCTGTTCCCTTGGGTTTACCCCTAGCGATTAGGGTGCATCAGTCGAATCATGCAGGAGTAAGCGCAGCTAATACTTGGGCGGAAACATGGATTCGACTTAAGCCGCACCATCAGCACGCCCGTGCGATTTTGTGGCGTTAAGCGCCTTCAACTGCCGCAGTTTCTCGGCGATGCGGATCTCCAACCCGCGTTCGACCGGGCGGTAGAAGTTGGGGGCTGGCATGCCATCAGGGAAATAGGTTTCGCCAGCGGCAAAGCCATCTTCTTCATCATGCGCGTAGCGGTAGCCCTTGCCATAGTCCAGCCGCTTCATCAGCTTGGTGGGGGCGTTGCGCAGGTGCATGGGCACGGGTCGCGAGCCTTCTTTGTTGACCAAGGCGCGGGCTTCGTTGTACGCCTTGTAAACGGCATTGGACTTGGGCGCCACGGCTAGGTAGACGACGCACTGCGCCAGCGTCAGCTCTCCCTCGGGCGTGCCCAGGCGCTCGTACACCTCGGCGGCATCCAGTGCCATGCGCAATGCGCGGGGGTCGGCCAAGCCAATGTCTTCACTGGCCATGCGGATCAGGCGTCGGGCCATATATCGCGGGTCGGCACCGCCATCGAGCATGCGCACAAGCCAGTAGAGCGCGGCGTCGGGGTCGGAGCCACGCACCGATTTGTGCAACGCGCTGATGGAGTCATAGAACTGTTCTCCGCCCTTGTCGTAGCGCCGCATGCGCTCGCCCAGCACCTTGACGAGCCAGACGTCGGTTACCTGCTCCAGCCGCTCCTGTTGCGCGGCCACAGCCAGGGTCTCCAGCGTGTTGAGCAGTCGCCTTGCGTCACCGTCCGCATAGGCCACCAAGCGGTCTACCGCTATATTTTCAATAGCGGGAAGCGCAGCATCCGCGAGGGCTACCGCCACAATTTGCTTAAGGTCTTCGGCTGTGAGTGGTTGCAGCACATAGACCGCCGCGCGCGACAATAGCGCTGAATTGACCTCGAATGACGGGTTTTCGGTCGTCGCACCAATGAAGGTAAACAGCCCGCTTTCCACATGCGACAAAAAAGCGTCTTGCTGGCTCTTGTTGAAACGGTGAACCTCGTCGACAAACAGTATGGTGCGCCGCCCCTGCCCTAACGCAATCTGTGCCTGTTCCACCGCATCACGAATGTCCTTGATGCCACCCAGTACGGCACTGATGCTGATGAACTGGGCATCGAACGCGCTGGCCATCAGCCGGGCGATGGTGGTCTTGCCCACGCCGGGCGGTCCCCACAAAATGCAACTGTGGGGCTGGCCCGATTCAAACGCCAGGCGCAAGGCCATGCCCTCCCCCAGCAGGTGTTGCTGGCCAATCACTTCACGCAAAGTCTGAGGCCGCAGCCGTTCGGCAAGCGGCTGGTGCGATGGGGGCTTGGGGTGGGTCACAAAAAAACGGTCCAGTTGGCGGGCTCCAGTTTAATCGGGCGATGCCGCCATCTGTTAAAAGGAAGGCTACTACCGGTAACCATTGTGTCCACATCTGCTCCTCCTATTGCCTTCGGCTCTATCAACAACGACCCCCACATTGACGGCGCGGTGCCAGACTCACCTGCATTGCACTGGACAGATGCGGGGGTGGCATGCACGGCACGCTGGCGGTCGGAGCGTGGTGCACCACCGCCCAAAAAAGTGATCGTCGCAGACGACACCATCACCGCAGATGTGGCCTATCGGCTGGCATGCGAGGGCACAGCATTGCTTTGGAATGGGGATTTTCAAAATGCCCGCCAACTGCTGCAAGCGATCATCCGCAGATTGGCGCAGCCCGCCAAGCGCACCCAGCGCAAACAAAGCGCCAAAGTTGCCATGACTACCAATGCCACGGCAGCCAAGCCCGTGGAGAGCGCCTTCAACGTGCACCGGCAGGCTCAGGCACAGAGGGCGCGTGTTTTGGGCATGTTGATGATCCCGGTCGATGCGGACCGGGGAATCCCACTGCGGCGCGCGCCCGATGCTCGCAAGGCGTTTCACGAGGCCTGGGGGCCAGCCGACCCAAGCACGGGTGTGTCTGTACTCGCATTGCGGGAGCTGCTGGGCTTGATCAGCGCACATGAGTGGCGCAAGAAAGGGGTCGAGATTGCAGCACTCGGTGTAGCACCCCACGACCGCATCCATCCACACTACGGAGTGTTCTCTCCCGTGCGCGGAGAGTATGTGGACTTGGTCGCAAACGCGCTGAAAGCTTCGCCCACCGCTAAGCAAGCCACCCAGCGGTCGGCGGTGAATCCCGCTTTCGAGAGTGCCTTTGACATCGGTACCGGCACTGGCGTGCTGGCCGCGGTCATGGCGCGCAGCGGCATTCTGCACGTGGTGGCGACGGACCAAGACCCACGGGCACTCAGCTGCGCCCAAGACAATTTGAACCGACTTGGCGTCTCCGAGCGGGTGAAGGTGGTGCAGGCCAACCTCTTCCCCGAAGGCCATGCGCAATTGATCGTGTGCAACCCGCCATGGTTGCCCGCGCGACCCAGTTCGCCCATTGAACACACGGTGTACGACGAGGGCAGCCGCATGCTGTCGGGGTTTCTAAGGGGTTTGCGTGCGCATTTGTTGCCGGGTGGCGAAGGCTGGCTCATCATGTCGGACCTGGCCGAACATCTGGGTCTGCGATCACGCGCGGATCTGCTTTCGGCAATTGACGCTGCGGGTTTGACGGTGGTTGGGCGACTGGATGCCAAGCCTCTGCACCCCAAAGCACAGGATGCGACCGACCCTCTGCATGCTGCGCGCGCCGCCGAAGTCACTTCGCTGTGGCGCCTTGCCGCAAAGGTCGATGGATCCGATTGAACCGATAGGTCCTGAAATAAAAAAAAGCCATCAGTCTTGCGACTGATGGCTTTCCAATTTTGGCGGAGCGGACGACCGTTTTGGGCCAAATCTCAGGGTGTCTAAGTATGACGCAAGCCGACTCCAAACCAGCTTGTAAGCCACGCCAGTATTGCGTTTTCTCTCTTTTAACTCGTCCAACATCGTCTCGCCTGATATAGTGCCATCAACTTTTCAATTATGGTTAGAAATATGGTTAGATTAGGGAAATACGATGATGGTTAGAGCATTATGAGTAGAGCACGCGACCGGCTTTCAGCAATAGCCGTCAGGAACGCATCCAAGCCCGGTTTCTATCACGACGGCGGAGGCTTGTATTTGCAAGTAAGCAGGTTCGGAACGAAGTCTTGGATTCTTCGCTACACCATTGACAAGAAGACACGCGATATGGGGCTTGGCCCTTTGGCCGACTGGACTCTTGCGGAGGCCAGAGAGCGGGCAAAAAAGTACCGCCAACTGATAGACGATAAGCGCGACCCTATTGAGCAACGTCAGGCAGAGCAAAAAGCGCAGTCCGACGAAAGGGAAAACCGCAAAACTTTCGAGCAATGTGCCACGGCATGCCACGACGACAAGTTAACTCTCTGGAAGAATGAGAAGCACAAGGCGCAATGGATTAGCACGCTCACCAGCTACGCATTCCCCATAGTCGGCTCAGCAAATGTCGCCAGTGTTGGGAAAAAGGAAGTAGCCAAGATTCTGGAACCCATCTGGCTAACCAAACAAGAAACGGCCAATCGCCTGCTGCAACGCATCCGGGTGGTGCTTGGATGGGCATCGGCACACGATTACTACCCTGGCTACGACCTCAAAATGTGGGACGAACTTCCCAATCTGTTGCCCGGTCGTCCGAAGAAGAAAGAAAGCCACCACTCGTCATGCCCCTACATCGAGGCTGGTGCTTTGATGGAAAAATTGCGTCAATCAAAGGTTTCCGATACCTTGAAACTGTGCTTTGAGTTCACTGTTTTGACCGCTGCCCGCTCAGGTGAAGCACGGGGTGCGTTCAAGTCGGAGGTCAACTTTGACACCAAAATGTGGATTATCCCGGACAACCGCATGAAGATGGACAAGGCGCACTCTGTGCCACTCTCAGACCGCGCCATTGAAGTATTGAAGCTGGCCTACAAACTGGCACCGGAAAGCACCTTGGTTTTTCCAAATTTGAATAGTGATCAGGCACTGAGCGATCAAGCCTTTACCAAAGTGGTGCTGCGTGAAAACCTCAATGTGACCTATACGGCACACGGCTTTCGTTCAACATTCCGAACATGGGCTGGCGAACAAACCAAGTATCCGCGTGAGGTTTGCGAACACGCACTCGCACACAACATCATGGACAGCGTGGAGGCGGCATATGCCCGGACAACTTTCGTCGAGCAACGCCGCCACCTCATGCAGGATTGGGCAGATTATTTAAAGTTGACCATCGACTCGGAATCACAGTAGTCGGGGTTACCGAATACCCATGAAGTTCAAAGCGTCTCGAACGACGTCCTTTTGAGCAGAGGAATCGCCGCCAGCACGCGCATTGACTTTAGAACCGCAGCTTTGTTGTTGAGCTTGATTGAACTCTGCGTAACTGGTCAGCGCCTTATTTGCCTTGAAGTCGAAGCCATTGTTGCCAAGTCCACCGCCTTGAACCGTGGTCATATAGACCTCCATATCGCAATTCTTGCTGCTGACCACGCCGGGGTAGTAGGCAAACTTGTTGTTGGTGTCAAAGCCGTGGTACGTGCCTTTATATTCTTTGAACTTGATGGCGTTGCCTTTCTTGGCAAGGTCTTCAACGTATTTGACGCAGTTGCTGCCGCTTTGCCAGTCTTCGCCATCAATTGATGCCAAGGCAAAGAAGATGGGTGCTGTTGCTTTTTCACGGTCATCAGTACGAAACCGCACATCGCATCCCGATGGATAAAGAGCGATATGGCCTGCGAACTTTGCACCGTTGGTGTTTACCGGGCGCTGCCACGTAGGCCAAGCCGTATCAAACGCCACACCGCCGCCGCGTGACATGCCGATGTTGAAGATACGGGTAGCGTCAATTTGCGGGTGCGAGGCCAACAGCTTCAATGCGTTCAGGGCATCGGCTGTTTGCGCCGGAAAAGTCACCTTGCTTTGATCAGTTGCCGTTTGGTCAATGCCACGAGGCTTGAAGCTGTCGATGATGAAGATGGCAACACCAGCGGCATTCATTTCTCTGGCCCACACGTCATAGGCGGCTGGTGAAATTCCACTGCTACCGTGGCTCAATACCAAGGCAGGCACTTTGCCACTGATGTTCTTGGGCATCAACAAGTCGCCCCACACCACTGCTGGCTTGGTATTTTGCATGTTCAAACGGGCGTACTCCCATCGGTTGGGCGGATTCATTGACTCGTATTCAATGCGTCCAGTCTGACCGCCACTAAGGTCTGCCAGTGGAGCCGCAGCAGCGCCAGTACATGCCAGGACACATACAGTCCAAATGAGATTGAAGATGTGCTTCACAATTTACCGCCTTTGTCTTGAAACCATTGAAGTAAAGGAGCTGGCAACTCACGCATGTTTGCCACCCCAAATGCGTTGAACGACTTGCCATCGGTGAAAAGCACCGCGTAATATTTGCCCGTGGCCGTGTTCACGGCGAACATGGCTTCATTGGTGCCACCGTCGTGTGGCGCGTTTCCGCTGCCAACGATCAGATTGCCGTCCTCAGCATGAAGCTCTCCGGTGACTTCCATGTTGGTTTGGAATACCGGGTACTTGTCTCCAAGCAGGGCCTTGAACTGGTTGCTGACGGTCGCATCACTCAGCACCACCGATGCCGACTGACCAAGAAAACTGCTCCAGTTCACCGATGAGGCCGATGATTTGGTCGTGGCATCTGGTGTAGTCGGTACACCCTTGTCCCAGACTCTGAACATCGCAACGTCATGGAGATAGCTCATGACTGGCATATGCCCCACCAGCGAAACCATCAATTCGCCTTTGTCTTCGGTGCGTTGAGCCGTGTACGTCACTTGGCCCTTGATGGACGCGCCGTCCATGCTGACACCCCGAGCGTCGTAGATGGAACGCAACTGGTTTTTCAATTCAGGGATGGTGGGTACCGCATCTGCCGGAACCGTGGCTATCAACTGCGCTTCACAGGTTCTCTTACCGACGGCATCGTCGGCACTGGCCGTTCTGATGGATTCCACCGAAATCTTTGTGTCTTTGGCGGTGTACTGAACCCGTTGTCTTCGCTCTTCGCTCATGGCCGCCAGCTCCTTATCGAAGCTTTGCTGGTAGATCGTCGTCACCAGATCGACCGCTGCTGGGTCGGTACATGAGGGTGTCTTGTTTCCACATCCGGTTAGGGCAAGCAGTACAGACATGCTGGCGCCCACATTTGTTATCGCTCCCATAAGGGTCTCCATTCTGTTTTTAGATCAATGCAGCGTTTACTCTGCACAATAGGATTCTGACATGACAATGCAGCATTAACTCCGTCGCTATATATCCTTCAATGACGCGTCTTCGCGTCAATGAATTCCACTTCCGATAAAGCCAAACCCAAGAAGAAAGTTGCGTCTGAAAGACACCCGCTTTCAGTGGCGTTTGGTGAGTACCTGAAAGAGGTTCGGATTGAGAGCAACAAGTCCCAACAGGAGCTGGCGTTCGATGCCGCAATTGATCGCACTTACGTATCGCTGCTTGAGCGGGGTCTTGCCAGTCCAACGCTGCTGTTGCTGATGGCGCTGTCCAAACCTCTGGGACTACCAACTTCGGAGTTAGTCGCCGGGTTTGAGGTGCATTTATCCAAGCAACGCACGCGCAAGCAACCTGTCAAACGCCGTGCCAATGAAGCTTCACTTGAAGCAAATGGCGAACGCAAACAGGGGTCGCGCCGTTCCCCACTGCGTTAGCTGGTGTCCGTTCGACGTATCCGAACTGCGGCCAATAGCCTTACTTCTTCGGCGTTCCATTCCATTGACTCATAGAGCCAAGTCACGGGCTTGCGCTTTCCAGCATCAGAAGGCTTGACCAGATTGGACGTGGCACGGCGACCGCCAGCGCCAGACACGGGCAACCGCATCCGCGCATTGAACGCTTGAAAGCCGGGTTCTGACGCACTGGGATCGAGCAGCAAGATCGTGTCGGGTCTGTGTATCTTGTCGATCACAGCGCCCTCTATGCCGATGCCCAAACTCCAATGTTTTGTCTTTTGGTGCTTGACCGAGGCGAACGCCAGTGCCACCAGTTCGCCCCGCATCAACCACTCCACCGCGTGACCATCGGCGTTGTCTTCCACGCCAAACTTGGAGGTTAATTGCAGTGGCAGGTGTAAGCCGTTGAACAGTTCCACCCACTCCGCCGCATGAACACCCGTGAAATACGTGTGCTTGAACGCGCTGAATATTTCTGCCGCAAGTCCGAACTTGCGCCGCCCCATTTCATGCAGCGCACTTGGTTTTGCAAGCCCGTATATTGAAACAATCATGGCGGCGAGGTGGACACCACAGGCCCCGTCCAAATCTGACTGTTGCATAAACGGTCTGACTGGTTCCGCTCTGGTCGCCTTGACGGTCAGAGCGTGCCCGGTTTGCAAATCTGCATAGACGCGCTGAAACCGATAGGCTACTTTTATTTCTTTGGGTCGAGGGCTGGTTGCCATCAGTAGTCCTCCGGCAGCAGCAGCGTTGTGTATTCACGTTTTCCATCGTCGTTAGTGCCATCAGTGATCACCCAGACGGTAGGCAAATCGGCACGCTTTTGCTTCGGTGTGACCTTCAGTTTTTCAGCATCAACAAGCCTGTAAACGCTCATGATGCGAGAGCCATCAGTGATTGCAAGTTCGTTCAAAGCTGAGTCGTCCCGGCAGGTGTCACCGAAATCGCCATGCATGTGTCGTGCAAGCAGGCTGGCGGCACTGCGTCCTGTGGTTTGAAGCAAAGCCAATGCGCCGGGTGTCGCGACGATCTGGCCCAGCGCAAAACGGGCCGAATTTGTGATGATCGTGACTGGCGTTTGTGAACGCGTATCGTCAGTTGTGGTGTCGTTGCTGGTCATGGTCTTCTCCTTTTTGTGAAACGTATGGACGTGCGTTGTTCTCCGAAGTCAGTTGTCGGATACCAATGCACGCGGTTAGAAAATCAGTGCTGCACGTCGCCGGGAATCGGCGGTGTCAGCGGTGCTTGCTTAACGGCTACCGCACAGCGGCATAAAGCGCCTGCATGACGGCCAATTGCGTGATGGCTTGATCACGTTGGCTGCGCTCCATGCAGCAGCGTTGAATAGCCTTCTGAATGGTCACGAAGTCAATGTTTC
>JANXVI010000084.1 GCA_025351745.1 Rhodoferax sp.
GTACAGCAGGTCTACCGGGGCTTGCAAAATGGCTTTGAGCAGTTCCAGCGGTGGCAGTTCTTCGGCTGTGATGCCGATAACGGCACGCGCCTCGGCGCTCAGCGGGATGGACTTGGCGCTGCGCGGGAATACACCGCCGCCTTGCGAGATCAGGCTCTTGTCGTAGTCGTCCCAGCTGGATCGGGGCAGGTTGAACAGACGCTGGCGCTCCGCAAACGACTTGGCAACATCCGGATTCGGGTCGATGAAAATATGGCGGTGGTCAAACGCCACGACGAGTTTGATTTGTTCCGACAGCAGCATGCCGTTGCCAAACACGTCGCCCGACATGTCGCCAATACCGGCCACGGTGAAGGGGGTGGTCTGGGTGTTGACACCCAGCGAGCGGAAGTGGCGTTTGACCGCCTCCCATGCACCGCGTGCGGTGATGCCCATCTTCTTGTGGTCATAGCCGACCGAGCCGCCCGAGGCAAACGCATCGCCCAACCAAAAGCCGTAGTCTGCCGACACGCCATTGGCGATGTCCGAGAACGTGGCCGTGCCCTTGTCGGCAGCGACCACCAGGTAGGGGTCGTCCACGTCATGCCGAACCACATTGGTCGGCGGTACCACGGCACCCTTGACCACGTTGTCGGTGATGTCCAGCAGGCCCGACAGGAAGAGCTTGTAGCAGGCAATGCCCTCGGCCATGAAGGCGTCACGGTCGGTGGCAGGTGGGGCGTTCTTCAACACAAAGCCACCTTTGGAGCCCACTGGAACGATGACCGTGTTCTTGACCTGCTGGGCTTTGACCAGACCTAAAATTTCGGTGCGGAAATCTTCACGGCGGTCGGACCAGCGCAGGCCGCCACGAGCGACCTTGCCACCGCGCAAATGCACGCCCTCGACTCGGGGCGAATACACCCAGATTTCGAACAGGGGCTTGGGTTCGGGCACACCGGGCACTTCGCGCGGGTTGAGCTTGAAGCTGATGTACGGCTTCGCTGTACCCGTCGTCGTGGTCTGCCACAGGTTGGTCCGCAATGTGGCCATCACCGTGGCGACGAACTGGCGCAGGATGCGGTCTTCGTCCAGGCTGGCGACATGGCCCAACGCGGTGTCGATGTCTTGCTTGATGTGTTGTTGCGCTGCGGCGCGGTCGCCTGCAAAGGCGGGGTCAAAACGCGCCATGAACAATTCGACGATGGCCTGTGCGATGTTGGCATTCTTGTTCAACGCCGCTTCGATATAACTTTGGCTAAAGGCAAAGCCCAGTTGTTTGAAGTAGCGCGTGTAAGCGCGCAGTATGGAGATGGCGCGCGCATCCAGATTGGTGACCAACACCAGGCGGTTCAGGTCATCGCTTTCCACACCGCCGCGCCATGCGGTGGCGAACAGCGCCTCAAAGCGCGCTTTGACCTTGGCAATGTCGGTGTCTGCTGGCAGTTGCAGGCCCAGGTCGTGTATCCACAGTGTGTCGCCATTGTGGCCAATGCGGTAGGGGTGTTCGTCCAGCACGCGGGCACCCATGCGTTCCAGCACGGGCAAAGAGTCTGACAGGGCTACCTTCGAGGTGTTGTAGATTTTCAGGCGCAGGAAGCCGGTGCCCGCGTCCAGCGGACGGTACAGCTTGACGGCCAGCGGCGAAGTGGGAGATAGCGCCAACAGCATGTCCGCATCTTCAGCGCCAACCTGGCCCGAAAAGTCTTCGCGGTAGGCGGTGGGAAAGGCATCGGCAAAGCGGTGGGCCAAAGCCAGGCCGGGGCCTTCCCCATGCGCGCGCAACAGCTCGGTCGTGCAATCGTCTTCCCACCGTTGGGTCAGGCGGGTGATGCGGGCTTCCAGCGCCGCAAAATTGACGACGTGGGGCGCATTCTCTTTGGCGCGCACCAGATAATGGATGCGGGCCAGCGGGCTATCGGTCAGCATGGGCGTGAACTCGATGGACAAGCCATCCAGTGCGGCCATCAGTTCGTTACCGATCTTGATACGCAGCTCGGAATTGAAGCGGTCGCGGGGCACGAACACCAGGGCCGACGTGAAGCGGCCAAAGGGGTCACGGCGAAGGAACAGGCGCGTGCGCTGGCGCTCTTGCAAGCGCAGGATACCAATGGCGTGCTCGGTCAGCGTAGGGGTGTCGATCTGAAACAGCTCGTCGCGTGGGTACACGTCCAAAATCGATTGAAGCGATTTGGCGGCATGGCTGTCGGGCACCACACCGGCGGCGGCCATTACCGCAGCCACACGGCTACGCACTTGTGGGATATCGGTGACGGGTGCGGCGTAGGCGCTGGCCGTGTACAGGCCCAAAAAGCGCGCCTCTCCGACCACGCGGCCATCAGCGTCAAAGCGCTTGACCGCCACATAGTCCAGCCAGGCGGGGCGGTGCACGGTGGCACGGGTCATGGCCTTGGTGACCAACACCAGTTCATTTGATTCGAGCAGCGCCACGGCTTCGGGTGGTAGCACGGTCTCTAGCGAGTGGACCGGGCCACGCAGAATGCCCAAACCGGTCTCAGGTTTGGCCACCATGCTGACCACGTCGCCATCGCGTTTGAGGTCGTAATCGCGTGCACCCAAAAAGGTGAAGTGGCGGTCTTCCAACCAGCTCAGAAAATCGACACCCTCTTGGCGCCCGGTTGGCGACAGCGACGAGCGAGACGCATCCGCCGCCATGGTCTGGGCGCGCTCCAGCATGGCGCTCCAGTCTTGTACGGCACTGCGCACGTCGCAGAGCACGCTCTCCAGTTCATCGGCCAGTGCCTGTTGGTCGGCAGCGCCTACGATGCGATCGCATTCAACCTGGATCAGCGATTCCACCGGGCCCGCGCGGCCCGCTGCCGTGGCGGCGGCTGCGCTACTGACGCTTTGGACTTTGCCCTGCGCATCACGGGCGACGCTCAGTAGCGGGTGAACAATCCAGTGCGCCGTGCGGTTGCTGCGGTTGATGGCCATGGTGACCGAATCCACCAGAAAGGGCATGTTGTCGTTGACGATTTGCACCACCGTGTGGTCGCTGACAAAACCGTCTTCGGCCAGTGTGGGGTTGAAGACGCGGACTTTGGCGGTGTTGGCGGGGCGGGCCATCTCCAGCAGGCGCCAATGCGCGTTGGCAATGGCAAACAGCGTGGACGGGCCACGGGCTACCAACTCGTCGGGGTCGGTATTGTCAAAATATGCCGCCACAAAATCATGGATGCGACTGGAGGCCGGGCCTGCGTGTTCCTGGGTGTAGGACAGCAGCTCGGTGAGCGCGGAAGAGGTCATTGGTGTGCTCCGGGGTTATCTTTTGGATGCCGCGAATTCTAGGCCCGCACAGAGGCGCTGGATATGCAGAAATGCCCTCATTCATGGCCTTATGCAAAAGGTGCATAAGTCACTTGGCACGGTAAATAGGACGGTCAGCGCGGTGGGTCAGCGGCTGTGCCAATGCAGGCGCTACCATTGCAAACCCACTCTCCTTTGTAAACCGCCATGCCGCTCCAATTTGCCACTCGTCTAGACAACGTAGAAACCTCCGCCATCCGAGAGCTTTTCAAGCTGCTGGGCAAGCCCGGCATCATCAGCTTTGCGGGCGGCTTTCCCGACCCGGCCTTGTTTGACGTGGAGGGCATACGCGAAGCTGTCAACACCGCGCTGACCGAAGAGGCGGGTGCCACGCTGCAATACGGCGCAACCGAAGGCTTCAACCCGTTGCGTGAACAACTGGCCGCGTTCATGCAAGCCAAAGGCGTCATGGACCTGGCACCCGAACAGCTCATCGTCACCACCGGCAGTCAGCAGGGTCTGGACCTGTTGGGCAAGACCATGATCAGTCCCGGCGACAAAGTGATTGTGGAAGGCCCCACCTTTTTGGCTACCATCCAGTGCTTTCGCCTCTACGGTGCCGAGCTGATCAGCGCACCGATTGACGCCAACGGCGTGCAGACCGACAAACTGGAAGCACTGATCGCCGAGCACAAGCCCAAATTCGTCTACCTGATCCCCACCTTTGGTAACCCCAGTGGTGTGATGTTGAGCCTGGAGCGCCGCAAGCAGGTGCTGGAGATGGCGGTGAAGTACCAGACCTTGATCGTCGAAGACGATCCCTACGGCGATTTGTACTTCAACGATGCGCCACCCCCATCGCTGCTAGCACTGAGCGCCGGCGTGCCCGGCAGCCGCGAGCTACTGGTGCATTGCGGCAGCCTGAGCAAGGTGTTGAGCCCCGGCCTGCGCGTAGGCTGGATGGTTGCGCCCCCTGAGCTACTGGCCAAGGCCACGATGTGCAAGCAGTTCAGCGATGCACACACCAGCACCTTTGCCCAGGCCACCGCCTCGCAATACCTCAAGGCCGGTCGCATGCCCGCCACCTTGGCCCGCGTGCGCAAGGTCTACGCCGAGCGCGCGATGGCCATGGGCAACGCGCTGCGCAAGGAGCTGGGTGATGCGATTGAGTTTGTGCAACCGCAAGGCGGGTTGTTTGTGTGGGCCCGCTTGACGGGTGCGGGTGGCAAGGTCAAGGATGGTGCGGAGCTGGCCAAACGGGCGATAGAGAAGGGCGTGGCCTTTGTGCCGGGTGCGCCGTTTTATGCCAGCAATCCCGATCTGTCTACGCTGCGCTTGAGTTTTGCGACAGCGGATGTGGCGAAGATTGAAGAGGGTGTGGGGCGCTTGGGGCAGGCGGTTTAAGAGAAATTGCTTTGAAAACCCGTGGCTTTGCCTCTATCGATGCCTTGCCAGCCACACTGCCTGCGGCCATGGTTTTGGTACGTGACCAGGATCGCGGCGTCGAGATGGACGCCGCCCAGCACCACTGCTTAGGAGAAACGGGCCGCTAGCGTCGTACGGGTTATGCACCACGTCGCGGTCCTGCCAGTTCTGGTGGTCCTTGGACTGCGTGAACATCAGGAGTTCATCTTGGGTGCCAGTTCGCGCAAGGCGTCGGCCGCAATCCAGCGCGCCGACTTGGAGCCTTGTTGCTGAATCCGCAGCGCTGCTGCAATGGCGTGGGTGTGCAAGGCCGCATTGCGCTTGCCGATGCCACGCAGTGCCCAGTTGACGGCCTTCTTTACAAAATTGCGGTCGTCATCGGCCGCAGCTTCCACCCGTGCCAAGGCTGCGATGAAGCGTGCGTCATCGGCGTCCTTGTCATGCACCGCCAGCGTGGCCAGCAATGCAAAAGCGGCACGACGCACAAATTCATCCTTGCGGTTGGCCCAGGCGTCGACCTTGCGCCAAGCCAACGGAGATTTGACGAAAGCGTTCAAGCAGGTCTGGTCGCACACGTCCCAGGCCGCAAAGCCCTTGACCCAGACATCCATCTGGCGCGCGGTCAACAGCGCAGGATCGGCCACCATGCTGGCCACGATACGTGCGTCGGGTATGGCCGTGTCCCACAGCGCCTGCGCCAGCGCGTGGTCGCGTCCCAGCGTGCGGGCAATGGCGCGCATGGCAGGTACGGACAGACCCAAGCGATCCTCGCCCGCAATGCCAAAGCCCGACAAGCCCAGCAGTGCAGCCGGACGGGCGTTTTGATGCAACAAAGTCAGGGCGGTTTGCAGGCGTTCGGACGCGGGCATGTGGCCAACCTATCTGGCCGTCGGAATCCCGTTGGGCATGTCATACGGAGACGGCAACAGTCCGGTCTTGGTCGGCAAGCCCTTGCACAGTGTGGTGGGTTTCAGCTCGACGACATCCATGTGCTCGGCCCTCACCAGACGGGTCACCAGCTTGGCGGTCATACCAACCATCCACCGCATTGCGCTGTAGTGCATTCGAGTCTCCCTATAACACTGGGTCCGTAATGCCATAGATACCTAAAACGGGGTGTTTGTTGCCGTTTTATACAGATTTATGGTAAAAACGGGCTCTAGCCCTCGTGTGGTATGCGTGTAATGCTACGCTAATG
The DNA here is from genome assembly GCA_025351745.1 of Rhodoferax sp. Classification (GTDB taxonomy): domain Bacteria; phylum Pseudomonadota; class Gammaproteobacteria; order Burkholderiales; family Burkholderiaceae_C; genus Allorhodoferax. The sequence continues at coordinate 5,870 of JANXVI010000084.1, forward strand.
ATAGCGTAGCGTATTCACTCAGGGTCCAGGGTCTGCTCTTGCCGGCTCTAGCTGGCTCAGGGCTTGCGAATTGCCCAGGTCCAGTAGCGCACTAACTCGGTCAGCCCTTCAGGACCGGACACGGATGCCAGGGTTTGCAAGGCCTTGTCGTTTTGTCCGGCCTGGATGTAGGCTACACCCAAGCGCAGGCGCGCATCTTCGGGGCGACGGGCAATGCCTTTGGCAATGCCCTTTTCCATCAATTCCACACCCTTCTCGAACTGTTGCATGCCCACCATGTTCAGACCGATGTTGAACAAAGCAAGACCGTCCGGCTTCTTCAGTGCGGCGGCGGTGTCGGCGACCATGGTCTTGCGGTCTTGTTCGTTTTCTTGGGTCAACTTGGCACGCAGCTTTTTATGGGCATCGGTACCGCCCAATTGCCCTGCGGTGACGCCCAGCTCATACGCACGCAAGGCCTCACCCGAGAAGCCGGCCTTTGATGCAAAGTCAATATATTCGGTGTAGTCCGTGGCTTCTTCTGGTGTTCCGGTGTAAAAAGCCAGGCGGAACACATCCAGCTGCAGTCTGGTGGCCAGGTCGGAGCGACCCCACAGGCGGTTGATTACCGAGCGCCAATGCTCCTTGCTGGGGTAATACTGCACCAGCAATTCCAACGCACGGGTGTAGCCAGCCGTATCTTTCAAGTTGTTGCGGGCCTGGGCCAGGTTTTCCAGATAGGCCTTTGGCGGCGGCTTTTTGGCCAGTTCGCTGGCGGTGATCTCTTCATTGATCAGCTCGCTGCCCCGAGCCAGGTTGCCTGCCAGCAAATAGGCCTGTACACGCGTGTCTTTGACGGCCTGGTCTGTCCCGCCCGCTTTGATGTTGCGGTCCATCCACGCGGCGGACTGGGCGTAGTCCTTGATACGATAGTAGGTAATGCCCACTGCCTGCATCAGCGGCAGGGTTTCCTCGGGTTTGAGCCAGGCACCGGTGGTGTTGAGTTGCAACACCTGCTCCAGCAACTTGTTGGCGTTGGGGGCGTCATCTTCGGCAATGGCGACTGACAATTGCACCCGGGCAGTGACATAGGTTTCGTACGGGGACTTGTCGGCCAGCGCGTTGGCCAGTTGGAGTTTCTCTTTGACCTGCGGAAACTTCTTCTCGTTGATCAGGGTTTGAGCGTCCAGCAGCAAGGTGCGCAACTCTGCCCGGATGGCTGGCACGGCGGGCGCAGAGGCCGCACTGGCCGGAGCCGCCGCAGTTTGAGACCATGCCAAGGGCGCAGCAAGTGCGCATGCCATAAGGGCAGCAAGGCGAACGGTTCGTCCAGGAATCGGTTCTTTCATTTCAGAATCACTTTCCGGCGTTGCACAAGGGGTGTTGACCCATTTGTATCACCAACTCGCTTGCCTTTTTGACTTCGGCGCCCGTCGCCACTGCGGCGATGTTGGGGGCTACGCTGGTGACATATTTGCTGGTAGCGTCGGCCAACGATTTGAGTGCCGTGCAGCGAATGGCAAGGTTCTTTTTGGCAACGGCCGCATCGCTGCCGTCGCGCATTTCAGCGGTCACCACGCCCAGTGCGGTGACTCCATCGGCTGTGGCATCGACCAGGCCGAGCTGGTTGGTTACCAGTTTGAGCATATCTTTGTCATTGGGAGAGGCAGTGGCGGTGCGCTTGGTGAGGTCGGCCAGGCTGGCAGCCAGACTCTGCGAGACTTTGATGAATTCGGCGACGGATTTGCCGATGGCGGCCTTGTCCTGTTTTTGGGCCATTGCTGGCTGCACCAGCAAGGTGGCTACCAGAAGTGAAGAAGACAAAATGCGGAACGTAGACATAAAAAATAGACCTCGTGGGTTGAACGTGGACGGAACTTTACACCGGTTCTGATGGCCACTCCTTGCGCTTTCCCAAGTCGGATGTTTCGATGTGTAAATCAACTTTGTACGGGCACTGGGTCGGTCGCCCGCGTGACACGGATCGCAAAACGGGCGTGAATCGGTCAATTTTGCCCAAAAGTGAATCAATAGCCACACCATAATTGGGACGGCCTGCCCGCATCCTGGGCGCTATTTAATGGGGAAAGCTGGACCATGAATTTTTCGAATATCAGAATCAGCGTGAAGCTGAGCTTCGCTTTTTTGCTCATGGTGTTGTTGACCGGTGTGATTGGACTGTTCGCGCTGACGCAGCTGGCGCGTATCAATGCCAGCACCGAAGAGATAGCCAGCAATTGGCTACCCAGCATCCGTCACGCGGGCGAGATTGAGGGTTTGCTCAACGACCTGCGCCAAGCCGAGACCCAGCACGCGATGGCGGTGACTGCGGAAGAGAAAAAGGTCGAGGCCGATCGCATCCAGGCGGACAAGGTCAAATTGGGCGGGGTTGGCAAGAAGTTTGAGTCGTTGATGGACACTGCCGACGAAAAGCAAAGCTGGGAAAAATTCGGCAAAGAATTGACCGCCTACTACGCTGTTAGCGCAAAGCTGCTGACCCTGTCGGACATCGGACCGGCTGAGGCCATGGCCACAACCGAGTTGTTGAATGGCGAGTCGCGCACCGCTTTTCGCGCCTTGTTCAAAAATATTGAGGCAATGAACACTCACAACGCAAAAGGGGCAGATGCGGCATATGACGGTGCCAAAACCACCTACGCCAGCGCCAAATGGAGCGTGGTGGCCCTGCTGTGCGTGACAGTGGCCCTGGCAGCCATCATGGCGGTGCTGATCATCCGCCTTATTACCAGGCCCATCGCGTTTGCCGTTGGCGCTGCCAAAGAGTTTGCCGATGGCAACCTGACCCATGCGCTACATCCGGTGGGCAGCGATGAGCCGGCCCAATTGCTGCATGCGTTGGAGTCGATGCGCCTGGCCTTGGCTAAAGTCGTGACCAATGTGCGCCAGGGCGCAGAGGGTGTGGCCACCGCCAGTTCGGAAATCGCCCAGGGCAACCACGACTTGTCGTCGCGTACCGAGCAACAAGCCAGTGCGCTCGAACAAACTGCAGCATCGATGGAAGAACTGGGCTCTACTGTGCGGCAAAACGCCGACAACGCACGCCAAGCCAACCAACTGGCTTTGAACGCGTCCAGCGTGGCCATCAGGGGCGGCGACGTTGTTGCGCAGGTGGTAGAGACCATGAAAGGCATCAACGAGTCCAGTCGCAAGATATCGGACATCATCAGCGTCATCGATGGCATTGCTTTTCAAACCAATATCCTGGCTTTGAATGCGGCGGTGGAAGCGGCCCGTGCCGGTGAGCAAGGGCGTGGCTTTGCTGTGGTGGCGTCCGAAGTGCGTAGCCTGGCGGGTCGCAGCGCTGAGGCCGCCAAAGAAATCAAAAACCTGATTGGCGCCAGCGTGGAGCGCGTAGCCCGTGGAACTTCCTTGGTGGACCAGGCCGGCGTGACGATGACCGAGGTTGTCAGCAGCATCAAGCGGGTGACCGACATCGTCGGTGAGATCAGTGCGGCCAGCAACGAGCAGGCCTTGGGCGTTTCGCAGGTGGGCGAGGCCGTCACCCACATGGATCGGGCCACACAGCAAAACGCCGCGTTGGTGGAGCAGATGGCAGCAGCTGCCAGCGGCCTCAAATCCCAGGCGCAAGACCTGGTGCACGTGGTCGCTGCGTTCCGCCTCAATGAGGGAGATATGGGCGCTGTGATGCCGCTGGCGACGGTCCGATCTTTTGCCAAAAACCCTTCCTTCCAGGCTGCCCAGCGCCGCACCATTGGCGTGGCGGGCACTGGCGCCCAGCGCGGTGCGTTCAAGGGCACAAAAAGGCCCGGGGCCCCGGCAGGGTCGGCAGGCTATGCAAGTGCTCCCGCCGCAACGGCGCTGCCAAAACCCAGCCCGAAGGTGAGCGCCAAGGCAACGCCCGCCGGTGGCGATGATGATTGGGAAACATTCTGAAAGCCAAAATTTCGGGACTCGCCGCCTTAGGCGGCCTGGTTTACTCCACCGACAGCGGACGCATGTGCCCCGACTGCCGTCAGCCGGTGGTGCAGTGCACGTGCAAGCAGCCCGTTGCGCCCACGGGTGATGGAACCGTGCGCGTGTCGCGCGAGACCAAGGGCCGCGGCGGCAAGGCAGTCACCGTGGTCAAGGGAGTGTTGGTGGACGCTGCTGCGCTGGCAGACCTGGGCAAGCAACTCAAGGCGGCGTGCGGCACCGGCGGTACGGTCAAAGACGGCGTGATCGAGGTCCAGGGTGACCATATCGAACGCGTCATACAAATCCTCAAGGCGCAAGGTCACACGGTCAAACGCGCCGGTGGCTAACGGCATACCCGGCAGCGGGTACGATGCATGCTTAGTAGCCAGACCCTATGCACCCGATGGACGACCGTACCCACCCAGCCGCCGTGTCCCTGTACTGGGATTTTGAAAATCTGCATGCTGCCCTGTGCGAAGCCCGCCAAGAAGGCTCTTATGGCAAGCAGGACAACCGATTCAGGGTGCAGGAGCCCTTGGTCAACGTTCCGGCGGTAGTTTCGCTTGCGGCCTCCCTGGGTCCCGTGGTCATCAATCGCGCGTATTGCAATTGGCAATACTTTGGCCGTTACCGCGACGCGTTGTTGCACCATGCGATGGAGTTGATCCAGCTGTTTCCACCCGGTGGTGCGGCCAAAAATGGCGCCGATATTCGGCTGAGCCTGGATGCGTTGGAAGACATCGCACGCTTCGGCCATATTGACACTGTCGTCATCGTAAGTGGTGACAGCGATTTCATGCCTTTGGCGCAAAAGATCAAGGCCACGGGCCGCCGGGTCGTCGGACTGGGCGCGCGCAGCACCACCAACGGTCATTGGGCCAGCAGTTGCCATGCATTCCACTACTACGAAGACCTGCCAGGAGCCCCATGTTGACATTCAATGCAGACGAGGTAACCCACGGCATACAACTGGCAGTGGCACCGGTGTTTTTGTTGACCGCCGTGTCGGGAATGATCGGTGCGATTGCCGGGCGTCTGGCCCGTATCATTGATCGTGCCCGCCTGGTCGAGGACCGCGCCCGTGAGTCCACGGACCGCGAGTTTTTGGACCGCGCGTTCAAGGAATTGGCCGAGCTGCGCTTACGCGGTCGGCTGGCCAATGGCGGTATTGCGCTGCTGACCTTCTGCGCTTTTTTGATCGGCCTGACCATCATCGTGCTGTTTGTCGGCGAGACCACAGGTTTTCAGATCAGCCGCTGGGCCGTGGGTGGTTTTTTGTCGGGCGTCGTGAGCTTTTTGTTGGCGCTCATGTGCTTTTTGGCTGAAACGCTGATTGCCACCCGTCTGCTCAATTTTCATTTGCCGGGCAAGGGCTAGGTCCGCCGCAGTGCTAATGCGCCATGGCCTGCGCGGTCAGTGCGTACGAATGTTTGCGTGCCGCATGGTCAAACATCTGCGACGTGATCATCAACTCATCGGCACCGGTGCGCGCCACAAAATCCTGCAAGCCTTTGCGGATGGTCTGTGGCGATCCTATTGCGGTGCACGACAACACGCTGCGCAGCAATGCCTGTTCTGCCGGACCAACCTGCTGCGCATAACCGGGCTTGGGCGGGGGCAGGCGGGCAGGGCGGCCACTGCGCAGGTTGACGAAAGCCTGTTGCATGGAGGTTGCTAGAACGTGCGCCGCTTCATCGGTATCGGCAGCGAAAACGTTGAAGCCCAGCATCACATGCGGCTTGGCCAGTTGGGCCGAAGGCTTGAAGCGGGCACGGTAGATTTCTATGGCGTCCATCATCTGCGCGGGCGCAAAGTGCGAGGCAAAGGCATAGGGCAAGCCCATCATCGCAGCCAACTGGGCACCAAACAGACTAGAGCCCAGTATCCAAACCGGTATCTTGAGCCCGGCTCCCGGCACCGCGCGCACCTTTTGCTGCGGCTGGTCTGACATGAAATCGATCAGTTCGGACACGTCTTGCGGAAACGCGTCGGCGTCCGACGACAGATTGCGCCGCAACGCGTGCGCCGTCATCTGGTCGGAGCCCGGTGCGCGGCCCAAGCCCAAATCGATGCGGCCCGGATAAAGCGATTCCAGGGTGCCAAATTGTTCGGCAATCACCAGGGGCGAATGGTTGGGTAGCATAATGCCGCCTGCACCCACACGTATGGTGGATGTGCCACCGGCGACATGGCCGATGAGTACCGCGGTGGCCGCGCTGGCAATGCCGGGCATGCCATGGTGTTCGGCCAGCCAGTAGCGCTTGAAGCCCAGACGTTCCGCGTGTTGTGCCAAATCCAGCGTGTTGCGGAACGATTGCGCTGCGTCGCTGCCTTCGGTGATGGGGGAGAGGTCTAGTACGGAAAAAGGAATCATCCGCGTATTGTGCGGTGGTATGGCTTTAGCCCAGTTGCAATGCTTCAAACACCCTGAACGCGGCATAGGCATCGTTGGCGGCGTAGACCAGTTGGGCGTCTGTGAGATGGGGATTGGCCCAGTTGGACGTGGCAGCCTTTTTGGACTTGATAAAGCGCTTGTTGAAAAGCACGGCCACCGCCCCTTTGACGCCCATGTCTTTGCGGTAGCCGCGTTCCCGGAAGATGGTGTTGAGTTCCAATACGCCACCGGGTTCCACCCCCAATTTGGCGACAATGCGTTTGCGGTCGTCGCCCAGGCCAAAACCTGCCTTGGTGATACGCTGGCTGGCCAGTAGCTCCGCCACCATTAGGCTGCACTGTGGGTCGTGCAATTGAAAGACCCAGGCCTTGTCGGCAGTGGCCAACTGAACGATATGGGGCCCTTCTGATACCTGGTCTTTGAAGAAAGTGGGTTTTGATTCTGAATCGAACCCCAGCACCTTGGCGTGCTCCAGTTCCGCGCACGCGCGGCTGGCGTGTTCCGTGGTGAAGACCAACTCAATGCGGTTGAGACCCAGACGCTCAAATGGCTCCAACAGGGCGATTTCTTCTTTGCTGGGGGTGGCGTGTGTTGTGTTCATGGGTAACAAGTGTGCCGGATAACTGGGGTCACGCAAGCGGCATCGCATAATCGCAGCATGAAAAAAACATTCAAACTCTCCATTGAAGGCAAGAACCGTGACCGCGTTCTGGACGCCGTCAAGCATGAAATTCGCAAATACGTCAAACGCGAACGCCGCCGCGATCTACCCGAGGGTGTTGATTTTTGGGATTTCGATTGTCGCTTTGGTGCTGCCGAAGAACAGGCCGTTGTGGTCCACTTCGCGACGTTGACAGAATTGATCGATGGCATTGCCAACGCGGGCGGCGATCAGTTCTATGTGGAGATATTGGCATCGCATGGGCACCGGCAAGCGCGGCCCGCAGGCGCCCCTCCACTGGAGTAATTTGTTTCACGTCTTGAACAGGAGAATGTTTTATGTTGACGCTGTGTGGTTTCCCCGTCTCCAACTACTACAACAAAGTCAAGTTGGCGCTGCTGGAAAAAAATGTACCGTTCGTGGAAGAGAACGTCAAGACGGGTCTGACCGACGAAGCGGTGCTGTCAGCCTCGCCGCTGGCAAAAATCCCCTTCATTCGCACCCCGCAGGGCAACCTGTGCGAGAGCGAAGCGATCCTGGAATATATCGAAGCAGCCTATCCGAATCCGCCGCTCTTGCCCCCTGACCCGTTTGCCGCCGCCAAGGTGCGTGAACTCTGCATCTACATTGATCTGCACTTGGAACTGGTAGCACGCGATCTGTACTATCAGGCATTCTTTGGTGGCACGGTTAGCGAGGGCACGCAGGCACGGGTGCGCAAGCAGCTGGACAAGAGCATTCCCGCCGTCAAGCGGTTGCTGAAGTTCGGCCCCTATGCGGCGGGCGACACTTTCACACTGGCCGATTGCGCGGCTTTTGCCAGCCTGCCGGTGGTAGGCATGGCGACCAAGGCGATTTACGGTGAAGACTTGCTGTTGGCCGCCGGTGTGGACTACAAGGCTTACATGAAATTCATTGGCGAGCGGCCCTCTGCGCAACGGATCATGGCTGACCGCAAGGCGGCGACAGTCAAACCCTAGGCAGCGACAAGTGCACCGGTTGGACTAAGGCGAGCCGTCGACCAGCCTCAGATGGGTGGCTTGCCCTGCGCAGCCAAGGCACGCAGCTTGTCTTTCTTGCTGGGGCGCGTGCCTTTGATGCCACCTTTGTCGGCAGCCACCTGCGGGGCCATGGGCGTAGCAACTTCAGTGGGCTCGAAGCCCGTAATCTTTTCCAACAGCAGCCGCAAGCCCTGGCGCTTTTCAATCATATGAAAATGGGCTTCGGTATCGGCGCTGACAAAGCTGACTGCCAGGCCCGGCTCCCCGGCACGGCCGGTGCGCCCAATGCGGTGCACATAGTCCACCGCTGAGCGTGGCAAATCGTAGTTGACCACCACCGGCAGCTTTGCGATGTCGATACCGCGCGAGGCCAGATCGGTGGTGATGACCACCTCCCATTGCTCGTCCTTGAACTCTGCCAGCACCTGCTTGCGCGCGCCTTGGCTGAGGTCTCCGTGGAAAGCCGTGGCGTAGATTTTGGCCTTGTACAACTTCTCGGCCACCAGTTCTGCCGCGTATTTGGTGGCGACGAACACCAGCACACGCTTCCAGCCTTGGTCCTTGATCAAATGGCGCAGCAATTGCGTGCGTTTGTCCGTGTCGACCAATATAGCCCGTTGCACAATGTCCGCCGGCGGCAACTCGGTGGATGCCACAGAAATTTGCACAGGGTCGTGCAGCATCTGGCTGGCCAAATCACGCACGTCAGTCGAAAAGGTGGCCGAGAAAAAGAGGCTTTGGCGTTTAGGGGGCAGCAGCGTCAACACTTTGGACAGCTCTTCGGCAAAGCCCAGGTCTAGCAGTCGATCCGCTTCGTCCAGCACCAGCAGCCGAACGGTAGCCAGTTGAACCGCGTTTTGCCCAGCCAGATCAAGCAAGCGGCCCGGCGTGGCAACCAGCACATCGGCTCCACCGCGCAGCGCCATCATTTGCGGGTTGATGGAAACGCCGCCCGAGGCTACAACCACTTTGGGCTGTTGGGGCAGGGACTGCGCCAAACTCCGCACCACATCGCCAACCTGGGCGGCCAGTTCACGGGTGGGCACCACAATCAGCGCCCGAATGGCGCGCCCATACTGGTGGCGGTTTTCCGCGGGCAGTTCTTGTAGGCGTTGCAGCAAAGGCAGGGCAAAGGCCGCAGTCTTGCCAGACCCTGTTTGGGCCGACGCCAAGACATCGGCGCCGGTCAAGACGGCCGGAATGGCTTCAGTTTGTATGGGCGTGGGTTCGGTAAATCCGAGGGCGTTGGCCGCTTGGGCCAGTGTGGGGAGCAGTCCGAGGGAGAGAAAAGGCATGGCGTATTGTCGGCCCTGCCGCCAGAGTCAGCCCTGCAACATCGAAATATCGCTGAACAACTCGGCGTTGGGGGTCTGAAATTGCAGCTTTTCTACATCCAGGCCCAGTGAGCGGAATACGGCTGTCGGCAAATGGGCGAGTACCGGTGCGGCGGTCATAGCCTGGTCTGAGATCAGCGCTGCCAGGTGCACCACGGCGCTGAGGCGGGGTGCGTTGTCAGACAGGGGCTGGGCTGTCCATTCGAGCGCGTTGGCCACCGCATCGGGAAAATCCCAACGGCGTGCTATTTCCGCAGCAATCTGGCCTTCGTCGAAACCTGCCGCATAGCGCTCACGCATCCAGCGCTGTGCGGGGGCGCAGGGGCGCGCTTCGATATGCACCAGCGTCTCTGGCATGCGCTGGGCGATGACAATCTCGCCCAGGCGCAACATCATGCCGATCAACCAGGCCTGTTGCTCGTCGATCGCAAGGTGGCCGGCCAGCCACTTGGTGTACCCCGCACAGGCCATGCTGTTGCGCCAGAAATCCAGCCGTTCCAGGCCCGGCGGGAACACAAAGCTGCTCGCGATGCAGATCGACAAAGCACGCGCCCGGATGTGCGCCATACCGATCACGCTGACCGCACTGTCCAGCGTGTGCACCGTACGTGACAGGCCAAACATCGCGCTATTGGCCATGCGCAGCAGGGTGGTCGTAAGGCCGGGGTCTTTTCCGATGATGGCCGTCACTGCGGGCACGTCGGCATTGTCTTTGCTAAGAGTGGCTATCAGCGCCTGCGCGACCTCTGGCATCACGGGAAGCGTGACCGATTGAAGGAAGCGCGCGGCGTTTGACATGGTTGAGTTGATGATACGCCTGACCTGCGTCGAGTGTTGTGTAAAAAAGTATTTGGATGGCGTCAAAATGGCTGATGAAATTGTCGGCAATGCCCCCAACTGCTGACCTTGTCTTCTAAGATACCCACCATGACCACAACCCTGAAAATTGATTTTGTATCCGACGTATCCTGCCCCTGGTGCGCGGTAGGCTTGGCCTCTCTGCAGTTGGCATTGGCTCGGCTGGCGGCAGACGTGAAGGCGGACATTAGCTTCCAGCCTTTTGAACTGAATCCCAACATGGTGCCCGAGGGCGAGGACACCACCGAACACTTGCGCAACAAGTACGGCTCCACGCCGGAGCAGGCCGCTGTCATCCGCGAGACCATTCGCGCGCGCGGCGCTGAATTGGGTTTTACTTTCAACCTGGACAAGCGCTCGCGCATCTACAACACCTTTGATGCGCACCGCCTCTTGCACTGGGCCCACTTGGAGGGAGACGCCCTGCAATTGGCGTTGAAGCAAGCGCTTCTCAAAGCCTATTTCACCGATGGCGAAGACCCCAGCAACCATGCGGTGCTGGCTCGGGTGGCTGGCGAAGTGGGCCTCGATACCAAGCGGGCCAACGAAATTTTGGCCAGCGACGCCTACGCGGCCGAAGTGCGCGCACAAGAGCAGTTTTACCAGCGCCAGGGCATCAGCTCGGTGCCGGCGGTGATCATCAACGACCGCCATCTGATATCGGGCGGTCAGCCGCCCGAGGTGTTTGAACGGGCATTGCGGCAGATCGCCGCAGGGCAATAAGCCCCCACGCTCTGGCGCTACGCGGGTCGCTGCCCCCCGAGGGGGCGGGTTCGCCTTGGGGCGGCCTGGCGGCGAAGCCCCGCCCCCACGCTGGGCTCAGTTCTGCAGCACTTCCAGCAGCCGGTCCAGGCCACCGGCTTCAATCGACACCATGGCCTGCTCGCGCACCTTGGGTTTGGCGTGGTAGGCCACGGACAGGCCGCCCGCGTCCGCGCAGGCGGTCATCATGGGCAAGTCATTGGCGCCATCGCCCATCGCGATGCATTGGGCGGGCTCGATGCCCATCAGAGAGGCCACTTCCAGCAGCGTGCGGCGCTTCTCGGCACCATCGCAAATCTCGCCCCAGGACTGCATGACCAGGCCGCCGGTCAGCTCACCACAGTTGGGGCCGCTGCTGATCTCCAGCCGGTTGGAGCGGGCGAAATCGATACCAAGGCGCTCCTTGACGCGGTCGGCAAAGAACGTGAAGCCACCCGACACCAGCAACACCTTGAGCCCCGCCGCCTTGCAAGTTTCGACCAGTTCGGCCGCGCCTGGGTTGAGCTGCAGGCGCTGGACATAAACCGCTTCCAGATCCGCGATAGTGACGCCCTTAAGTAGCGCCACGCGACGACGCAGGCTGGTCTGGAAATCGGCAATCTCGCCGCGCATCGTGGCCTCGGTGAT
>JANXVI010000112.1 GCA_025351745.1 Rhodoferax sp.
AGCACCTGACGAACTGCGATGTCCAATTTGGCAATTAACTGTTGGACCTGCTCCAATTTGCTGGGAATGTCCGTTACAAATAGCTGGTTAGTCCTCTTCTCTGCGATAACGCTCCCACGCGCACTCAATATGCGCGCAGAACCCTTTTCACCGCCACCATCCGCTTTTAGATACGCAGCAATGTCCTCGGCCTTGGCGTAATTAATTTGAAACGATTGCGTTCTCAACGCTTCCAATCCTTGAACAGCTACAACTGATTCAAGATCAAGCTTTTCTTTCGCAGCTATTTCGTCCTTCGGGGCAACCCACAGAACGTTACCGCTCTTGCGCACTCCGAGACCCTTAGCTTGCAAAATAATGTCCAGCGCCTGGTCCCAGGGGACGTCTTGCAGTCGCAAAGTAACCGACCCCGCAACTGAATCTGATGTGACGATGTTGAAATTCGTAAAGTCGGCAATCACCTGCAACAGTGAACGCACTTCTATATTCTGGAAATTCAGCGAAAGTTTTTGCCCTGTGTACCCAGCGCCCTGGGTTAGCTTTTTCGGATCAGTTTTGACTTCTTTCACTTCGATCACAAACTGCTCATCGCTTTGGTATGCGCTGTGCTCCCATTGTCCTGTGGGCTCAATCACCATGCGCACCCGATCGCCAGCTTGTGTCGTTGTTACAGATTTGATAGGAGTACCAAAGTCAGCTACATCAAGCCGCCGACGCAAGCCCTCTGGAAGAGTCGACTTCATAAAATCAACTACCAATGTTTGCCCTTGTTGGCGTATGTCGACGCCCACTTGATTATTAGGCAGGGTTACGACTACACGACCGGCACCATCCGTCGTGCGGCGGAAGTCCAAATCTTTCAATGGCGCTGAGTCACGACTACGGCTTTCGGAAAAGGCTGTTGTAACTGTCGGTGTTGACGCAACTGGGGCGGTTGAAGACAACACAACGAGTAAAGATTTACCCTGAATTTCGGCAGAGTAGGCAGCGGGGTATTTCAGATTCAGTACAACCCGTGTACGCTCCCCCGCCTGAACCACACTAACGGACTTCAGGTTGCCTTGGTTCAAATCCACGTTGGACCGCCCTAGCGCGCTGGTAACACCAGGAAAATCCAGGGCAATGCGCGCCGGTGATTGAATCGCAAACCCTGTAGGGACCGCAGACAATTCCTTGCTGAGGTCGATGCGAATAACTTCAGAGCCGCCTTGTATCGACCCCGTGACGGATTCGATTGCAATCTGTGCACGTGCCCCAACGCTTAACAATAGCGCCATGGAAAAAACAAGACCTTGCCACATATGCAAACCCAATCGCTGACTTTGATTTTTCATTTAGACCTCTCTTGCAACTGCAATGTCGCAACGCGTTCAATCCACTCGCCCACTGCATCCTGCACGATTTCACGCAGGGTCACCTCGGTCTCACTGATTTTCATAACTCGACCAAAATTTTGACCCAGATAACTACCTTGCTTGACTTGGTAGAGCAAGTTATCCACCTTCACCAAAGCTACTGGCTGCCCCGCCTTGATGATGCTACCGACCAAGCCCACGGAATCAAGCGGAAAGGCCTCCAGGGGCTCTTTGCGCCGCGCCAACTCTGGTGCAACGAGAGCGCCGTTAGAGACCACTTGTGAAGAATCGCGCTTCAGAGCCTGCGTCAATTTTTCTTTGCTGAACGGCTCCGTAGCGGCAGCGTTGGTATACGACTCCGGCTTAAACTGCTTTGGTGCCGGAATGGGGTCCACACGAGGTCGCGTCTGGTTACGTTCCTCAGCCATCCATTGCCGAATGTCGTCGTCGCGAGACGATCCGCACCCGCACAAGACAGCGAAAACCGATACTGATACAAAAAGACTGATGGCGTTCATTTTTTAGCCTTCACAGCTGCTTTGCTCTGCGCGCTGATTTCGTCTTTGTCCAAATATCTAAATGTTTTCGCAGTTGAATCAAGAACCAAGGCCCCATCGGGTCTGGGCGCAATCGTCAGGTTATTCAACGTGACGATCCGGGACAGGTTAGCTATGTCCGAAGCAAACGCACCGATATCATGGTACTTGCCGGTTACCCTGATGGCGATCGGAAGCTCGGCATAATAGTCGCGAACAGCAATTTGGCCAGGACGAAATATATCGAATTGCAAGCTACGTCCTAACCCCGCCTGGTTGATATCTGACAGCAACGCATCCATTTCAGCCTTGCTTGGCAACTGTTTTTCAAGTTGTGTCACATATTGCAATACCTGCTCCCGTTGTTTCTTGAGCACCTCGAGATTGACTGCCTTGGTCAGCTTCACCTTGTAGTCAGCCCGCAATTTGACTTCTTTTTCGTGTTCTTGCTTCAGTGTTTCGTCTTCGCCGCTCAGCCAAACAAACCACAACGCCACGACAATCACCACGGAAATAACGATGAACAATAGATAGCGGGGAATTGAAGGCCAGGAAGCAGGATCCTTGAGATCCAACCCATTGAACTGAGCAGTCAGATTCTGCTGAAGCGCGGCAAAGTCAACTGAACCTAAAATTTTGGTAGCCATTTAGATTCCTACAATTTCTTGACGGCAGCAGACCCGGCCGATAGCGGTACAGATGCGGCCGCGGATGGTGCTGCCGCTGCCGCATTTTGGGATTGAGCCGCCTTTTCTGCCTCACTGGAGCGAACCAATCGCACTTTGATAACAAAGTTTGCCACGCGCCGTTGGTCACGAGGTGTCAACGCCACGTTTCCAGCAACAATTTCAACCAATTCCGGCTTGGCGAACCAAGGCGTATTGCTTGCGAGGTTACGAAGCAGTTCCGATACCCGCTCATTGGATTGCGCGACGCCGTTAATGGTCACCGTTTGATCCAATTGGGTCATTTTATTAATATATACCCCGTCTGGCAGTTGATTGACCATTTGGGTCAGCAAATGTACCGGCAAGTTACGATCGGACTGCAAGTCTTCAACCGCCTGCTGACGCGCCCGCAAAGCCGCAATTTCAGCCTCAAGTCCACTGATGTCTTTTATTTGGTCTTCCAGCTTCTTGATCTCGTTTTGCAAAACGACATTTGTACTTTGTTGCTCGGATATTGCAGCTTCGTACCACAAAAATATTGCGCCTGCGATCAGTCCACCAAGCAGCGCGGATGCGCCCAATGAAATATTGAAAACATCGCGGCGGCGCTTACGAGCGGCCTCGCGGTGGGGTAAGAGGTTGATCAAAATCACTGCGCAAACCTCCGCAGGGCCAAGCCGCACGACGTCAAATATGAAGGCGCCTCACGGGTCATCTTCTTCAAACGAACACCGTTTCCGATCTCCATTCCGTCAAAGGGATTGAGCAAATTACAAGGGAAGGTTGTATGCTGAGTTACCGCAGCGGTCAGGCCTGGCAAAGCGGCAGAGCCACCGGCCAACATGATGTAGTCCACTTTGTTATGCGGCGTGCTCGTAAAGAAAAACTGCAATGCACGACCCAATTCTTGAACCATGGTTTCGATGAACGGCCGCAAAACAGCCGCGTCGTAGTCCTCAGGCAGTTCGCCGCTACGCTTCTTGCTCTCCGCTTCTTCCTGTGAGAAACCATACTGACGCACGATCAACTGCGTAAGTTGTGCGCCGCCAAAAGCCTGGTCCCGGTCGTACAAGACCTCGTCATCCCGAAGAACTTGCATGCTGGTAGTGAGCGCGCCCACTTCAAACAACGCAACGATCAAGCCGGCGCCTTTATTGGGCAGATTTTCAATGAGCCGCCCCGCCGCAAGGCGAGAAGCGTAGGACTCGACATCAACCACCACAGGCGTCAAGCCCGCAGCTTCTGCCAACCCTTGAATGTCCTGGACTTTTTCTTTTCGTGAAGCCGCGATCAATACCTCAACATCGCCAGCAGAGGTAGCGCTAGGACCGATGACACAAAAATCCAGGCTCACCTCGTCCAACGGAAACGGGATGTACTGGTTGGCCTCGTTTTCGACCTGTTGCTCCAGTTCTTGGTCAGTCATGCCTCCCGGCAGCACGATCTTCTTGGTAATGACAGCCGACGGAGGTAGCGCCATGGCCACATTCTTCGTTTTTGTGCCACTTTTCTTGACCAACCGCTTCAAGGCATTGGCAACTTCCTCGAATTTCTCAATGTTGCCGTCCGTGATCCATCCCCGCTCCAGCGGTTCGATGGCGCAACATTCCAAAACCAGATTACCGGCCTTGTCACGACCCAACTCCACCAGCTTTACGCTGGAAGAACTGATATCCAACCCGAACATGGATGCCGGTTGGCGACTGAAAAACGACCCCAATGAGATCAAAACGGTCCCCTGAAACATACCGATGAAGCATCGGCTAGACTTAAGAAATCACTTCAATGCTATCAGTAAGCACATTGTCCCGCAAAGGTTTTTTCTGTTTTAGACCGTTTCAAGCGTTGCCAAAAGCAGACGGTTTTTTACCAAAAGCGAAAACTAGCAACAGATTTTGCCGCCGAGACCAGAACGGGCAACAATGCATGCGCCCGCGTACGTGAAGCGGCCAACCGGCACATTTTTATAATGCCGTGGTTATCCGAGCCCACTCTTTATGCCCTCCAATTCCACACCGCCTGAAAAAGAAACGCCACTTACGCGCAAGCCCAAGGAAAAGGCCGCCATGCATTGGCTGCTGCGTTCGGTATTGTGGACTTTTGGCACCTTGATCGCGGGAGCATTATCCGTACTGATGGTCATCGCGATTGCGCTAGCGGTTGCCTTTCCAAATTTGCCAGACATTTCAGAACTATCGGATTACCGCCCCAAGCTGCCACTACGCGTCTTTTCTGCCGAGGGCGATTTGATGGCTGAATTTGGAGAAGAGCGGCGCAACCTCACTCCCATTGCGGAAATTCCCAAGATCATGACCAACGCTGTCTTGGCCATCGAGGATGCACGCTTTTACCAGCACGGGGGTGTTGACTACCTCGGTGTGATGCGGGCAGGACTGGCGAATGTGGGAAAGGCCAAGAGCCAGGGTGCCTCCACCATCACCATGCAAGTGGCTCGCAACGTCTACCTTTCATCCGAAAAAACCTTTACACGCAAGATCTACGAGATTTTGTTGACCTTCAAGCTGGAGCACCTGCTCACCAAAGACCAGATTCTTGAGATTTACATGAACCAGATTTTTCTGGGGAATCGTGCGTATGGCTTTGCGGCTGCATCCGAAGCGTACTTCGGCAAACACCTGAGAGACATCACAATTGCCGAGGCTGCGATGTTGGCAGGCCTACCCAAGGCACCCTCAGCCTACAACCCTATCAGCAACCCCCAGCGGGCGCGTATTCGCCAACGCCACATCATTGACCGCATGCTGGAAAACGGCTTTATCACCGACAAGGAAGCTGAAGCCGCCAAGGCCCAAGAACTCAAAGTTAAATCAGGCGCCAGCAACATTCAGGTCCACGGGGACTATGTCGCAGAAATGGTGCGTCAGTTGATGTATAGCCAGTACGGTGACGAGACGTACACACGCGGCCTGGATGTCCAAACCACCGTGCGCACGTCTGACCAAAACGTCGCGTACAAGGCGCTACGGCGCGGCATCATGGATTTTGAACGGCGCCAGATTTACCGTGGCCCTGAAAAGTTTGTACTGTTACCTGTCAATGCTAGCGAGATCGAAGAGGCTATTGACGACATTCTCGATGACCACCCTGACAACGGCGATGTCATGTCGGCCGTGGTACTCGAAGCGGATCCGAAAAAAATTAAAGCCATGCGCACTGGCGGCATCCAGGTGGAGATCTCCGGCGATGGCCTCAAGCCCGCACAGTCGGGCCTTTCCGACAAGGCGCCACCCAACATCAAATTGCGCCGGGGCGCAGTGATAAGGGTTTCCAAAACCATCAAAGGGACGTGGGAAATCACCCAGTTGCCGGAGGTAGAAGGCGCATTTGTCGCCATCGACCCGCGCGATGGGTCCATCAAGGCCTTGGTTGGCGGCTTTGACTTTGGCAAAAACAAATTCAACCATGTAACCCAGGCTTGGCGCCAACCAGGCTCAAGTTTCAAGCCTTTCATTTATTCAGCCGCGCTGGAAAAAGGCTTTACACCGGCCACCGTCATCAACGATGCGCCGCTGTTTTTTGATGCCGGCGTGACCGGCGGCCAGCCCTGGGAGCCAAAAAACTACGACGGTACCTTTGAAGGCCCCATGACCTTGCGGCGTGGGCTGGCCAAGTCCAAGAACATGATTTCCATCCAGATCCTGCGTTCAATCGGCACACATTACGCGCAGGACTGGATCAGCCGGTTTGGCTTCGACGCAGAAAAACACCCTGCCTACCTGACCATGGCCCTCGGTGCGGGGTCTGTAACACCCATGCAAATGGTGGTCGGCTACTCAACCTTTGCCAATAGTGGCTACCGCGTGAACCCATGGATTGTCTCCAAAGTCAGCGAACAGCGCGGCAAAGTGCTGGTGGAAACCAAGCCGCCGGTATTGGCAAATACCGATCGCGTCATCGACGCACGCAATGCTTTCCTGATGACCAGCTTGCTACAGGAAGTGACCCGCTCTGGGACGGCCGCACGCGCGCAGGCCACGCTCAAGCGCCCTGACGTGTATGGCAAGACCGGCACCACCAATGACTCGATGGATGCGTGGTTTGCGGGCTACAACCCCACGCTCACCGCAGTGACCTGGATTGGCTATGACACTCCGCGCAAGCTCGGTGACCGTGAAACCGGTGGAGGCCTGAGCCTGCCCGTGTGGATTACCTTCATGGAAACTGCACTCAAGGGAGTGCCGGTCAACGAACCCCCAGCGCCTGGGGGAGTGGTCCACGTCGGCGGCGAATGGTTCTATGAAGAATATGCAAAAAGCTCTGGCGTTTCTGCCGTTGGCATGGAGGAGAAGCCCGAACAGCTGACGATACCGCTTCCACCAGCCGACGAAAGGAAAAAGATTCTCGATCTATTTCGCAACTGAGAGTGCCATGAAGCGCAGGGCCTGGCCAGACTGAGCACTTGCGTTATGCGTCAATGCTGCAAAAAACTCGCCCTGCCCTTTGGTATCCTGCCACTGCCCTTCCAGCCAGCGGTAATGGAAGCCTCCAGCTTTGGTCGCCATCCATATTTCATACAAAGGTTTCTGCTGGTTGACAACAATCTGGCTCTGGTTAGCGAAGGTAATGGTTACCATGCCGCCTACCCGCTGGTTGTCCAGATCCGCATCGGTTTCGTCGTTGATTCGGTCGCAGCTGGCTTCAACCGCCTGTAGCAAAGCTTCGGCATGGCTCAAGTATTCAGAGTCAGTCATTACAATTTCACCATGTTGAACGCAAAGCAAATTTTAGTCCGTGCGCTTGTCCTTGGCGGCGGTGTGTCAACACTTGCCGGCTGCGGCCAGACGGGAGCACTGTATTTGCCCGCTGTGCCCGCACCGAACAAGCCAGCAGCAAGCGCGCCACAGGCCTCGACCAACAGTTGCTATATCTTTTATAGCTGAGTACGCAAATTGGACGAGGGCTGCAAGGCTCTTTTCCTTATGGCCTGTGCCATCCGCCAGCCCAGCAGTCCACCCAGGACCAGGGCATACACCGCCACCTCGGCAAAGTTGTTTTTACCTGCGCGCATCCAAAAGAAGTGCACCACGGCCAGCACCGCGACCGCGTAGACCAAGCGGTGCAACATTTGCCAACGTTTGCCGCCTAGCACCCTGATCGCGCGGTTGAAAGAAGTCAGCGCCAATGGTGTCAACAACACCATTGCGGTGAATCCCACCAGGATGAAAGGGCGTTTGACGATGTCCTTGGCGATATCTGACAGCTCGAAACCCATATCAAACCAACTGTATGCCAACAAGTGCAACACGGCATAAAAGTACACAAAAAGCCCGGCCATGCGCCTGAACCGCGCCAAATACGGCAGCCCGGCCACCGTGCGCAATGGCGTGATTGCCAACACCACACAGAGCATGCGCAACGTCCAATCACCTGATGATCGCTCCAGAGCCTCTGCCGGATTGGCGCCCAGCCAGTCCAACACGGCGGCCGCTACCAGCCACACAAAAGGCAATAGACCCAAGACAAATGCAAAGGGCTTGGCAAATGGGCTGGACAGGCATTCATTGATACGGGCGCGCATGAGGGGCTTAGAAAAACTTCTTCAGGTCCATGCCCGCATAGAGCTGGCCGACCTGGGCTTCGTAACCATTGAACATCAGCGTTTTTCGCTTTTTGGCAAACAACCCATCCTCGCCAATGCGCCGCTCGGTGGCTTGACTCCAGCGTGGATGGTCCACCGTGGGATTAACGTTGGAATAGAAACCGTATTCATTGGCCGCGGCTTTGTTCCAGGCGGTTCCCGGCAGTTTGTCCGTAAAGCGGATTTTGACGATGCTCTTGCCACTCTTGAAGCCGTACTTCCATGGCACGACGATGCGTACTGGTGCACCGCTCTGGTTGGGCAGCACCTCGCCATACATGCCAAAAGCCAACAGGGTCAACGGATGCATGGCCTCGTCCAGTCGCAGACCTTCCACATACGGCCAGTCGAGCACGCGGGAGCCGACAAAGGGCATGGTCTTGGGATCCGCCAGAGTTACGAATTCCACGTACTTGACGCTGCCCAGGGGCTCCACGTGCTTGATGAGATCGGCCAACGAATAGCCCACCCAGGGAATGACCATGGACCAGCCCTCGACACAACGCAAGCGGTACAGGCGTTCCTCCATGGGGCTGAGCTTGAGTAAGTCGTCCAAAGCCAGCTTGCCGGGCTTTTTGACCATGCCTTCGATCTCTACGGTCCAGGGTCTGGTCATGAGTGTGTGGGCGTTGGCAGCGGGATCGGCCTTGTCCGTTCCAAACTCGTAGAAATTGTTGTAGGCGCTGGCGTCTTTGTAGGGCGTGGGCTTTTCCATCGTTGTAGCGCCTGCTACCGTGGATGTCCTAGAGGTCAAAGCTTGCAGCTTGCCGGGACTGGGCACGCTCTGTGCCAAAGCCTGACGACTGGCCCAAGTGGCCATCGCGCCCCCAGCCACACCTGTCGCCATCAACTTCAAAATGCCACGCCGGTTCTCATAGAGTGATCGGCCGGTGATTTCGCTGGGCAGGGAGTGGTTGAATCCGTCGTTTTGGGTTTTGATAAGCATGGAGATTTGCCTCGTTTAGATCTTGGTCGTTCCAGAACCCCATTTCTTACACACCAAGCAAAAGGGGCAGACCCATCAAACAATGGATCTGCCCCTTTAGGGACCGTAGTTTGCGTTTGGTTCCACACGGAACCCAAGCAATTGAAAATTGAAAAAGTTACTTAACGCAGGCCGGCGATGTAGTCCGAAACCGCCTTGATTTCGCGGTCATTCAGCTTGGCCGCAATAGTGGTCATTTGCGCGCTGTTCTTGCGCACGCCATCACGGAAAGCGGTCAACTGGGCCGCCGCATATTCTGCATGCTGGCCACTAACACGGGGAAACTGAGCAGGGATCCCTGCGCCGTTGGGACTGTGGCAACCTGCGCAGGCTGGCACTTGACGATCGGCAATGCCACCGCGGTAAATACGCTCCCCCATTTGCACCAGGGTCTTGTCGGTGGCAGAACCGGGTTTGGCCTTTTTGCTGCCCACCCAGTAAGCGATGTTTCGCATGTCTTCATCCGACAAGGTCGACGCAAAACCTTTCATGATGGCGTTGTTGCGTTTGCCCGATTTAAATTCTTGGAGTTGCTTGACCAGATACTCGGGATGCTGCTGCGCCAGCTTGGGGTTAGCCGGGGTGCCGGAATTGCCATCGGCCCCGTGGCAGGCTGCGCAAACAGCACCAAAACTTGCTTCACCCTTGGCCAGATCAGGCTTAACCTCCTTGGTAGCAGTGTGTGCAGCGGGCGCCGACGCATGCTCGGCTGCAGGTGCAGCAGCGTCCGAAGCGAAGGCAAAGAGGGGCGAGGCTGCCGCTGTGGCGGCGATGAGTAATTGGGCGATCAACTTCATGGTGCTGCTGTGTGTCTAGTGGGCAAAACAGGTGGCATTCTACAATGCAGCCCGGGTCTTTCGCCTTAATACATGACTACCAATACAAACTCCAACAGCTTTACCCCGCCGGCTCCCAAGGTCGCGGACGGTGAAAAGACCCCTGCTGCCATCGCCTTGGGCTGGCTTCATACCGCCAAATTTCTGACAACGGCGCCAGAGCTGCATTTTCTGCCCCCGCTGGACTTGCCCGAAATTGCCTTTGTGGGCCGCTCCAACGCCGGCAAATCCACCTGCATCAACACGCTGACCCAGCAAAAGCAGTTGGCCTATGCGTCCAAAAAGCCGGGCCGCACCCAGCACATCAACCTGTTCAGTCTGGGCAAGCAAGGGGTAACGGATGCCATATTGACCGACTTGCCGGGCTACGGCTATGCGGCCGTGCCCAAGCAGGACAAGATCCGCTGGCAGCAGGTCATGGCCAACTACCTGATCACCCGCGAGAACCTGACCGGCATTGTGCTGATGTGCGACCCGCGCCATGGCCTGACCGAGCTGGACGAGATTTTGCTCGACGTCATACGCCCCCGCGTGCAGGAGGGATTGAAGTTTTTGATCATCCTGACCAAATCCGACAAACTGACCCGCAGCGAAGCCACCAAAATTTTGTCCATCACCAAACTACAGGCGGGTGGTGGCGACGTCATGCTGTTTTCAGCCACCAAGCGCAAGGGCATTGACGAAGTGGCACAACTGCTGTGGAAATGGGCACATCCTCCGGCTAAAAAAGAAAAACTGCCCAAGGCTGAAGGGCCAGCGGCCCCTGAGGAACCCGAAACAGAATGATCGAGACCTACCAACAGCCCCTGCCCCACGGCATCACGCTGAGCTGCCGGGCCGCGGGGGAGCGCGGCAGGCCGGTACTGATTTTCCTGCATGGTTTTCCCGAGGGAGCTTTTGTTTGGGACCCGATGCTTGAGCATTTCTCCCAACCTGAGAATGGCGGCTACCGATGCGTGGCACCCAACCTGCGCGGATTTGAAAAATCATCGGCCCCTGCGGAAGTCGCTGCCTACCGCCCTAAGTTTCTGGTGCAAGACATCGCGGCGTTGGTCGCCATTGAAACCTGCAGCGACTCCGTAGTCACGCATCCGCTGGCCTGCCTCGTCGCGCACGACTGGGGCGGCGCAGTAGCCTGGAATTTCGCCAACCAATTGCCTCGATTGACGCGCAAACTGGCCATCATCAACTCCCCACACCCCGGCACCTTTCTGCGCGAACTCAAGACGAATGCAGCCCAGCAGGCAGCCAGTGCCTATATGAACTTCTTGGTACGCGAGGATGCCGAAAAGCTGTTGACTGACAACGACTTTGCCCGCCTTTGGAAGTTTTTAACCCACGAGTTTGCTGGCGATCGGCCCACGCCGTGGCTGACCGACGCCGTCAAAAACCAGTACCGCGCCGTGTGGTCGCACGGGCTGCGGGGTGGTTGCAATTACTACCGCGCATCGCCCCTGCGCCCTCCCCGCCCGCAAGACCCAGCGGCCGCCGCTGTGGATTTGCCCACCAGCATGCTGATGGTCACGCTGCCCACGCTGGTCGTCTGGGGCATGGACGATGTCGCCCTGCCGCCCGTGCTGATTGACGGACTGCAAGACTACGTACCCGATCTGACTGTGCAGAAAGTTCCCGGTGCCACACACTGGATCGTGCACGAGCAACCCGATTTGGTAATAGACCACTTAAGAGAATTCCTGCGCTAGCCCTCGTAAACAGTACGAATACAGCTATTATTTCAATAGCACACCTGTACAGATCCCAGCCCTATTCCATTTCCAAATCATTACTGTCCAGGCGTGAAGCCGAAGACAGTGCTGCAGCACGGCAAGGCGAAGCAAAACGACAGGGATGATTTAGAAATGGAATTAGTAGGGGGGCGTCTCGCCGTCAGGCCTGTCCTTGAAACGCTTGTGCACCCAGTAGTACTGGCTCGGGTCAGGTTCAATATAGCGTTGCAGCTCCTGATTCATGCGCGTGGTGTCCTGCTCCAGATCCGCCGTGGGAAAGTCCAACCAGGCGTCAAGCACGCGCACGCGGTAGCCCTGGGGCGTCATCTGCGTCACGATGGGCACCACCTTGGCCCGACCTAGCCGTGCAAAGCGCGACAGCGAAGGAACCGTGCACGCGGTGACGCCGAAGAAAGGCACAAACATCGACTCCGACGGGTCAAAGTTCATGTCCGGCAACAGATACAACGGCTCGCCTGCCCTTACTGCCGCAATGATGGGCTTGGCACCGTCCAGGCGCGCCACCATCTGGGGCTGACCAAAGCGTTGGCGACCAGCGTAGATCCAGGCGTCGGCTTGCGGATTCACCTGCGGGGAATATATGGTGGCAAAACGCCGTGGCACCTGCTGCGTGAGCGCCGTCCAGGCAGCGTCTAATCCCATGAAGTGTGGCGCGAACAAAATAGTTGGTTCTACCCCGTCCAACTCGGACAAGTTGCCTTCCAGACGCAGGCGTCGGCGCAGCACGGCGTCCGAACCATGCCACAGCCAGCCGCGGTCCAGCCAGCTCTGTGCAAACCGAATAAAAACCCGCCGGGTCTGGCGGTGCAGTTCCTGCTGCGACCATTGCGGAAAGCACAGTGTCAGGTTGACCAACACGACGCGCCGCCGCGATACCACCAAGCCATACAGCACCAGGCCCAGCAATCGGCCCAGCACGCGCAACAGGGGCAAAGGCAAGTACGCCAAGCACACGACCATCCGCAATGCCACCCGGGTCAGCACGTGCGGGAGCCCTCACTCGGGGTAAACAACCACCATTCAAACAAGGACAGCATTTTTCGCAAGGCGTATGGACTGGGATAAAATCGCACGTGTCGCTGAGTTACGGAACTACTTGCAGGGCGACGCACACGGTGGTGATTCAGTAATGGGTTGCCATTGTGCCTTGTCAATATTGACGATTCTGCTAAAGCGTTCGCTGCAAGCCCCAAAGCCCAAGCAACGCGACTTGATGTTTTTTTGGAGCAAGCAACCATGGCAAACGATTTTCTCTTCACTTCTGAGTCTGTTTCTGAAGGCCACCCCGACAAGGTCGCTGATCAAATCTCTGATGCGATCCTGGACGCGATTTTCAAGCAGGACCCCAAATCCCGCGTCGCTGCCGAGACGCTGACCAACACCGGGCTGGTTGTGCTGGCCGGTGAAATCACCACCAACGCCCACGTGGACTACATCCAGGTGGCACGCGACACTATCAAGCGTATTGGCTACGACAACACAGAATACGGTATCGACTACAAAGGCTGCGCGATACTGGTGGCTTATGACAAGCAGTCCAACGACATTGCCCAGGGCGTGGACCACGCGTCCGACGACCACCTAAACACCGGCGCCGGTGACCAGGGCCTGATGTTTGGCTACGCGTGCAATGAGACACCCGAGCTGATGCCTGCGCCCATCTACTACGCCCACCGCCTGATGGAGCGCCAGGCCCAGTTGCGCAAGGACGGGCGCCTACCCTTCCTGCGCCCGGACGCCAAGAGCCAGGTCACCATGCGTTATGTGGACGGCAAGCCCCACAGCATCGACACCGTGGTGCTGTCCACCCAACACAGCCCGGACCAGTCTGAGACCATGCACAAGATGAAAGCTTCGTTCACCGAGGCCATCATCGAAGAAATCATCAAGCCCGTGCTGCCCAAGGAGTGGCTCAAGGACACCAA
>JANXVI010000123.1 GCA_025351745.1 Rhodoferax sp.
AGCCCAGGCCGTGCCATAGATACGTTGCAACATTTCTTTCTTATGGTCGCCACGCCAATAGGCACCGGCCAGTTTCATCAGCTTGAAATGCTTGAGCTTGCCAGTGCTGGGCACGTGGGGGCCGCGGCACAAGTCTTCAAACTTGCCTTCGCGATACAGGGACACTTCTTGGTCTGCCGGGATGCTTTCAATGATCTCGGCCTTGTAGTGTTCGCCCAGGCTCTTGAAATAGGCCACGGCTTCGTCGCGCGGCAGTACGCGGCGCGTAACCGGCTCGTCCAGCGCTGCCAGTGCCGTCATCTTTTTCTCAATGGCAGCCAAATCTTCCAATGTGAAGGGGCGCTTGTACGAAAAGTCGTAGAAAAAGCCGTGCTCAATGACGGGACCGATCGTGACCTGCGCGTCCGGAAACAATTCCTTGACTGCGTAGGCCAGCAAGTGGGCTGTCGAGTGGCGGATGACTTCCAAGCCATCGACGTCTTTGCCGGTGATGATGGACAGCGCGCTATTGGACGTCATCTGAAAACTTGTGTCTACGACTTTCGCGGCATCAGCCGATTCGCCTGCCAGTCGGACTTTGCCGGCAAGTGCGGCTTTGGCCAAGCCCGCGCCGATAGACGAAGCTACTTCGGCCACGGTGACCGGGCCGGGAAATTCACGTTGGGAACCGTCGGGGAGCGTAATTTGAATCATGGTGGGTGCCGCAAAAAGAGTAGTTAAGAAAAGCAAAAAGCGCGGATATGTCCGCGCTTTACTATGAATTTGGTAGCTGGCTACGCACAAGGCGCGTGGACTACGGCCTTATTCGCTTTTCGTGAATGTCGCCGGTGTAGTTCGCGGTGTCATAACCAGAATGCCTTTCTCGCTCTTATACAAAGTTAATGCACTGATTTTAACCGCAGTCTGCAGCGATCAAACCCGAACAACCGCAGCCAACTGCATCACTTGGTCTTTATTGCGTTTGTATCAAAGGCAAATATGGACTATTGTGTGCGTATAGCTCCCGCACGAGCGCGCTACAACTACAGGTAAGCACCATGACATCGGTCTCATCCATCTCCCTGTCCGGCATGAATGCAGCGCAAACCCGGCTGGACTCCTCTGCCCACAATATTGCGAATACCGAAACAACTCCCTTTCGACGACAGGAAGTCATTCAAAACGCGCAAAAGGATGGAGGGGTTTCGACCTCCCTTGGCAAGTCTGCACTGGAAGGCTCCGCGCTGGAGACCGACATGGTGGCGCAGTTGCAAGCGAAAAATGCTTTCCTGGCGAACCTGGCCGTATTCAAAACCAGCAACCAGATGGCGGGGGCGTTGTTGGATCAAAAGGCCTGAGGCCAGAAAAAAATCCCCCAAGTCAACGAAGGCTTGGGGGATAAAGTGAGGTTGAACTAAACTCACCAGGAGACGCCCCTCAGTCGCAGTGTGGCCAAGCAAAATTGATGCAAGATAGTCAAAAATACATTGCAGTAGAAGCGCAAATAAACTGAGAAGCCCAAGGTCTGCACCGCGCCATGGGGATTTTTTGCCATAACTGGTAAAATAGCAGACGCCCATTTTTTGGAACCACCTGCATGCATTCCAACGCCATACAAGCCGTGAACGCTGCTGAACCGTGCAGCATCTGAGGTGAAAGACCACTACGCATCCCTTGGGCTCAACAGTTCTGCCAATCTGGCCGATATTAAGAAAGCCTTTCGCCAACAGGCATCTCTCCACCATCCGGACCGAAACGATGATCCGGGCGCACCAGCCCGGTTCCGATCGGTGCAAGAAGCCTATGACGTGTTATCTGACGACAGCAAACGCCAGGCTTATGACGACAACCGACGCCGCAACCTTTTAGACAGCCCCATCGACACCGCACGAGAAATTTGGCAGACCTATTTCAACCGACTCCATCTAGATCCACACTGAATGAACATTTCCCCCTACTTTCGCAACCTGCGCTCGGCCTATGGCGCAGAACTGGATGACCTGACTTTTGATTCGGAAGGTGTCCATATCCTGGACAAACGTCTTAAGCAGCGTCGCAAGGAAATGGAATTTTTGGTCCACATGATGGAGATCAGCCCCGAGATGGTGGCCGTGGTGTTCCACAAAGGTTTTCGTTTCTTATCGCTCGCCACGATGGACGATTTGCTGAGCCGTGAGTCTGACAACCTGCTCGAATGGGGCAGCTTGGCCCATGCGATTGACATGGCCCCCTGGACCCAAGAGTTGGTTGATGTTTTGCAGAAGCAACCCATGGGCGAATGGTTTTTGACCGTTGCGGCCGCTCTGGAATACATGTACAGCAAGCCAGAGCATCCCCGCGCCGATGACGGGGCGGATGACGACGAAGAAGAGGACCACGAGGAAGACGCAGAAGAAGCCGAAGCACGCACCCGTGAAGAAGCCGCCGCCGACTGGATGGTCTCGCAAGGCTTTGACCGCAAGGAGTAATGGCATGAACAACACCCTCGCCCTCATTGCCAAAACCCAAAGCCTGATCGCCGCTGGCGACATCGTGGCCGCTGAAGCGGCACTGGTTGAACTGGCAGATGCCGAGGGCGATGGCGCCCTGATGGTGGTGCTGGAGCAATTGCCCGCCAAGGACATATTGGCGGTGATCCGCGAATACGACAACTCCAAGGAGTCCGTCATCAACCTGATGGTCACGCCCGAGATGTTTGCCCGTGCGGTCGTCATCGAAAAGCAATACAAAGACCTGACCCGCACGCACTTGCGCGGCATGGTCAACTCAGTGATCTTCCGCGAAGACGCGGACCCAGTAGCCTTTTTGATCGCCATTGGCGACTTGGAAGGTGGCAGCGAAGCATTGGCTGATTATTTTTCCGAAAAATGGAGTCGCATCGAAGCATTTGCCCGTACCGGTACCTTCGACACGGTAGAAGACGACGGAGAAATGCTGTCCGAGACCGCCCTACTGTCTCTGGCATACGCGCCACCGCGTATTGAGCTGGATGAAGTAACGGACCAGGACTGGATGCAACTGGCCTGGCTACTGCGGCATGAGTGCCCCGACCTGTTCACCGAGACCGTAATGGTGCTGCGCGCCAAGGCCCGCGCCCATGATTTGGGATTGGACAGCGATGATGATGTCGAAGCCGAGCAGGAAGAGGACGATGGCAAGGTGGAAACCGGAGACACTGACCGCGGCAAGGCCACCCCAGCCGCCCGCGAGGACGACGAGGAATCGGCCATCTGATGTCGCAGTCTGTATCGCTGTTCGACGCGCGCCCTTTTTTTGAGAAAGCACTGGCCTACGGCGTACAACACGGCATCATCGACCAGGTCAAACTGGACGCGATATGCCAAGACGCACCCAAAGGCATGGTGCAAATTGCCCGTTACTTTGGAACCGAATTTTTACGGCCCGAGTTGGAAAAGGCCCGCGACCGCATGGTCAACCTGGTAAGCCTGTACCTGGAGAACACCAGCGGCGGAGATCTGCAGCTAGCGGCCGAGTCGCTCCGGGACAACTCCTTCCTGTCGCGTTCCAAAGGCGGCTCCGACATGCTCAAAGCGTTGATCGCCATGCCGCAGAACAGCCACTTCGGCATGAACGAAGGCACGGGTTTTACCGACGACCACATCCCGCTGCTGGCCAAGTGGACGCTGCGCACGCTGCCCGAATACCAGGTGGAACTGGCACAACGCACGCAAGCCGCCTTGCTGGTCGACGCCGCGGCCTGGATGGCAGACACCCTGGGGCTAAATGCCGATGACTTGGAGGAAGCCGGTAAGGATGCGGAGGCCGTCATACGCACCGCTCTGCTGGCACATACGGCGCGGCGCACCGAAATGCCCGACTGGGTTGCATTTGAGAAATTGATAGCCGCCTTGCGCAAGAAACACACCAAAGCCGACGGCTCCACGCAAGTGGCCCTGGCAATTGCTGTGCCCAAGGACTTGCCCGCGACCTTCGCGCCTGTCGTGGTGCGCATTCGGCAATCGGTGTTGGCTGATATGCCCAAGATACTGGACGCCTCTCTGACGGTGCGCAAGCTGTTCGACCAGACGCCGGCGTATATGGGCCGCTATTTCTGGCTGGAAGATGCCGTCTCTGAAGTCGACCACTTTGACCGCAGTGCCTCCGCCGCCTGGAACAAGGCCACGGACGGCCATGGCGATGACGGCTCGTTGTTGACGCTTTTTCTGTGCGTAGCCGCGGGCAGTGCGCATAAGACCGTGTTGACAGAAAAATCAGCCGCCACTTTGGTCCGCAAAATCCGTAAAAACGGGTTGCAACCGGCCTTGGCTACCGACTTCATTTTTAGCCAAGCACCGCAACAACACCAAAACGACTACGCACAACTATGGGACGCCTTTATTGAAGACGCGCAGCCTACCTTGAAAAGTGACAATGACTACGCACTCAAGGACGCGTTGGCGCTTCTGCGACGCGAGTGCAATATTGGCCCGTAGAGCGACTTTTCGGCGCGAAAATTGCGGGCCCCTGGTGAATCCGCTAAAGTACGCGCAACCCAAACCAGTGAGACAGTCGCTGTGAACAACAAGCAACCCACACCTGCCCTGCGCACCGCGCAAACCCCGGAAAAATTGCAAGAGCGGTACATGCCGGGCGACCCCATCCCGGTGCCTGATGCAGTAGAAGCCAATACCGAATCCACCTGGGCCTTGTTCTCTGACGTGCCCCGCCAACCGGACCCAGAGTATATGGATACGGTGCCGGCATCCTTGCTGGACGAAGAACTCGCCGCCGTCGGCCGCAAGAAAACGGAGTAATCATTGAACCGCCCACTTATCACATCGCTCGCGCTCACCACGGCCCTTTTGCTGGGCGCATGCTCGCAACAAGACGCGCCGAGCGCTGCCAATCCCGGCAAACAAGAAGTATCGGTACAAACGGTTGCCGCACAGGCCAAAGGATTTACCGTGGGCTCCGTCATGAGCGCCCATACGGTCTACGTCTTCTTTGACCCCCAGTGCCCGCACTGCGGCCACCTGTGGCAAGCGTCTATCCCGCTGCAAACCAAAGTCAAGTTTGTGTGGATTCCGGTAGCCTGGATCAACCCTTCCAGTCTGCCCCAGGGCTCCGCTTTGTTGACTGCCGTGCATCCTGCGGAACTCATGACATCGCATGAAGCCTCTCTATTGGCAGGGACAGGCGGCATTGCGGCACCGGCGTCGGTTTCACCTGAAATAGAGCAAGCCATTAAGGCCAACACAAAACTGCTCAACAGCTTCGGTGCCGAATCAGTGCCGTTCGTCATCACCAAAGACGCACAGACCGGGCAAACCGTGAGCCGAAACGGTGCCTTGGGCACCCCAGAACTGGCGGTGTTTGCAGGAGTCGGCGCAACAGCACCCTGAGCCGCAGGCAACGCACCATGCCCAGTATAAAAATTATTGCGGCCGCGATTTTTGCGCTGGCGCTGCTTCACACCTTTTGCACCAAGTTTTTTGAGCGACTGGCACACCGCCACCCACGGCATGCCGGCTTGCTGCATCTGCTGGGTGAGGTAGAGGTCGTCTTTGGCTTTTGGGCCTTTGTGCTGATCACCGTGATGGCACTGGTGACCGGCGGTGCGCAAGCCATTGCATACGCCGAATCGCTGCAGTACACCGAACCCCTTTTCGTTTTCGTGATCATGGTGGTTGCCGCATCCAAACCCGTATTGGTCAGCATTCAGGCCCTGATTTCCACCTTGTCTGCCCTTGCACCGTTACGCACCGTGGTGGCACAAACCTGGGCCTGCCTGGCGCTGGTGCCGCTCATTGGCTCGCTCATTACCGAGCCTGCCGCCATGACGCTGGCCGCCCTGCTGTTGGCACCGTTGGTCTTCAGGCCCAGCGTGCCCGAGTGGCTGAAATACGCGGCACTGGGCGTGCTGTTCGTCAACGTGTCGATCGGCGGCACGCTTACATCGTTCGCCGCGCCGCCGGTGCTGATGGTGGCCAGCAAGTGGAACTGGGATAGCGCCTTCATGGCCAGCACCTTTGGCTGGCGTGCCAGCATTGCCGTGTTGATCAACGCGAGCATCATGACGCTGGTGCTGCGCAAGCACTTGAACGATGCAACGCCTACTGCGCCAGAGTCACCAGACCAACAACCCGTGCCGCTAACCGTGTGTGCCATTCACTTGCTGTTTTTGGCATCAGTTGTCGTGTTTGCCCACCACCCGGTGATTTTTATCGGGTTGTTCCTGTTTTTCCTGGGCTATACACAGGCCTATGCCCGCTACCAGAACCCTTTGATCCTCAAAGAGGGTCTGCTGGTTGGCTTTTTCCTTGCCGGGCTGGTGGTGTTGGGTGGCATGCAGCAGTGGTGGCTGCAACCCATCGTGTCGAGCTTGCAACCCACCGCGCTGTTCTTTGGCGCGTTGGGCCTGACGGCGCTAACTGACAATGCCGCGCTGACCTATCTGGGCTCGCTGATCGACGGCATGACGGACCCCGCCAAATACGCTCTGGTGGCGGGGGCTGTGGCGGGGGGTGGTTTGACGGTTATCGCCAATGCGCCCAATCCGGCTGGCGTGGCACTGCTCAAACGTGGCTTCAACGATGGATCTGTGGGCGCAGGCGGTTTGTTGCTGGGTGCCTCGCTGCCTACCGCTATCGCCGCGTTGGCATTTCTGTTGTAGCGCAGCGCGCGGGTCCACGCCGTCGCATGCCTACGGCAGGCTCAAAGCATTTTCAACGGCTGATACCAGGGTCTTGCTTTCTGGCGCAATCTTGCTGGGGTAGTTGGCCAGCACCTTGCCGTTGCGGTCAATCAGGTATTTGCTGAAATTCCATTGGGGCTCAGTTTTGGTTGCCTGGGTCAACTGGACGTACAGCGCGTTCTTCTTGGGACCTGCAACTTGGGACTTGGCAAACATGGGGAACTTCACTCCATAGGTGTTGAAGCAAAAGTCGGCAATCTCCTTGGCTGACCCGGGTTCTTGTTCCCCAAACTCGTTGGATGGGAAACCCAGCACCACCAGTCCCTTACCCTGGTACTTCGCGTACAGGGCCTCCAAACCCTCGTACTGCTTGGTGAAGCCGCAAAAACTCGCAGTGTTGACGACCAACACGACCTTTCCTGCGTATTGGCACAGGTTCTGCGGTTCGTCGTCTTGCAGGCGGGGGAAGGCATGCTGCAGGATGGCTGGACAAGTTGCTGCCGGCACCGCTTTGCCGGCAGCCGGAGCGGCTGATTGAGCCATGGCAGCGGGAGCGATCAAGAGGCCGCAATAAGTCGCCAACAGGACCAAGCAGGACATAAGTTTCGTATTCATCCTTCCATTATGAATGGCATAAACAATGTATTTTTACTAGATTTAATAACCATTCTTACAAAATTATTGCATAAACCACCAATAGAAACTAAAGAACCTAGCGTTTCTACCAACAAGACTTGTTAAGTAATAAAACTACACTTTAGAGACCTCTTCAGTACCGCGCCACAACAACCCACGCGCCCAAAAGGACAGACGTGCAGCGAAGCCCTATCCCAGGAATGCTTGATCGAGGTTGAACCGTTGCAGACGAAATCGACAAATAAAGATGGAGTAGACATGACAACTGGCATCCGATCCGCCCTCACTAAAACGCTGCTGGCCGCAGGCGCCCTGATCTGCGGCGCCTTGACCGCCACCGCCCCGGCCCACGCCGCGTTCAACCCCAGCGACACGTCCGTGCAAATGTTCCGCTGGCGGTGGAATGACATCGCCAAGGAATGCACCAACTGGCTGGGCCCGCAGGGCTATGGCGCGGTGCAAATCTCGCCACCCCACGCGGCCGCCAACTTGGGCTTTTGGTACGACATCTACCAGCCCGTGAACTACACCCACCTCCAAAGCGCCATGGGCACCGAAGCCGAGCTGCAGACCATGATCAACACCTGCCACACGGCCGGCGTGCGTGTTTATGCGGACGTTGTAGTCAACCATATGGCTGCAGGCGCTGGCACGGCCACCAATGGCCAGACCTGGAACTCGACCACGCTCGCCTACCCCTTCTTCAGCGCCAATGACTTCCATGCCAGCTGCGCCATCCAGGACGCTGACTACGGCAGCCCCGGCAACCAGAGCAGCATTCGCAACTGCCGCCTGGTCGGCCTGCCCGACCTGGCCACCGAATCCACCTATGTGCGCGGCCAGGTCAA
>JANXVI010000143.1 GCA_025351745.1 Rhodoferax sp.
CAGGCAGCTTCGTCGATCTACCGGTAAAACGCTTCGACCGTACCCTTGAGCTTGATCAACACCGGGTTGCCCTTGCGGTCCACAGTCTTGCCGGCCGGCACTTTGACCCAAGCCTCGCTGATGCAATATTCCGCCACGTCATTGCGCTCCTTGCCATTCAGGCGGATGCCGATGTCGTGCTCGAACACGGCGGCATTGAAGTGGGGGCTGCGCGCGTCGGTGGAGAGGTGGTCGGGCAGGGCGGGGCGTTCGGTGGTTTCGGTCATGGCTTTCGTCTCTGGTGACTGGGGGAAATGTTATTCAGGTGGATGGGTCTGCGGGCGCAACGCCCAACTCGGCACACAATTTTTGCACGGTCTCGCGCAGGTTGGCCACTTCGGCTTCCAGGCGGTCGATGCGCTCAACGGCGTTACCCGCAAGGGTTGCGGTGTCTGCTGTTCGGCTTGCGGCGGCGAGCGCAATGGCATCAACCGGGCCGCATAGTAGATGGGCCCAGCGCTGTTCGCGCGCGCCACTGGAACGTGGAAGTTTGACGACCAGTGGACCGCCTTTTTCTGCTGAGCGGTCCTGCAGTTCTTCCAGAAATCCTTCCACCGAAGAGATGTCGGCAAAGCGGTACCAGCGTTCAGCGTTCAGACGCAGTTCACCCGCGGTTTGCGGACCACGCAGCATCAGCAAGCCCAACACGACGGCGGATTGTTCGGGCACGCCCACACCGCGTTGGAAGTTGTGCTCATAGCGCACCACCCGACTGCCATTGGATGCGCGCACCAGGTTCAGTGGAAGCAGGTTGTCGAGTGCGGTCGCGATCTGAGCCTCGGTGACATTCATCAGCGGATCGCGGCTGCTCTTTTGATTACAGCCCAACATCAGTGTGTTGAGCGACAGCGGGTAGCTGTCGGGCACGGTGCGGGCCTTTTCCATCAGCGTGGCCAGCACGCGCGACTCCACGGCGGTGAGTGTGAGGGCGGCGGGCGCTGGGGTGTCAGTGCTTGTGTTCATGGGTGGGGCGGCGTATCGATTTAATTGCAGTTCAAGCCCCAATTATCGGGGCTGGCTCCCTCTTAAGACTTGGCGCCTTTTGACCTTCGGCATCTTGTTGCCTCCCCTCCTCAGGATAGCGATCAGGCTTTGCAGGTCCAAGACGTAAGCATATGCGTCGTCTCTGAGCGTGTACGTAGACAGAATTTGAGCGACGCTTTCATTGACCACCACCTCGCTGGTGACGACGCCATAACCCCAAGCTTGTATTTCGGTAGAACTGTTTACGGACGTGTCGTTTATCAGGATGTCGGCTGCTGCACAGGACCACCCGGCGATAATCGGCTCCCACATGAAGAACATCGTTATTTTGATTTCCGGCGGCGGCTCCAACATGGCGGCCATCGTCAAGACGGCGCAACGTGAGGCCTGGGCGCAGCGCATGGGTGCCAAGGTAGCAGCGGTTATCAGCAACAAGGCCGACGCCAAGGGGCTGGTGGTTGCGAAAGAGCAGGGCGTTGCCACCGCGGTGCTCGACCACGAGGCCTTTGCCTCACGTGAAGCGTTTGACGCCGCACTGGCCGGTCTGATCGACCGCTACGACCAGCCAGATGCGCCGGTGCTGGTGGTGCTGGCGGGTTTCATGCGCATCTTGACGCCAGGGTTTGTGGACCGTTATGCCGGGCGTTTGGTCAACATCCACCCATCCCTGCTGCCAGCCTTCACCGGAATGCACACACACCAGCGCGCGCTGGACGCCGGCTGCAAATTTGTCGGGGTGACCGTACACCAGGTCACCAGGGTGCTGGATGAAGGGCAAATATTGGCTCAGGCAGTGGTTCCGGTGTTGCCCACGGATACGGCCGATATCCTGGCCGCTCGCGTGCTGACCCAGGAGCACCTTCTCTATCCCAGGGTGATTGCAAATTTGCTACAAAAAATATAGCTGCTCACGTAGGTTCCATGAAGGCTAGCGACCATTATTGGTGGGTGGCAATGGCTGTTTGCAGCAGAAGCCACTGGACATCCAGTGCGACGATTGCTTGTTGCACCGCGTTCACGTCGCCCTGTTTGGCACTTTGCTCTGCGCCACGCGCCGCATGGCCTAGGGCATAGGCGCCGCTCATGCGGCTGGCGCCGGTGATGCGATGGGCCACAGATGCAACGGCAGCCAAATCCCCGCTCGCAAATGCCTGCGACAGTTCATCCAGGCCGCTGCGGGTGGCTGTCACGAAGGTCTGCATCACGCTGGCGATAACAGCAGTCTCGCTGCCAAACATGGCGACTAGCACGCTGGCGTCGTATACGGCAGGTTGTTCAGGTGTCGTCACCGAACCTCCCAACGCGGGAGGGTCCGACTGGTTCATGGGCTTGGTTCGGCGAAAAAAGGGATGGACATGGTGGTAGGGCCGGTTCGCCCCTGGTTCAGTTTAAATCAACGCCATAATCGCAACCTGCACAGGAAAGCAGCAACCCAATAGCCCATGAATCCAGATATTCCCTATTTGCTGGTCGTTGAGGACGAACCCACACAGCGCCAGATCCTGACCGAGTATCTCTCGCGCCAGGGCCTACGCGTGGCCGCGGTGTCCGACGGGCGCTTGATGCGTGAAGCCTTGGTGGCGGAGATGCCGCAATTACTGCTTCTGGATGTGGGTCTGCCGGGTGAAGACGGCTTTGCGCTCGCGCGCTGGCTGCGCGAACGGCATCCCACCTTGGGCATCATCATGGTCACGAGCGCATCGGATTCTGTGGACCGCATTGTGGGGCTGGAGACCGGCGCTGACGATTACGTCACCAAACCGTACGATCCGCGCGAGCTGCTGGCCCGGATCAAAAGCGTGCTGCGCCGCACGCAAGTGTTGGCTGCCCACCAGACGGCACCTATTGCCAATACGGCTGAGGTACAGCCGATTCCCTTGGGGCGGTGTAGTTTTGACCGGGGTCGCAGGGTGCTGTTGACGCCGGACGGTCTGCACGAACAATTGACCGCCACTGAATTCGACCTGCTGGATCTGTTTTGCCAACACCCCAATCGTCCGTTGACGCGTGAGTGGTTATTGGAAACGACCAGCCAGCGCGACTACGATAGCAGCGACCGCAGTATCGATTTGCGGGTGACCCGACTTCGACGCAAGATTGAAGTTGATGCCGACAAGCCACAAACCCTGCGTACGGTGCGTGGCGTGGGTTATATGCTAGTTTTGGACAAAGCCTGAAATTGCGATTGGTTGGACGCAGGCAGGGTGCACATCAGTAGTTTCGCGGGTATGTTGGCCCTGGGATCTACCACAGAACGGCGGTCGCCTGAATCTGCTGCGCGCCACACTTCGCCAAACATGTCCACGATTTCCACGCGGGTGAAGTAGCGGGCGATTTCCATGCACTCCGACAGAATGTTGGACGCAAACACATGGTCGCCACCGCCAACGGGGACTACATAAAAAGCATTGTTCATGTTATGAGGCTTCAGTACACAAGAGGTCAGGTTTTGACAGACCCGGAATCTTTTGCGTGGCGCGTTAAGCGTTCCGCTGTCTGTCCGGTGCGGCGAGTATGCGGAACCCACGTATCGCCTCCGTGTCAAGGGGACGCGGCTTTGTATCGTTTGTATCGCCGTCAGGCGTTCAATGTGCGCAGCGTGTCCAGCAGTAGGCCTCGGGTGAACGGTTTGGTCAGGCAGGCATCGGCCATGGCCACGGCGATTTCTGCGGCCGGGTCGTCGCCCGTCGAACTGGTCAGAAGAATGAAGCGAACGTTGACCATTTTCGGGTTGGCGCGTATGGCCGCCAGCAGTTCGTAGCCGGTCATGTGCGGCATGCGCACATCCGATATCACTACATCGGGCGCGCTGGCCTGAACCTGCTCCAACCCAGCACGGCCGTCAGCAGCGGTGGTCACGTCAAAGCCTTCCAGTGTGAGTAGCGTAGCAACCAGTTGGCGAATGCTGGGTTCGTCGTCGATGATCAAGACACGGGTCATGCTCAGATTGTGCCGTGCCAGCAGCCGCCCGCGGTGTCAACGGTCAGCTGGCGCTCTGGACGCTGGCGCAACTCTAGAGTTTCGTCGGGGCGGAAATTTTTTCAAATCGTGCTTGTTTGACGCCTTCAATCTCCACATCTTCCATGAACATTGCAGCGGGGCGCACCCAAAGGCCGTGTTCACCGTAGAGCGCACGGTAAAGGGTCAGAGGCTCCAGCGTCTCGCTGTGGCGGACCGAGCCCACCACTTCATACAAATTTCCTTTGTAATGGCGGTACAGGCCGGGCGGGGTGATGATCAAAGGGGGGAGGTTTTCCATACTCATGGGACAATACTAGCCAGTTGTGGACAGAGCTGCGCGTCGCTACGGCCTGTCCCTCAGAAATTTCACTATGCACCCAAAAGCTCTTTTAGATGCCTGCGCCGAACTGGTCAGGCTGACCCTCAAGTTCGACCACCCTGCTGACGCCATTGTCTCGCGTTTTTTTCGCGATAACCGGGGTCTTGGACCGCGCGAGCGTGCCACCATGGCCGAGACGGTCTACACCGTGTTGCGCAAAAAGCTGTTGTTTGACCATTTGGCGCCATCGGGCAGCGGCCCCAAGGAGCGCCGACTGGCGATTTTGGGCTTCTACGGCCCTGGTGATTTTCTGCGCAGTGCGCTGAATGATCAGGAAATCAAATGGCTGGACCAGTGCGAAAAGGTGAGCCCGCACGACTTGATGGAACGGCACCGTCACAACCTGCCCGAATGGCTGGTTGAGCCACTCAAGGCGCAACTGGGCGCCGAGTTTTGGCCGCTGGTGGAGACGCTGAACCTGGGCGCTGGTCTGGACCTGCGGGTCAATACCTTCAAAGCCAAGCGTTCGGATGTGCAAAAAGAATTGAACAAAGTCGGTATCAAGGCGGTCAACACGCCGTATTCCCCCTGGGGTCTGCGCATAGTCGGCAAGCCAGCGCTGAACAAGAACGAAGCCTTTTTGCGCGGTGATTTCGAGGTGCAGGACGAAGGCTCGCAGTTGCTGTCGATGCTGCTGGATGCAAAGCGCGGCGAAATGGTCGTCGACTTTTGTGCGGGTGCCGGTGGCAAAACGCTAGCCCTTGGCGCGGCCATGCGCAGCACCGGGCGTTTGTATGCCTTTGATACTTCGGCCCACCGTTTGGATGCTTTCAAATCGCGCCTCAAGCGCAGTGGCCTGTCCAATGTGCACCCCGCTGCCATTGCCCATGAACGCGATGACCGTGTCAAACGCCTGACCGGCAAAATGGACCGTGTGCTGGTGGACGCGCCCTGTACGGGCCTGGGCACATTACGCCGCAATCCTGACTTGAAGTGGCGCCAAAACCTGCAAGCCGTGGAGGAAATGGCAGTCAAGCAGGCGGCCATTTTGCAAAGTGCCGCACGCATGCTCAAACCGGGCGGCCGTCTGGTCTATGCCACGTGCAGCATCTTGCCGCAAGAAAATGAGGCCATTGCCGAGGCCTTTTCGCTGGCCAACCCTGACTATGTTCCACTGGCGGCGGGCGATGTGTTGACTGAGTTGAAGGTGGAAAACGTTGCCACGCTGTGCAGCGGTGGCGAGATAGGACAGTTGTATTTGCGCCTTTGGCCGCACCGGCATGCGACTGACGGATTTTTTGCTGCGGTGTGGCAAAAAAATGCACTAACAAGTTAGGCACAAGCCCCTAAAATTGGGATGAGAGCCAGCGCTGGTCTGGCCCCATAAGAACTATTTCTCGTTGTGCAAAGAGACCTGACTATGCTGTTACCTGATTGGGCTGTGTTGAATTCCGCCATTGATTGGCTTGCCCACGGTATGTGGAATCTGCACTGGTGGCAAATCGTGTTGTTTACGTTGGTGATTACCCATGTCACGATGATCAGCGTTACCGTGTTTTTGCACCGCCACCAGGCCCACCGCGCGTTGGATCTGCACCCAATAGCCTCGCATTTTTTCCGTTTTTGGCTGTGGCTGACCACGGGGCAGGTGACCAAGGAATGGGCCTCCATCCACCGCAAGCACCACGCCAAATGCGAGCAGCCAGACGATCCCCACAGCCCCCACGTGTACGGAATCAAGACTGTGCTGTTGCAAGGCTACGAGTTGTACCGGGCCGAGGCGCTAAACAAGGATACGTTGTCGCGTTACGGCCACGGCACGCCTGACGATTGGATAGAACGCCATGTGTACACCGGGCTGTCATGGGTGGGGGTGGTGTCGATGGCGGTCATAGACTTGGCCATGTTTGGGGCTTCTGGTTTGGTGGTGTGGGCTGTGCAAATGGCTTGGACGCCCATCATGGCGGCCGGCATCATCAATGGTGCGGCGCACTATTGGGGTTACCGCAATTTTGAAGCGCCCGACGCCAGCAACAATATTTTGCCGTGGGGCATTCTGATCGCGGGTGAAGAGTTGCACAACAACCACCACACTTATCCGACGTCGGCCAAGTTGTCTGTGAAGCCCTACGAGTTCGACATCGGTTGGGTCTACATCAGTTTGATGCAGCGAGTGGGCTTGGCTCGGGTCAAGAAGAGGCCACCCAAGGCTGCTTTTGGTGCCATTCGACCTGTGGCAGACGAAAAGACGCTGGAAGCTCTGATCGCCAACCGCTATGAGCTCATGGCTGCCTATGCGAAGGACATGCGCAAGGCGGCACGGGCAGAATTGGATGCTATGCGTGCACGCAGCGCCGATGTGGCTGTCATCAAGGCAGCCAAGCGGTGGATACACCGCGATGTGGAGAAGGTGCCCCCGTCAGCAGCACCCGAACTGGCCAAGGCCCGTGCCGCATCACCGATGCTGGACAAGATGGTCACCATGCGCGAGGAGTTACGCCAGATGTGGCTCAACACATCAGTTTCGCGGGAACAGTTGGCGGCCGATCTGCAGGCGTGGTGTTTGCGTGCCGAAGAAAGCGGTATTGCTGCACTGCGCGAGTTCTCGATGAAATTACGCATGGCGCGGGCCTGAGTCGTAGTCAGGTTTTCGCCTTCGAGAGAGCCCGTTTTTTAGCGGGCTTTTTTTCGCATGGACTGTTTGTGGCGTGGGTTTTCCGCGCGCTCCAGATCAGTCGGACTGTACGTTTTGCTCCGTGTCCTCCGCCCTTCGGGCTCCTCCATTACCTGCGCAAAACGCACAGCCCGACTGATCTTGCGGAGGTTGAAGAGCCCACATGGATCAATTCCGCTCCGCGTGCACTGACCACTCCAGCGGTTGGCAAAAGGCCTGCCCCTTGCCAACTGCGGGCGAGAGAAGAAAGGCTGCGCCACAAGGTTGTAAGACGTAAAAAAGCCCGCACAGTGGCGGGCTTTTTGGACTGGAATGAACCTGAATTACTTCAGCTTCATTTCCTTATAGTCCACATGCTTGCGAGCTTTGGGATCAAATTTCTTGATCAGCATCTTCTCGGGCATGGTTTTCTTGTTCTTGCTGGTCGTGTAGAAATGACCAGTACCTGCTGTGGATTCCAGCTTGATTTTTTCGCGTCCGCCTTTGGTTGCCATGATTTCCTTTCACTTGAGGACAGAGCTGAAGGTCTGTCGTCAAAAATATTGGTTTAGTTTAGGACAGAGCTAAAGGTCTGTCCCGAAATATCTCAGGCTTGACCACGTGCGCGCAAATCTGCGAGCACAATATCAATACCCTTTTTGTCGATCAAACGCAGACCTGCGTTCGAAATCCGCAGGCGAACCCAACGGTTTTCTGTCTCGACCCAAAAACGACGGTACTGCAGGTTCGGGAGGAACCGGCGCTTGGTTTTGTTGTTGGCGTGGGAAACATTGTTCCCGACCATGGGGCCTTTGCCCGTAACTTCACATACGCGTGCCATATGGACACTCCGATACATTAAAACGGCTATCACTGGCGACCAAACCTGCTCGGTTTGATCTCGCTTTAGCCTCACCTCGCCAATGAAAAAGGGTGGCGGTAACCCCCCGCCAAACGCTAGATCTCGCTTGGCGGTGATTGCTATTGAGCCCCAACCCTCGCGGGCTGAATTCAGCAAAGCCTTGGATTATAGCCCACTCCCGCGCAGTTGCCAATTCAGTCCTGTTCCAGGAAACGTTGGGCATCCAAGGCCGCCATGCAACCTGTGCCAGCGCTGGTAATCGCCTGGCGGTACACATGATCCTGCACGT
Organism: Rhodoferax sp.; assembly: GCA_025351745.1. Classification (GTDB taxonomy): domain Bacteria; phylum Pseudomonadota; class Gammaproteobacteria; order Burkholderiales; family Burkholderiaceae_C; genus Allorhodoferax. Next base: position 8,108 of record JANXVI010000143.1, read on the forward strand.
CGCCAGCGGCAAACACGCCGGGAACGGAAGTTTGCGTGGCAAAACCCTTCAGACCACCCTGGGTGATGATGTAGCCGCCTGCCATTTCCAACTGGCCCTGGAAAATGTCGGTATTTGGGGAGTGGCCGATGGCGATAAAGCAACCGGTGAGCTTAATTTCTTCGGTGGTGTTGTCTTTGGTGCTGCGCACGCGGATGCCGGTCACGCCTGATGCGTCGCCCAGCACTTCGTCTAACGTGTTGAAGGTTTTGAGCTCAATCTTGCCAGAGGCGACCTTTTCCATCAGCTTGTCCACCAGAATGGGCTCGGCCTTGAACTTGTCGCGGCGGTGCACCAGGTAGACCTTGCTAGCGATATTGGACAGGTACAGCGCCTCTTCCACTGCTGTGTTGCCACCGCCGACTACGCAGCAAATCTGGTCGCGGTAGAAAAAGCCGTCGCAGGTGGCGCAACCGGACACGCCTTTGCCCATGAACGCGGTCTCGCTTGGCAGGCCCAGGTATTTGGCGGAAGCGCCGGTGGCAATGATCAGCGAATCGCAGGTGTATGTTTTGTCCCCGGTCAGGGTGAAGGGGCGCTTGGAAAGATCCACGGAACTGATGTGGTCAAACAAGATTTCAGTCTTGAACCGTTCGGCGTGCTCCAAAAAACGCTGCATCAGTTCAGGGCCTTGGACGCCGTGCACATCGGCCGGCCAGTTGTCGACTTCAGTCGTGGTCATCAACTGTCCCCCCTGGGCCATGCCCGTCACCAGAACCGGGTTGAGGTTGGCACGTGCTGCGTACACGGCTGCCGTGTAACCGGCAGGGCCCGAGCCCAGGATCAGGACTTTGGCGTGTTTGGGATCGGACATGGAGTTAGTAACCTTTAGTTGCGGAAGTCGGAGGCAGGGCCGTGTACATTTCGGGGCAATGCAGGCCTTTTCAATGCGAACCCCGATTGTAAGAAGTGCCCACAGGACTGTCCCGGAGCGATTTTGATGACAATGCTCAGTAACCTAGATTTGATCCGCAGGGTCTCCCTGTTTTCCATGCTCACGCCCGAACAAGCCGAGGCGCTAGCCGCCGCAGTGTCCAAACAACGTTTCAAGCGCGGCGAGATTCTGGTGGAGCAGGGCCGCATGAGTAATGCACTGTATATCATGCTGTCCGGCCGGACCCGCGTAATCATGACTGACAACAAAGGCCGCGAGGTGATTCTGGCCACCCTCAAATCGGGCGACTATGTAGGCGAAATGAGTCTGATCGACAACGAACCCCATTCAGCCACCGTCGTGGCCGACCAGCAGGTGGACGTGCTGGTTCTGGGGCGCGACAGCTTTATGCGCTGCCTGGGCGAAAACATGGAAATGGCCCATGGCGTCATGCGCATGCTCGTGCAGCGCCTGCGCAAGGCCAGCGAGAACATCAGTTCCCTGGCGCTGGTGGGGGTGTATGGGCGCGTCGCCAAGGTATTGCTGGACTCTGCCACGCCAGACGCCGGCGGCGCTTTGCTGATACGCGACAAGGTGTCGCGCCAGGACCTGGCGAAAATGGTTGGCGCCTCGCGCGAAATGGTCAGCCGGGTCATGAAAGACTTCGAAGAGCAGGGTTTTATCGCTCTGCTGGACTCTGGCGCGGTGCGCGTCATTGAGCGGCGTGCACATCCACGTTGAGCGGTGGGCGTAGGCCGCAAGGTCTGCTGCGGCGTTAGTCAAGAAGGCTGCGTGCGTTAAGCTTGCAGCGACTGCCTGTTTTTACATGACATATTCTCTCCATACCCTCCATTCTTCTTCCCCCCAGCGAAGCCCCCAGGCACCTACCGGCATGGGGCGCTTTGCCAATGAAATCGCGCTGATCGGCGGTTTTGTTTTTCTGGCCCTTTGGCTCACCGCACTGCTGACTTACTCGCCGCAGGATGCTGCGTGGTCTACCTCTGGTACCGGCCTGGCCGTTGTCAATCGGGTCGGGCGCCTGGGTGCATGGCTAGCGGATGTCAGCTATTTTCTGTTTGGATTCTCTGCGTGGTGGTGTGTGGCCGTGGGTGTGCGTCTGTGGCTGGCGCTGCTGGCCAATCGCTTGCGGGGTGACGTCTCCACCCG
>JANXVI010000165.1 GCA_025351745.1 Rhodoferax sp.
GATTGAATCCATGTCTGTGCTCCCTGGTAAACCTAGGGTGGCAGTCTAGCAAGCCCACCGCCCGCTGGCTAGGGCGTTGAAGCCCCTAAATGGGTTAAAATACCTTTTTTGGGTTTGTTTAAGTGATTTTGAGGAAGTCCAAAGAGAAATGTGCCTGTATCCCTCGTGGAATATTCGTTAGCAGCTATCAATTTGGTAGTACTACCGCAGTGCCACACAACTGCAGGCGGTCAGCGGCGTCGCTTGTCCGTCGGCTTCGCGCACCATCGTGCACACACCGTTGTGCAGGGTCAGCCGAAAGCTGTCGGGCGGGCCGTGTATGCGTCCGTTGGCAGGTTGGCCCGCTGCGTCCAGCACGGTGTCTGCGGGGGTAATGCTGAGCCGGTCATCCGTGGCAAAGGCGGCAGCTGTCAACACAACGCGCCCAGCCCCTGGGCGCTGGGCGGCGGTTTGCATTTGCGCCAGGCATTGCGCACTCGTTGTATCGGCCACCATGCGGGCCGGTACAAGGCCAGGCGACGGGGCACTTTGGCATGCAGTCAACAGCAGCGGCAGCGCCAACACCAGCGGCGCCGCGCAAACGCCCAGCACAGGGCCTCTCACGCCGGGCTTGGACCTCACGGTTGTACGCGATCGCTGCGCAGCAGGCGCACCGCTTCCGACGGATGGCGCTCAATGGCAAAGTTGCCTTGCAGCAGGCCTTGGGCCACGCTCTTGGTAGACGAAGATGTAGCGGCAGGGCAGGCGCCTGTGCGCATATATGTCAGCGCACCCGCCAGCATCAATTCAGAAGGGTCACCACGCTGCTTGGTCAAATCATCCGCCACGGGGCAACTGGGCGCAAAGCCGTCGGCATAGTCACCAAACCCCAATGCGTTGACACCCTTGAATTGCATGGCCGCGTAAGAGGTTCCGCAATTGTCCTTGTAGGAAAAGCCATACGGCTTGCCGCAGCTGGTGTTGCCCACGCGCACGACCTGGAGAAACGGAGACAGGCTATTGATGACGGACTCGCTAGCTGAGCAAGTGGCGCCCGTCGTCAACACAAATACCCGCTTCAGCCGCAACTGGGGTAACACCTGGCCTGGTGCAACGGAGAATCCTTGCGTGGTCTGGTGAAAGGTGTTGGTCGTATTGCAAAAGGACGAAGGATTCTTGTCATTGCAGGTCAGTTTCTCGAATGTTTTTCCGGCCAGGGTCGGGTCGCCAATCATCCACGCCAGCTCATTGGCAAGGTCCAGATAGCCGCCACCGTTGTAGCGCAGATCGACAACCAGCTCATTGACATTGGCGTTTTTGAACAGCGTGACGGCATCGATCAGCTGCTTCTCTGCGCTGACAACACCAAAGGAGTTGAGCACCAGGTAACCGACGGTATTGGCGCCGTCAGCGATCACCGTGGACAGTGCGACCGGTGTGACTGCGACCGATTGCGAAGAGGTGATTGTTACAACGCGCGGTGCGATGGCGCCTGGGGCCAGCAAACCAAAACTCGTGGTCTTGCTGGCCACCGCGGGCGCCAGCCCCGCATTGAGTGTGGCGATGCCTGCAGCCGTGGTGTCATTGATGTCCACACCGTCAATCGACGTGAGGGTGTCGCCGCGCGAGATGCCACCCAGCTGAGCCGGCGACCCTTGCTCCACGTACAAGACTCGCACCACGCGCGGCACGCTGCCGCTGATGACGGAACGGCGAAATCCATAGCCCGATGAAACACCAGATTGCTGGTTCAACAGATCCACCGTGGACACGGTAAAACTGAACTGGTCTACCAGCTTGCCCGAGGCCGTGGTGTTCTTGGTCTTGAGCGCCTGGAAGTAGGCGTCCAGCGTTCGGATGACGCTATTGCCGTTGTCTGCCAACGTGAAGCTGGCGGCATTGACGACGGGAATGTCTTTGTACCAGAGGTAGGTCTCGTCCATGAAGGAGTACACCCACGATTTTTCGGTGTCGATGGAACCCTGGCGGTCGGTTGAACCGGCGCGCGGTGCGACGCATTGCTGGGCGAGTGATGCCGCCGACGCCAAAACGGTAGCAGGCGGGTCAACCGGTGTGGGCGCCGCCGTAACAAC
>JANXVI010000179.1 GCA_025351745.1 Rhodoferax sp.
CACCAGCGACAGCAGCGACACGGTGCCCATCAACGGCCGCATCCGCGCCGTGCACAACACCAACAAACTGGTGGGCGGCAGTGGCTGGGACATTGAACTGTCCAAGACCGGCTACACCGACGAGGCCGGCCGCTGCCTGACGATGCGCTTGAAGAGCGGCGGCAAGCACTTCACTGTGGTGCTGCTGGATGCCGATGGCTTGGCCCAGCGCCAGCGCGATGCTGCCCGCATCCGGACTTCGCTGGTTCATCTGGCCAAGCTGCACACCTGATTTCTCACTACCCCGACCGGGCAGTGCCCGGCAACACCACATCCACCATGCAACGCCGTAACTTTCTGGCAGCAGGCGCAGCCACGCTCGCCACCCTGCCCGCATCCACCCACGCGCTAACCGCCACGCTGGCGGACGCCCCGGCCGCGCCGCCCGCAGCAGCCGAAGCGCTGCGACACTTCGCCGCGCCGCATGCCTTGGCCCGGGTTCACGCCAGCACGGACCGCATCATCGGTACCACGGTGTGCCTGCGGCCCTTTCGCGCCCAGGGCCCCCGTATCGAGTCCGAACGCCGATATGGCAAGACCATCGTCCACCACTATGGTCATGGCGGCAGTGGCTGGTCGCTGTCCTGGGGTTCGGCCCAACAGGCCTTGCCGCTGATACTGGCTACGGGCCAGCGCCACATCGCCGTGGTGGGCTGCGGCGCCATCGGCCTGACCACGGCACGGGTTGCGCAACTCCACGGCCTGCGGGTCCGCATCTACTGCAAGGAGCGCCCCCCCGAAGTGCCGTCCACGTTCGCCACCGGCACCTGGTCGCCCGACTCGCGCATCTGCACCACCGAGCATGCCACGCCCGCGTTCAGCCAGCGTTGGGAGCGCATGGCACGTCACTCCTTCAAAACGTACCAAAGCCTGCTGGGCCTGGCCGGCAACCCCGTGGAGTGGCGTGATGGTTATGTGCTGTCGGACATTCCCTTTGACCAGCCCCTGAACATCGAGGATGACGAGCCGGACTACCCGGACCTGCATGCGCAACTGAACGACATCCGGCCCAAAGCCATGTTACTGAAGCCGGGGGAACATCCGTTTCGAGTGCCGCATGTGCGCCGCTTCACGCAGATGAATTTCAACATCTCCAGCTACCAGCGCTTGCTGATGGACGATTTTCTGCACGCCGGGGGCGACATCGTCCAACGCAGCTTTGTGCACCCCAGCCAGTTCGCCGAGGTGCGCGAGCACACCATCGTCAACTGCACGGGTTATGGCGCGCGGGCGCTGCTGGGTGATACGTCCGTCATCCCGGTGCGCGGTCAGATCACGCGGCTGGTGCCGCAAGCCGAGGTGGACTATGCGCTGATCTACCGGGGCCACAACCTGTTCATGCTGTCGCGCCGCGACACGCTGCTGGTGCAGGCGCAGGGCGCGCACGATTTCGGCAATGACGACACCACAGTGGACCTTTCGCTGTCCATCGCGGCGGTGGAACGCCTGGCCGCCCTTTACGCCTGACGGTTGGCGCACGAGTATCCACCCGGCCTTTGTCGATCGCCAGGGGGTACGCTGGCGACTTTTGTGCACCGGTATTGATGTTGTAATCCTTGCTACCCATACGCCTTGGGCCACAAGCCGTGTCGGCGCAGCCTTACAACACCTTTCATGCAAAAGACTTCCTTTAAAACCTGGATCACCCGCGGCACCTACCCCAGACTCTACTTGCCGATACTTGCGATCATTGTGTTGGTCTCTGTGGTTCGTTATGACCTCATGATCAAGGCCGAAGTGGGTGCAGTGCAACTGCAACGACAGGACAAGTTGCAGCAGATGCAACACTACGCCGTCCCACGGTTGCTGTCACAAAGTGCAGCAGGCGACGTGGTCGCTGTGCAGGAAATGCTCGATGCCGAGGCGCAGCTCAATCCCGACACAGCGGCCCTACGCTGGGAGCATGGCGGCATCGCCCTGGCGGCCAACATCCCGCAGGCCAAGGTTTCACAGGTGCCCGCATGGTTCGCGCGGCTGACCGGTCTGGCGCCGCTAGAAAGGGTCTGGCAGACCCTTTGGAAAGACGGATCTGCAGCCACGCTGCGGGTGCAACTGGGTGCGGAGCATGCCCGGCAGCAGGTCTGGAACACCGTCAGCACCCAGATGCCGATTTCGGCGCTGAATATTTTCACCATCCTGTTCCTGTTGACCCTGCTGGTGCGCTCCAACGACCGCATGCTCAAGCGCCTGCACAGTGCCACCAGCCAATTTCGCGCTGGACGGCTTGACGCGCGCATGGCAGAAAGCGGCACGCTGGAGGCACGCGCCTCTGCCCGCATCTTCAACCTGATGGCCAGCGAAATCCAGCGCCTGGTGAAATCGCTAGAGCACACGCAAAAGCTGCAAGCGGAACAGCTGCACTTCAACCGCCAATTGGTCGATGCGCTGCCCTTCCCCGTCTTTGTGCGCACCAGCAGCGGCACCTGCCTAAGCGTCAACAAGGCCTGGGAACAGCTTTTCGACACACCGGCGGCGGCCGTGGTTGGCAGCCCGCTGCACAGCGACTTTGTACCCCTTGAGCCCATGCGCGCCAGTGCCGAACGACGCGCCATACCGCGCGAAAGCAACGAAGTACTGGTCAAGTCCAGCGCCTTTGACCTGCGCGAAATGTCGTATTTCAAGGCCGCGTTTTCTACCACCGATGGCGCGGAAGGCGGCACCATCAGCGCGCTGGTCGACATCACCGAGCGCAAGCTCGCACAAGATGAGCTCGTCGCCGAAAAGGAGCGCGCTGAAGTCACGCTGTCGTCGATTGGCGATGGTGTCATCACCACCAACATGGCAGGGTGTATCGAGTCCATGAATGAAGTCGCGCAGTTTTTGACCGGGCATACCGCCGCCCACGCCGTGGGCCAGCCCCTGACCGCAGTGTTCAACCTGGACAGCGCGTCGCAGCCCTTGCCCTATGGCACCGCCTTGCACGAACTGCATGCAACCCCCAAGCGCCTGCATGCGGTCGGTCAGGTACTTGTGCACCGCTCTGGTGAGCGCTACCCCATACAGTTCACGGCGGCCCCGATCAAAAGGGCCAACGGCCCGCACATTGGCTGCGTGCTGGTGTTTCGCGATGTCAGTGAAACGCGGGATCTGCAGCACCAGATATCCTGGCAGGCCACCCACGACGCCTTGACCGGACTGAACAACCGCACAGCACTGTCCGAGCGTTTGACCCACTCCATCTTTCAGGCCCGGGGCGACGGCACGTTGCTGGCGGTGTGCCTGCTGGACCTGGACCACTTCCATGCCATCAACGAACAGCACGGAAATGCTGTGGGCGACTTGCTGCTCAAGGAAGTCGGGTTGCGCCTGGCGGATATCTCTGACGACCAGAACAACATCGCCCGCCTGGGTGGCGATGAATTTGTCGTGCTGCTCCAAGGCTATGCAGATGTCGCCGCTATTCGCTGGCACGCACAGCAGCTGCTGCATCGCATTGCGCAGCCCTATGCGATTGGCGACCAGCAGATCACACTCACGGCCAGCATCGGGGTTTCCATCTTTCCGCTGGACAACGCCAACCCGGACACCCTGATGCGCCACGCAGACCAGGCCATGTGCCAGGCCAAGCAAACCGGGCGCAATGCGCTGCACCAGTTTGACGCGCAAAACGACTTGGACATCCAGACCCAGCATTCACAGATCACGCGCATCGCCACCGCGCTGCGATCCGAAGAAATGCGGCTCTTCTACCAACCCAAGGTGAATATGCGCAGCGGCCAGATCATGGGTTTCGAGGCGCTGATGCGCTGGGACCACCCAGAGCGCGGCATTGTCAGCCCGGGTGAATTTTTGCCGCTGATTGAGCAGACGGACCTGATTGTCGAGGCGGGCAATTGGGCCTTGCACATCGCGATGGAGCAACTGGATGAATGGGTACGGCAGGGGAACAGCTGGATCATCAGCGTGAACATTGCGGCACGGCATTTCCACCGCCCGGATTTTGTGGAGTGCATGCGCGAACTGCTGGCGCAATACCCGCGCGTGCCTACGCATCTGCTGGAGCTGGAAATCCTGGAGTCAGCCGCGTTGCAGGATGTAGCGCACATGCGCGAAGTCATGCAAGGCTGCCAAGCCCTGGGCGTGCAGTTTGCGCTGGACGACTTTGGCACCGGGTTTTCTTCGCTGTCCTACCTCAAGCAGTTGCCTGCAGAAACCATCAAGATCGACCGCACCTTCGTGGATGGCTTGCTCACGGATGCCGACGACCGCACGCTGGTCAGCGCCATTGTCGGCTTATCGCAGGCGTTCTCGCGGTCGGTGATTGCGGAGGGTGTTGAGACGGCGGACCAGGCAAACAAGCTGTTGTCACTGGGCTGCGAACTGGGCCAGGGCTATGGCATCTGCAAGCCCATGCCGCTGGCCAGAGTGAGCGATTGGGCTGCACAGCACACCCGGTCGTTTGCTGCGGCTTGACGAGAAAACGCGCCGGTCCACTCAGGGCGGGCTTGTGACCATTCACCGGACTTAAACGCCGGGTCACGGGATGGGGGCTTCTCATGGGTCGCGGCATGCGGCCCTATGCCAGAACACAGCCGCATCTGCTGCGCTGCCCCCCCTTTTCAAGGCCAAAGACCATGATCCCATCGAACGGTACAACTTTCAACACACGCCCCGACCCGGGTCGCCGTGCAGCCCTGGTTGTGCTCGTGGGCGCGGCAGCCACAGCAGCCTGCGGTGGTGGCGGTAGCGGGCCTACGCCTTCCGGTGCCGCACTGCCGTTTGCGCCAACTCCAGCCCCATCGCCGCCACCCACCCGTCTCACACTGAGTGGCCCAAAACTGCGGACACCAGATGGCAGCCCCGCCACTCTACGCGGCATCAACGAGGGCACCTGGGGCGAGATGCAGAGTGGTGACGCGGCCACCATCGCAGCCCAGGGCGGCACACAAACCCCGGACATGGTGCGCTACGGCGACACACGCACGCCCTTTTTGGTCGCGCACACGATGACTACAACATCAACCTGTGCGACGAAGCCTACATCCCGGCCAGCCGCTGGACCAACCGCGTCGTCTACACCGGCAACTCATTTCTCCGCACCGGCAACAGCCAGGCCGAGAACATTGCAAACATCGAGTCACGCCTGGGTGCCCTGGTGGCGATGCGCGCGGCGCGTGCCGTACCCTTCTTCATCCAGCAGTTTGGCGTCCGCACCGGCGACGACCCGACCACTTTCTACCTGGACGACGGGCTCAAACGCCCAAATGCTGCGGGCGTGGGCTACCCAGGATGGCAGTGGCGGCAAAACACGAGCAGCCCGGATGAATACGCGGTTGTCGTCAAAGACGCCATCACAGGTGCCGATGTGGTGAAGGCCAACGTGCAGGCGGTCTATTCCAAGTACTGGAAGGAGCATGGAACAGCGCCCTAGGAGTCTGGTTCAGACAAGCGTCGCTGCGAGCCGCTTGGGCGCCTTGCGCAGCCAGCTTTGGCGCAGCAACAGATCGACAGTGGCTTCATCCGCATGGGCCAAGATCACCTTGATGCCCACCACCTTGGCACCCCAGTGCAGGGCCTGATAGGCCTCGGGCTGCAGATCGATCAGCGGCGCGCGCTGCGCCTCATCCACAAACACGTGCAGGAATTCTTCGCCCGGCGTCATGGTTGCAAAAATCTTGCTGGCGATGCGAAACGAGGTGTAGTCAAAGTGTGGCGCCTCACTGGCCTGTGGCAGGGCCAGCGCGAGCGTGCGAGCTTGCGCGGCATTCACGGCTGCAGCAGCCTTTGCAGTTGCTCGGCGATGGGTCTATGGCGCGGAGTCGCGGCGTTTTTCATGCATAACTTCTATAAAACGCTCCTGATTTAGGAGCAAAATAGGCTTATTCCACGAGGGCTACAGGTCGGTTTTGCCAAAAATTTCGCCGAAGGGCCTCTGAAAACCCTATATTGGGTATAAAAAGGGGAACCGCACACCGATTGCCCTCTTTTGTCTCGCACCTCGCGCTAGGTATGCAACCCATGCCCCAGCGCCCTTAGCGCCGCCTCTTGCACTGCTTCACCGAGCGTCGGATGCGCATGGATCGTGCCCGCCACGTCTTCCAGACCTCGCACCCATCTCCAGAGTGCGAAAAAGCGGTGGACAGCTCCGACACACCCGCCTTCCAGCCGACGATGCGGTGGTTGTCGCGCCGGGCCACCACACGCACAAAGCCGCCGGTGGATTCCAGCGTCATGGCGTGGCCATTGGCGGCGAACGGGAACTGCTCCCACTACGCCACCAATATTCTCAGCGCCGAGCATCCGCTGTAATGCCAGGTGCAAGTGGTAGGGCGATACTGTTTACTTCGTCTCGGGCAGCAAAGTTGGATTGTCGCGCACCACGATAGTCTTTGAAACAGAACCTAGGCAGCCCATGCCTGCAATATTGTCCGTGCCCATAGCATGGACGGTGACGGTAACGAAAGTTTTGTCAGCGCCATATTTGAATTGGGCCGGCCAATTCGACGTTCCAGGCACGTGGACTGCAGGCGCATCGACACTGGCACCGCCCGCCGTTCTTGTCACCCGATAGTTGCATTGGCGGCCGTTGATCACCGGAGTTACTTCAAGGATGCCATCGTCGTGCGCTGGGTTAAATATGTTGCCTTCGGCCATGTTGACATGGTGCCCATACGACTTGAGTTTTACATCCGTGATGATGCCGGGGCTGTACAACACGGTAAACTTTTTATCAGCGCTTGACCCGCAGCTTTGGCTCGAAATGGCATCGTCCCATGACGAGGACTTGAGATGCAAGGTATACGCACCGGGCTCAAACGCTGCCAGCGTGCCAGCAGGGATCGTTTGCGAGGCTGAGAACTTGTTACCTCTTAAAATGGGTTTTCCCTGCCCTTTCCCGTCGACCAGGAACAGGGACCAACCGCACTGTTGAGCCGGGTCATTGTCGTTGTTTACATTGCCCATTGCCGCAAACTGGACGGCTTCGTCCTGGTGTGCGACATCATCTATGCCAGCTGGCGAAGACCTCGCATACATGCCGGTTATGTAGGGTTTTACGGCTGGCTTGGGACCGGTGACCAAGTCCAGACTGACATCGCTGTCGCATCCCGGACCGAATGCAGGCTTGGGCGTACCCGGAACTGCGTGGACCTTGTATTTGTACTCATACGTCAGATCAGGAAACTTAAGATTTGCGGTGACCGGAAACGTTTTCACATCGACTTCCACCGGTGGCGGTCCCGGTTGGTTGTTGACAAAAAGCTTGACCACGCAATTGGAACCCGAGCCGTGAATCGTGACGGGTACATCCATGCCGCCCGGTGCAGTCATGATCTTTAGAGAAGGCGTTTCGATCATCCCAACCTTGCCGCCGGAATTCGCTGCCTTGATTTCCGTAGTGGATGTTTGTGAGCCAAAGCAGGCCTTGTAGTTGCCCCATGCGGATCCGCTCACAGTAACTTTGTAGATGCCTACGTTTTTGTAATTCCGCTCTTCAATGAACTGCTTGGGGGTCGTGGCCTGTGTCAGCGTGAAGTTCTTGCCTGGCGTTCCATCGCTGTACTCCATGCGCACACCACAACTGGCGGTGTCGTAGCTCGCATAGGCCACGCTAAAGATGTGTTTGACGTAAATGGGCGTGTTGTTCGAGTCCAACTTGCTGAGGTGAGGCATGGCGGTTGCCGAGTCCAGCGTGCCTGCCATTGAAGTTCCCGCCACGAGTGTGGCCGACACCAGGGTAAACAGTGTTTTTAATTTTCTGACTAGCATATGAATAATTCCGGTTAAAAATGTATTGGTTTGTCGCGAGTCAAGTAGCACCCACGCAGACGAGTTAAGGCGGCTTTCTGCAGTCTTCTGCTTGCGCTGTGTTGTCACAGACAGTCCGGGTCGTTGCTGCGAGCTATCCGCTTGATATTCATTTCTTATTCCATGTTGTTGAAGGATCCATCGCAAACAATTTCGCAGTCTGGCGTCGCAACAATGCCTGGCGAATATAAGTCGGTGCCTCTTGCACTCTGGTTCAATGCATTCGCGCACAGATCTGCACTTGACGGTCACAACAACCCAAGATGCGTGCCATAAAAAATTCCCAACGAAATCAAGGCTCTGGAGCTCAGCAGGCGTGACCAACTGTCGGTGAACTCCGACAACACGCTGCGCAAAGCTCAGGAATTGCAATGAAATCAAGCCTGTGCGCTGTCTATAAAAACAGACAGATACAGATAGGCATTTCAACCGCCTGAGGCCAAGTGTCGCCCCTTGGAAGAGCCCTCAACCCACGTAGAAGCTCTCGATGCTTCCGCAGTAAGTCCGTGCCTGGCCGATCCACCGCCAAAATACGCCGTCCACAAGGAGGGATTAGCGATACGCCGGGTATGCCGGGCGCATAGCTACCCGGCAGCGAGTCTGAGTCACCGTTTTGCCCGGTCTTCAGTCTCAATGCGATCGATCAGCTCCAGCAGTGTGAGGTGCAGTTCGTCGACCTTGGCGCCACGCTTGTCAGAGCCAGGCTCGCTGCGCTGGTAGGTCAGCATGTCTTTGGCGTCACAACACTCCAGCAGGCCCCGGCTCACGAAGGCGCGCAGGATGCGTTTTTGCAGGGTTGCCTGCATTCGGGCCACGGCGGTCTCATCGATAGCACGGGCCGGGTGGAAGACGATGCACGGCGGTGAGGATTGGGCATCGGCCTCACCCTCCACCGCCACCGGCACTTCCTCAAACACCCCATCGACTGCGCATACATGGAAGTGCACATGAGCGTTCAGGCTGGAGCCAAAGCGGTGGATGCGGACTTGGGGTTTTGCCAAAGTCACTGCGCCAATGTGCAGGGCCGCCTTGTCCAGACTCAAAGCCCCGGGGCTGTTGTTAACGCCTATTGCACGAGGGCTGGATGCAAGTTTTGCCATTCACTATTGCCAGACGCGCCATCAAAGAGCCCGTAGTGGCATCAACAGGGCAGCTGGCAAGCCAACTGCCCTGACCGCAGGCGCTAGATATGCAACGCATGCCCCAGCGCCCGCAGCGCCGCCTCTTGCACGGCCTCACCCAGCGTTGGGTGGGCGTGGATCGTGCCCGCCACATCTTCCAGCGTCGCGCCCATCTCCAGTGAATGCGAGAAGGCCGTTGAGAGCTCAGACACGCCCGCCCCCACCGCTTGCCAGCCTACGATGCGGTGGTTGTCGCGCCGGGCGACGACGCGCACGAAACCGTCGGTGGATTCCAGCGTCATCGCACGGCC
>JANXVI010000181.1 GCA_025351745.1 Rhodoferax sp.
GCGGGCTCCGCTTCGATCATGCCTACATGGTCAAAATCCCAGGCCACCGAGCCCGAGGTGCCCAGCTGCCCTTTGCGAAACAGCACGCGTATTTCAGAGGCGGCGCGGTTCAGGTTGTCGGTCAGGCATTCGACCATGAGGGGGACGCGGTGCGGCGCAAAACCTTCATAAATCACGTGCTCAAAATGCACGGCTTCGCCGGTCAGGCCAGCCCCTTTTTTAATCGCGCGGTCAAGCGTTTCCTTGGGCATCGAGACCTTGCGTGCCTGCTCGACCACCAGACGCAGGCGCGCGTTGGACGCCGGGTCGGCCCCGCTGCGTGCCGCGATCATGATGTCTTTGGCCAATTTCCCGAATACCCGCCCCTTGGCATTTGCGGCCAGATCCTTGCCTTTTGCTTTCCACTGCGCGCCCATGTTTAAGTTTCCTTGGTGTTGTAGCGTCCAAATGCGCCTGGCTTGATTGATGTCCGGAGGAAAGCAGTTTATACCTCTGCAGACAGGGCCTATTTTTGATGCTAAAAAAAGCCTCTGCGGCAGCAAATACGGGGGCTATTAGCTATTAAATAAATAGCATGGAAGATTGTCCTGACCGGGTATGCGACGGTAAAAATTTATCGTGGCTTTAACAGCGCTTGACAAAAGCGCCACAAAATCTGGCCATGTACCCCAACCTCCCGCACCCCAATCGCCGCCGCGCCGTGGTATCTGGCCTGGCCCTGTCACTGGGGGCCGTGTCCGGCCCCTGGGCGTATGCGCAAACCATCGCCCCGGTTGACGACATCTGGCTCGACAGCAGGCGCCAGCGCGAGGTGCCAGTGCGTATTCGCTGGCCATCCGATGCCTTGCCCGTGCCTGCTGGCGGGCGGCCTGTGGTGTTGTTCTCGCACGGGCTGGGCGGCACGCGCGCCGGTGGCGAGGTGTGGGGCCTAGCCTGGGCTGCTGCGGGGTTTGTGGTGGTGCACCTGCAGCACGCGGGCAGTGACCTGGACGCGGCGCGGCAGGTGGCCAGCAGTTTTTCAGACCGTGCGGCGCTGGGCCGTCTGGGCAATGCCAAACAGTTGCTCGCACGGCTGCAGGATGTCGTGTTTGCGCTCGATGAGCTCGCGCGTCGCCAGGGCAATACTGCAAGTGGCACAGACAAACGATGGTCCACGGTTCGCCCTGACGCTGTGGGTGTGAGTGGGCATTCGTTTGGCGCACACACCACGCTGGGTGTGGGTGGCCAGTCCTACCCTGGTTTTGGCGGTATTCGGGAGCCACGGATTGCCGCGCTGATCGCTTTTTCGCCCACCTTGCCCGCTTCAGGGGACGCGCAAAAGGCGTTTGCAGGCATCGTGCGGCCAACCTTGTGCGTCACGGGGACACGCGACGACGACGTGCTCGGCACCGGAGCCACACCCGACAAACGTGCTGGCGTGTTTGCTGCGCTGCCTGCGGGTAGCAAGGCGCAACTGGTGCTCAAGGACGCTGACCACATGACCTTTGGTGGCCAGACGGGCCGCGCCGCCGGTATCTTGCCGCGCGAGGCGGTGACTGAACGCCTGCAGGCACAGCACCATGCGCTGGTGGCCAGCATCACCACCGACTGGTGGCGGGCGTATTTGATGGGCGATGCTGCTGCCAAAGCGCGCCTGGTGCAGCCGCAAGGTCTGGCAGCGCAAGACACCTGGCAGACCGGTTGACGGTTGAGGTCGCCGCCGACGGTTCGGGTGGCTGTAATATGGTGCGCTTTACACCTGCGGCACCAGCCCTGAATGATGAAACACTACCTGAGCCTTTCCACCGCCTTGCCGCTTGATGCCCCTGACGCTCTGCTGATCGGCCGTGTGTGGGTCGACGGTACCGGTCCCGTGCTGGTGCTCATAGACGCTACAAGCGTGTTTGACCTGTCCAGTGTGGCACCCACCAGCAGCCAGTTGCTGGAGTTGCCGGATGTCGCCCGGCTTGTACGCCAGGCCGCACCATCGCTGCCCCGTCTGGCGGGCACGGCAGAGGTGCTGGCCAATTCAAACGCGCGTGACCCGCAATTGCCGTGGTTGCTGGCACCTTGCGATTTGCAGGCCATCAAAGCCGCCGGGGTGACTTTTGTAGCCTCGATGCTGGAGCGGGTGATTGAGGAGCAGGCGCGCGGCGATGCCAGCAAGGCTGAAACCGTACGTGCCGCCGTGGTCAAGGTGATTGGCGACAACCTGAGCAGCATCCAGCCCGGCTCATCTGAGGCCGCCCGGCTCAAGGAGGTTCTGATCGCACAGGGCGTGTGGTCGCAATACCTTGAAGTCGGCATTGGCCCCGACGCAGAAATTTTTACCAAAAGCCAGCCCCTCAGTGCGGTGGGCACCGGTGCCGAGGTCGGTATTCACCCGCAAAGCGTCTGGAACAACCCCGAGCCC
>JANXVI010000194.1 GCA_025351745.1 Rhodoferax sp.
ATGAAAGGACGCCCTGCAGAAGCGTAGCCAACACAAGGACTGGGGTCCCTCCAAGACCCGCGGAGTTGCGAGGTGAGAAAAATCTATTGCTACCGATCATGAAAAAAGCACCTGGAAAAAATTCAGCATAGGTCGGATTGGATCCGCAAGTATCCTATAAGGATGAGATAAATTACCACCGGGAGTCACGATCCGACGGCCGGGTTGGGCCATGTGCGGTCTTTGTCAAATGACTGCTTACGGGCACTACATCTGCCGAGGCCTATTCCAGAATCTGGGTGGCGGGGGCTTAGCGGGTAGCCAAGATGGCAGAATTTGATGATGAACGCAAAAAAACAAAACTTTGGTAGCAATCCACCTCGCTCTATTCGCTCTCTATGGAGTGATATGGATAGCCTTAACCCTGAGACTGTTTCTACCCCTGTATTTCTTGAAGGATGTGTTGTTGTTTGTTGTTGTTCCACATGGCATAGCAGCGGTTTGGGCTTACCAGGGCAACAACAATGGCCGTGTACTATCCAAAATCCTCGGCGTCATTCTGCTCTTTGGAATTCCAGTGGGAACTATTCTGGGAATTGCCATATTGAGACAAACTGGAAACCGATGGGTTTCGAAACCCTAGGCAATTGCAGTTCCATCGGGAATCCTTTTGCAGGTTCGGGCCAGTTGCGGACGGTTATGGATGACCGCATTCGGGCACCAAGTAGTAGGCTGCAGAAGCGCGGAAACTTACTCCTAGAGGTGACTAGTTTTAATCGTAGAAGTCGATCAATCCTAAGATGGGTGCTTACTCAGTGAACTTCCTAATCGTCCAATAGTCATGTTGAATTGTTCTGAGAACTTGAAGCTGATTCCGTACCCGTCGTCCGTTATATTTCCGACAGCCCGCCCTTTGCCTGGAGATGAAGAAATGAGCAACGCCTGTGAAGCCTATCTCGATGCACTTTCCAGCTTGAATGACGGACCGGACCATGCGACCTCATATTTGCTTGACGAACTCTTTCCCGCTGAAGACCTTAGACTCGCCTTGCGTACTTACGTATCGCGTCAGTACGAACAACGAGAGGCCGTAGCCGCAAAGATGGGTAAGACATTTATTCGCCCAGAGTTTTCAGTGGATTTGATAGAGATCACAGATGATTGGAAGCAAGATTTGCGAGCTTCCACTTCGCACTGGTTCTTTGGGCAGCAACACTCACCCACTATCGAATTTGAGTACGCGAGAACGAATACCGTCGCGGGGTTTATGAAGCTTCTAGAAAAACTTGTCGGCGATGCGAAAGCGTACAAAGTTGATTTCACTGGCGCAATGCTACCGTTTGAAGGTTGGGAGGGTTTTGCGTTTTCAAACGCAGGGCGCCATTGGCTACTGCAATTCGGTTGGTCAGACTGATAAATAGCCTAAAGCCGATCAAGGGAGAACTCCGGCAAGCTGATTGCACTTGGATTTCCAATGTCGGCTTTGTGGCGCCGAATTCATGCTGGCCTACTTCGGCTTTGGGTCGCTATGTAGAGCTCTGCATAGCGACCCCTATGCACAGATCTCAACTATGGCAAGTTTGGTAGCGTCCTTGGTTGCAGGACGCCCGCAGAACTCCGCATAGTTTCCGCGCCACAAGCTGAGGCAAGGTTCCCGGCCACTTCCCGGCTGAACCGATGTTGAAACGGGTCGTCCGCATAACTGCCCTGGTTACGGGGAACGGCCCAGCTACCGGCGACTGGTCTTGAGGTCCAGTGCATCCATGGGCATCGACGGTAGGAGAACGAAACTATGTGTAGCGGCGCCGGGCATCCTGCTTTCTCGTCCGTCGACGAGGCTCCCGCCTAAGCGGCAAACTACACATAGTTGCAACCTGTGCATAGGGGTCGTTTACGGACCATGGAAACCCGGATAATCATTGTCGGCAGCGTGCCGCAAGCAGTAGTCCGCCATCCACTACATTGAGCACCTAGTCCCGCTTCTAGAACGGGCTGCCACCTCCAAAATGCCAACATGGACCCCCTCGCCCCCCTCGCAAACTTCGCCACGCAGCACCCCAGGCTTTTGGTGCTAACTGGCGCTGGCTGCAGCACCGAGGCGGGCATACCGGACTACCGCGATGCCAATGGCGCGTGGAAGCGCAGCGAGCCGATGCGGTTTCAGCTGTTTGTCGGCGATGCGCTGGCGCGCAAGCGCTACTGGGCGCGCAGCATGCTGGGTTGGCGCACGATGGCTGCGGCGCGCCCGACCACGGCGCATCGTGCGCTGGCACGGATGGAGCGCGCGGGCCGTATCCAGATGCTGGTAACGCAGAACGTCGACGGCTTGCACAACGCTGCAGGCAGCGCCCAGGTGGTGGATTTGCATGGCCGTATCGACACCGTGTGTTGCCTGGGGTGCGGCGCACGCTCGCCACGCCAGGCACTCCAGGACGAACTGGTGGCCCGCAACCCGCAGTGGCTCACGCTGGACGCGCGCAGTGCGCCAGATGGCGACGCAGATGTAAACGCGCAAGACTTTGCACCATTTGACGTGCCGGCGTGTACGCAATGCGACGGCATACTGAAACCTGATGTCGTGTTCTTCGGCGAGGGCGTGCCCCGTGAGCGTGTAGCTGCGGTGCGCGCCGCGCTGGCGCAGGCCGATGCCATGCTGGTGGCGGGCTCGTCGCTGATGGTGTATTCGGGCTATCGGTTTGTGGAGGAGGCGGTTGCCGCTGGCAAGCCGGTCGCGGTTGTCAACATGGGCTGCACCCGGGCAGATGCCGTGATGACGCTGAAGATCGAACACGAGGTGGGCGCTGCGTTAGAGGCACTGGCGGCGCGGCTGGAGGCAACGCCTTGTGGCGAGTCACTGCAAACGCTACATATTCCATAGCTAACTATCCAGCATCTACGAGGGCTAGAGCCACATTTTACCATAACATACCAAATAAATACCTATATTGGGGTTTTAAAATTCTCAACAGCGTCTATAAACGCCGTCACGCAATCGAGTTGTTCTGGCACATTCAATGCGGGCGCGTGTCCGCAGCCTGGCACCTCTACCACTTGCAATCGCCCGGCAGCGCCGGGGCCGCGATGGCGCATGGCTTCGATGGTTTCGCGCAAGACCAAATCCGATTCAACACCGCGCAGGCTCAGTACCGGAATGGTCAACGCGTCGTAGTGTTCCCAGATGCGGTAGTCGTCTGGATGACTGGTGAACTGCTGCACCATGGCCGGGTCGTAATGCGGGGTGACACGGCCATCCGGCAGGCGGCGGGTGGATGTCTCGGTCAAACGGCGCCACTGTGCGTCGCTGAGCCAGCCATAGGGTTGGTACACCTGGCGAAAAAACGCCTCCAGCTCCAGCACCGTGTCGAACGCCGGAGGACCGCCAGCATAGGCGCGTATGCGTTCAATAGCCGGTGCCGCCAGCTCGGGTGCGTTGTCGTTCAGCGTCAGGCTTACGATACGCGGTGACATCGACGCTTGCAGCAAGCCCGCTGCGCACACCGTGCCGATGGCGCCGCCCATGGACGTACCCACCCAATGCGCGCGCGCAATGCCCAACTGGTCAAAAAGATCGGTAGCGATGCGCGCATAAAACGCCAGGCAGTATTCCTGCTCAGGACGCGGGCTCCACTGGCTCTGGCCGCGCCCTATCGTGTCGGGGCAGATCACGCGGTAGCGCGGGCTGAGATGGGCGGCCAGTTCGTCCATATCGCGACTCGTTCGCGCCAGGCCATGCCAGGCCACCACCACCGGCGCCTGAGCCGCCCCCCATTCCGTGTAGTGAATCTCCCGGCCAGCGCAGGTGATGAAGTGGGAGCTGAAGGTCATGGGAAGGGGGCTTTCTAGCCATGGGCTCTAACGTTTTCATCGCAACAATTTGCCCGATGCACCGATCACGGTCACTTCGACGAAGCGTGAACCGATGCGGTTGGTGGGGGAATAGCCCACACGGGTACCGCCCAGGTCAAAGTTGTCGATCGTCTCCAGCGCTTTGACCAATTTGGCTCGGGTTGGCGCGGGGCCGGCACGGCGCAGGCCCTCTACCAGCACCTTGGCACCCAAAAACTCTTCAAAGCTGGTGTAACTGAGGGCCTGCCCGCCGCCATACTTCTTCATCAGTGTCTGGTATTCACGCACGGCGGGCTTGTTGGCACCAAACGGAAAGGGAACGACCTGTGAAATGCCCAAACCATGTACCGCTTTCGCCCCGGCCAGCTTCACCAGCTCAGCCGGGTCTACGACCGAGATGTTGTACAACTGCCCACCACCGCCTATTGCCCGGTATTGTTTGGCAAAAGCGGCGGTGGAGCGGTTAACCGAGATCATGATGGTGGCCTGGGGTTCTGCGGCCTTGATTTTTTGTACCGCGTCCTGCACGTCATCGGTATTGCGCTCATAAGAGGCCGCCACCAGCATCTTCATGTTGCGTTTGGCCAGAGCGGCTTCTACGCCCGCGAGTCCTGCCTTGCCAAAGGCATCGTTCTGGTACATGACCGCGATACGGGTCATGCCCAGCGTGGTAGTTTGGTGCACCATGTGCTCGGTTTCGTCTACATAACCTGCCCGCACATGGAAGATATACGGGTTGAACGGACTGCGCAGCGCCTCGCCACCCGTATAGGGCGCAACCAAGGGTGCCCCGCCCTCATCGAGCACACCATCGGTCAGCAGCTTGCTGACATTGGCCGTGCCCGCAAAGCCAAACAAGGCGATGACTTCGGGGTTGCCCAGGGCCTCGCGGGTCAGCCGCACCGTTTCGTCCACCTTGTAGCCGTCGTCCAAGACGGTGTGCTTGACCATGGCACCATGGACCCCACCCTGGGCGTTGACCCAATCAAAATAGATTTTTCCACCCAGCACCATTTGCTGGCCGGTGCTGGCCAGCACACCGGTCAAGGGTGCGATCTGGACCACGGTGACATCTGCCACAGGGGCAGTAGGGGCCGCACACGCCAGGCTGCTGGCGCCTAGCGCCAGCACTGCCAGCGTGTGCTGAGCCTGTCGGATGAAGGCAATACGGGTAGGCATGGTTGGGCCTTCTTTCTGTTTGTGGTTTAGTTGGGCAGGTTGATGGACGTGCCGCTGAAACCGATCACGTCACCCGCAACAGGGGCTGCGCTTATGACCGGCACATTGGCCGCAGTGATGGCAGGTGCCGCTCCGGGTGTGCCGCCCCGTACGGTGGTGCGCACCACCTGACTGGGTGGTAGCGCGGTGCCACTCTTGAGGTTGGCATACATCGCATTCATCGCCTGCACAAAGTAGCCGTGCAAGGGAACGAAGCGTGTGTCAAACCCTGAAAACGCGTTGAAGCTGTCAAAGTGTTGCGCATTGGTGACCTCGATGTAGCTCAGCTTGCTGGCAGTGCCTTCCACCAACCGGTTGTAGGCAGCGTATGCGCGCTCGGAATGGTTGATCGGCAGCAACGCATCGCTGCGTCCCGCCAGCATCAGCGTGGGTTTGCCACGCAGATTGCCATTGAGCAGGACCTCGGCCACACCGGCGCGTACCGCATCGCTTTGCGCCTTGGTGGGCACGGAAGTTGTTGTCAATGCGGTGCCGGTCACCGTGTCGGCACCGGTGAACAAGGCACGCTGGCACAGCGCCGCGTCCAGCGAAAAATCGGCCACACCGCTGCTGGGCGACACGCCCAGGTTCCAGGCCTTGGCGCCACCGACCGAGTCGTTGTATATCACCGTCGCGGGCGTGCCATTGACCGTGCCGTTACCCGTCGCAAAGCTCGCCGCCTTGGCATTGACAGACATTGCTGCAGGTGCACCGGCCACGACCGCTGCGGCGCTCATGCCGCAGAGGTTGTCGACGACAGAGGCACGACCATAGGCATTGGTGTACATCATGGAGATGATCACGGCATTGCCCAGGGCGTAGTGGGCGTTGTGCATGGTGTCGTTGTCGCTGGTCCAACCGGCGGCTCGCAGCTTGGCCAAGGCAGCCGTAGCCTGCTCGGCCGTGGTGGCGCCGGTCACCAGTCCCTTGGCGGCCAATTGGGTGCATCGATTGGTGGCTGTGGTGGTCTGACCGGTCAGGCCAATGTAGTTATAGATCGACACTTCCGTCAATGCGGCGGTCGTTGCCAGCGCGGCGCAGGGTTGATACAGGTTGGCGATGGTGAAATAGTCCATCAGCGACTTGCCATAGGCCGCAACCGGTATGCCGCCCACCTGCACGCCATAGCCTGTCGTGCTCGACGGCTGTGCGCTGGGCTCACCCGCCACCACGCCGTCGATCAGGCCTGTCGTATCTTGTTCCGCGGCGCGGAGCACCGCTGCACCACCGTTGGACACCGATGCTGCAATGACAAGGGTGTTGGCCGCCGTAAAGCGCAGGGCCTTGCCAGTGGTGCTGCCAGCCGCCACGGGCGCATATTGTTGGTTGAGTACATACAGGGCGTAGGCGGCGGCGCTGAGCGTGTCGGTACCCCAGTCTTTCTCGGGGTTGATTTGCGAATGGACTTGCTTGAGCGCAACACGGTTCGGGTACGCAGCGTTGTAGGCCGTGCGAACCGCATCTGTGATGTTGGCGGCAAAATTGGACAGTGTGCCTGCTACTGTGCGGGTGGCACGGGTGCCGTCGAAGCGGTGCACCGTGTCATCGCCCAGATCGTACAGACCCATACCTTTGCCAGCGTCGGTCAAGGCCACGGCGCATCCACGCTTGAGACCCCAATCTGCGGCGGAGCCAATGGCACCGTACACCCCGCGCGAGCCGGATGAGGGGCCAACCACCACGCAAGGTGCGCTGGTGTCAAAGCTGTCCGGAACCTGTACGGCCATGGTGACACGCTTGCGGCCACTGCCATCGTCAAGCACACCCACATATTCCAGACCTGGCACCAGGCCTTCACCGCGTGTGTCTTTGCCCCCCAGATCAATGTTGGGGCCATACAGCACGCCGAAGCCGCCATTGGCCGTGTTGTCCACCAGACCGCGGTAGTTGGACTGGATGGCGTTGCGCCTTAGCTCGTCTGCGGTGGGATTGGCAGGGTCGGCATATGCCGTCAACGTTGGCAGCGCCGTGCTGACCAATCCGCTTTTACCCAAACCGGCTGTGAGTAAATCTTGCCCAGCTGCCGTGCTGGCTGCGCCGGTGGCAGTGGCGCGGTAGGCTTTGGCACCCAGGTCGGTAACGCCCGCGGGCAAGGTATTGACCTCGGGAGCCGCCGCTGAACCACCACAGCCCGTTAGGACCGTGGCCCCTGCCATGGCAAGCGTTGCCGCCGCGAGCGACAGGGCCCGCATTTCAAATGTTGGGTGCATGTTTTTGTCTCCTGATGGATGTGTGGATTTGCGAGGGGTGGCGTGGTCAATGCAGTGCACTGCGCGCACGCAGTCTCCCCACCACGCCGGACGGGAAGTAATAAACCGAAAGAACAAACAACACGCCAAGCCACAGGAGCCAGCGGTCGGGTGATAACAAGGCGGACAGCCATGGCCATGCAGCCGTAGCGTCGCTACCCAGGCGCAACAGGTCTTGGAGATAGCTTTGCGCGACCAAGAACAAGGTGGCTCCGATGACGGCGCCATACATGGTGCCCATGCCACCGATAACGACGATGAGCAGAACGTCCATCATGATCTCGAACGACAGCGACGTGTCCGGCCCGTTGTAGCGCAGCCAGAGCGCCAACATGGCACCTGCCATGCACGCGAACAGCGCCGACAAAATGGCCGATGTGGTGCGGTACACCACTACGCGGTAGCCAATGGCTTCGGCACGGAACTCGTTCTCGCGAATGGCTTGCAGCACGCGGCCAAACGGCGAATTGACAATGCGCAGAAGGGCCACAAACAATACGACGGCCGTCACAAACAGCAGGTAGTAGCACAGCAGGCGGCCATCCAGCGACACGCCCAAAAACGGCTGGTCGCTGAACTCGTAACTGGGCGTCAATATCTCTGGAACCTTGAACGACAGACCATCTTCGCCACCGGTGATTTCGTGCAGCTGCGATGCAAGAGTCAAGAAGGCCGACGCCACTGCCAGCGTAATCATTGCAAAGAAGATGGCCCGCACCCGCAGCGAAAAGAGCCCCACCAACAACGCCAGCACGAACGACACCCCCAAGGCACCCGTCAACCCTAGGGCCAATGCCTCCCATGTGGGGCCCAGCCGTGTGGTGGCCACTGCAATGCCATAGGCGCCAATGCCAAAGAACATGGTGTGGGCAAAACTGACGATACCGGTGTAGCCCAACAGCAAGTCAAAACTCGCGACGAGCACGATGAAGACCAGAATCTTGGCCGCTACATTAAGCGCCTTGACGCCGGGGAAGATAAACGGTGTGAGCGCCAGTGCCAGCACCAGCACTACCAGCAGGCCAGCCAGCCAGCGACTGCGGGGCAAATCACGGGATAGGAATCGTTGCAGCATTGGTGTACGCCCCTAGCGGTTCGTGATTGGGTAGATGCCTTGGGGACGCCAGAGCAATACCGCCACCATCAATGCAATGTTGGAAAACAGCGCGACCTTGGGTGCGAGAAAACCCGTGTAGTTGGCCATCAGCCCCACCAGCAGTGCACCGATCAAGGCACCCCCGGTAGACCCCAGGCCACCGATGATGATGACGATGAAGATCAACACGTTGACCTGCGCGCCCATCTGCGGAGTGACCGTTTGCTGGTACAGGCCCCACATCACCCCACCCAAGCCTGCCAACGCGCTGCCCACGGCAAACACGCCAATGAACAAGCGCTTGATGCGGTAGCCCAGAGACTCAACCATCTCACGGTCTTGCACACCGGCACGTATCAGCAGACCAATCTTGGTACGGCCCAGCACCCAGGCCAGCAGCGCAAACACGGCCAGACCCACGACCACGGCCATCAGGCGGTACTTCTCAATAGCGGCATCACCCAGCAGCACCGAGCCACGCATGCCCTCGGGCAGCGGCAGTGCAATCTGCGCTGGGCCCCAGATCACCTTGATGAGTTCTTCACCAATGATCATGCCGCCCATGGTGATCAAAATTTGCTTCAAGTGCTGGCCATAGACCGGCCGCACGATGAAACGCTCAAACGCCAGGCCCAGCGCACCAGCTACCGCCATCGCCACCAGCATGGCCGGGAACACGGCCACCAGGTTGCGCCACAGTTGGTCCGATCCCGTCCAGTCGCCCATCAGGCCCATGACCGTGGTGGCCAGAAAGGCACCGAGTGCGATGAAGACCCCGTGGCCAAAGTTGAGCACGTCCATGAGGCCAAACACCAGGGTCAGGCCTGAGGCGATGATGAAAATAATCATGCCCATGGCAAGGCCCGCCACCGTCAATGTGAGCCAGGTGGAGGGTGAGCCGATGAAGGGCAGCACTAACAGCGCCAGCAGCGGCACCAGCACCAGAGGCTTCCAATCGAAATTTAAAGTCTTCATATCGCCAGCCCCAGCAAAGCGTGTTGCATGTCTTCGTTCTCGGCCAGCGCTTGCATGGTGCCGGCATGCACGACCTTGCCGTTGTCCATCACTGCGACATGGTCGCCCAGACGCTTGGCGAAGCTGATGTTTTGCTCGACCAGCAAAATGGTGGTGCCGGTTTGCTTGAGCTGCGCGAAGGCGTCAATCATGTTGTTGATGATGGCCGGTGCCAGGCCTTTGCTGGGCTCGTCCACGATCAGCAGCTCGCGTGGTTCCACGATGGCACGGGCCACGGCCAGCATTTGCTTTTGGCCACCCGAGAGCTTGCCCGCAGGATGGTCCCAAAATTTTTCAACTGCGGGGAACAGCAGAAAAATCCACTCCAGCCGTTTGCGGTCCATATGCTGTGCGCGCTTGGCGCTCCTGGCCGCCAGCAGCATGTTTTCTTTGACCGTGAGGTCGGAAAATATCCCCATATTCTCAGGTACGTAGGCAATGTCGCGACAGGCAATATGGGGCGTCTCGGCTGCGGTAATGTCCTTTCCATCAAACACGACCTTGCCTTGCGATGCATGCCACAGGCCCATGATGGTGCGCAGCGTAGTGGTCTTGCCAGCGCCATTGCGACCCAGCAGCATCGTGAGTTGTCCGCGCGGCACGACCAGGTCCACGCCGTGCAGGATGTGGTACGCGCCGATGTGGGTGTGCACGCCAGTGAGGGTGAGCAATGCGTTGGTGTGGGTGGGCTGGCTCATACGCCCTCCTCCACTTTGGCCTTGGGCGCGACCCCTAGATATGCTTCTTGAACCACAGGCAAAGCAATCACCGTGGCCGGGTCACCATCGGCCACCAGCGTGCCGTTGTGCAGCACGATGATGCGGTCGGCCAGCTTGCGCACCACGTCCATTTTGTGCTCCACCAGCAGGATGGTCTTGCGCTTGTCGTCCTTGAGCTTGCAGATCAGGTTGAGGATGACGGGCGCCTCGTCGGCCGACATGCCGGCCGTGGGCTCATCGAACATGAATACATCGGGATCCAGCGCCATCAGCAACGCCACCTCCAGCTTGCGCTGGTCACCATGCGGCAGGCTCGCCACCGGCGTGGCTTGTTTGTCGTTCATGGCCACCGCGTCCAGCACTTCTTCTGCCAGTTGCGTCAGCGCCTTGTGGTCGCTCCACACGCTCCACAGATTGAGCCCGCGCAGATGGGCACCGGATCGTGCCGCCTGCACGGCCAGGCGCACGTTTTCCAGCACCGAGAGATTGGGAAACAGATTGGTCAACTGGAAGGCCCGCCCCAGTCCCGCACGGGTGCGGGCCGAGGGGCTCAGGCCAGCCAGGCTATTGCCATTGAGTTGCACCTCGCCACTGGTGGCCTTGATCTGACCGGAGATGAGATTAAAGAACGTGGTCTTGCCCGCGCCATTGGGGCCGACGATGGCGGTCAGCGTGCCGGGTTTGAAGGTGCAGCTCACCCCATTCACCGCCACATGGCCGCCAAAGCGCACGGTCAGGTCTTTGGTAACTAACAATCTCGTTATCTCCGGTTCAATCAATCAGCGGTCGTGATCCATGTCAGGGGCAGGTGCCAATGACGTAATAGTTGGTGCCAGTCATTTTGAGGGTAGTCGTGGCATAGATGTTCCACAAGCCCATGAATTGATTGGACCCATTGGCGTAGGTGTAGCCATACAGCGCATACGCGCGCCCCGCCATGGTGTGGGAGTAGTTGGAAGCGGTGTAGCAGGTGGCGGCGGGCGGCGGTGGGGTGCCGGTCGTTGTACCGTTGACCGAAGTGGATGCAGCACCCTCGGCACCATTGGCATCTGCTGCCTTGACCGTCCAGCTATACGTCGTCGCCGCGGCAAGGCCGGAGTCGGTGAAGTTCAAGGCTGTCACCGGCAGGGCATTGGTCTTGTTGCCGTTGCGGTAGATGTTGTAGCTGGCCGCACCGGATACGGCGCTCCAGTTGATCATCATGGCACTGGCCGTGGCGTTGGACACGCTCACATTGGTGGGGGCGGGCAAGCTGGCGGGTGGCGGAGGCGGGGGCGTCACTGCACCGGCAGACACCTGGTCCACCATGGCCTTGATGGCCGCCATTTGCGGGCCAGATTTTTTGGAGTAATTAGCGCTGTCATAACCCCACCAGTCCCAGCAACTGTTCGTGGCCGCGGTGCTGGTTTGTGGGTACAGCATGACCATGTTATTGGTATCAGCCCAGCGGTTGTAGCCCGTATTGCGCACATACTGCTGCTGCACCAGGGTCACGTTTTGCTGGCAGCCATGCAGCACCACATGCAGGCGACACTGCGAACCCGATGTGCAGGCCTGTGGTATGTAGGCCCAGCCGGTGGGCGCCATGCCATGGTTGGTGATGAACTGGCTTTGGTTGAACTCCACAAAATTGCCTGCGGGCAGTGTGCCGTTGTTGCGGGCATTCAGCGTGCCGTAGATATGCGACAGCATGGCACCGGCCAGGTCGAAATTACAGTTGTTGATGTAGGGCGAGCCTTTAGTGGAGCAACTGCTGCCGTAGTCGTCCGTAATCATCGCGTGCTCGGCGGCAATGTCCTTTTTGTAGACCACGTTGGCAGTCGGCACAAAGCTGCTGTAGTAGGTCTTGAGCGCATCCATGACGCCCTGCTTGACCGTGCTGTCAATCGAGCCCGAGAACATGTACACCTTGGAGTTTTGCAAATTGGCCACGGGGTCAATGCTGCCGGCACTGGCCCAGCTATTGGTGGTGCTGACCAGGGTGCTGGTCGGTATGCCAGAAGGGCTTGCCATACAGCGCCCGGTGGCGTTGGTGATGGAGCCTTCGGCACAGTAGAAGGGTCCGCCGGCCACGATGCCCGCGCCTTTTGCAAAGGTCGCTGAATAGCCCACATGCAATTGCACGGCCATGAAGCCGCCAGACGACAAGCCCGACACCGAAGTCTGGGTCTTATCGATATTGAGTTGTGGCAGATTGACGGCCGCCATGGCCGCAGTGCTGGCCAGCGCGAGTGCGCAGGCCGATAGGCGAAAAACAACGGAAAAACGCTTCATTTGATTTGTCTCCTGGTCTTTTTTGGGCGAAAGGAATCCCTGACCCCCGTGTTTCCGGGGGTTAAATTGATAGCAGTGAGTAGCAGGGCGGGACCGTGAGCCCCGCAGGTAGCGTACGGCGCTAGTTAGCGCTTGTTGCGGATGGGGATGTCCATCTCTTCGGCCTTGATCTCACGCACCAGCTCCGGTACACCCCAGGCGAAGGCCGGGTCTACCTTGATCTTGAAGTGGTACATGCTTTGCATGGCCTGGTGGTCTTCTTTGCGGAAGGTCATCTTGCCTTTGGGGGTGTCAAAGCTCATGCCTTCCATGGTCTTGATCAGCGTGTTGGCGGAGGTATCACCCTTGCTGTTGGTCAGCGCGGTGACTACGGCCATGGCCGCCGAAAAGCCACCGGCGGTAAAGAAGTCGGGCGGTGACTTGAACTCCTTGTAGTGGCGGGCGACCATGGCCTCGTTTACGGAGTTTTTGGGGATGCCAAAGTAATAGTAGGCCGAGCCTTCCATACCGGGAAACTGCTTGTAGGCTGTCATGGCTGGCAGGATGTTGCCACCGGTGGCGATTTCGATGCCATGGCGCTTCAAGTCCATATCAGCAATCTTGAACGGGTTGCCGCCGGCCCAGATGATGAAGATGACCTTGCGCCCTGGCTGGTCCTTGAGCTTGTCGATCAGGCGCTGGCCGCCTGCCGTGAAGTCGGTGGTCGCTGGGGGCAAGTATTCCTCATGCACCAACTTGGCTTTTTTGATGGCTTCGCGGAAGGCCTTGACGCCGTCACGGCCAAAGGCCGAATCCTGCGCCATGGTTGCAATCGTTACACCAGCTTTGTCGAGCGCCACGGCGTTGGATATCGCGTCTTGCGAGCTGTTGCGGCCGGTGCGGAAGATGTATTTGTTCCACTTGTCGCCGGTGATGCTGTCCGCCACGGCGGGCTCTACCAACAATATTTTTTTGTACTCTTCAGCGACGGGCAGCATGGCCAGCGCCACGGGGGATGCCGTGGGTCCAACGGCCAGGTCTACCTTGTCATCGCCATAGGCAGCCGCCAGCAGCGACTTGCCTTGGTCTGGCTTGCCCTGGTCGTCCTTTTCAATGACGACCAGCTTCTTGCCTGCCACCATCATGGAACCGCCGGTTGCGTAATCCAGGCCCATCATGAAACCCACGGCTGTTTGTTTGCCGTAGGCCTCCAGCGGGCCGGTCTTGCTGTAGATGTGGGCGATCTTGATTTCTTTGGACTGCGCAAAGGCTGCAGTGCCTGCGATGGCAGCTGCAAACCCCGTGGCAATCAGCGTGGCGGTGAGTGCCCAGCGACGTTGGTACATGTTTTTTGTCTCCAATTGTTATATTCGAATCCAGATTGGTGCGCATGAAGCGTGCCAATCTCCATAGTATTGATTTCATTAGGCTTTTTCCGCACCCATTTTGGGAATACCCATCAATGTCTAAGTTCAATACACTCTATTGTGACTAATATTTATACGATATGTACAAACATTAGTCGTTATCCAAACGGGCATAGAGGGTAGCCCGTGCTACACCCAGCATCTTGGCCGCTGCTGCCTTGTTCCCCCGGTTGGCATCCAGTGCGGCCGCAATGGCCCGCTGCTCCAGCTCGGCCACCTGCTCCGACAAGGGGCGCAGCAACGCGGCCTTGTCGTCGTGCGGCGGGGCGTTGAATGTTGCCTGGCTGGCAATCTGGCCCGCCTGCCCCACCGCGGCGGCAACCGCAACGTGCTGCACACCGGATTCGCGCAACACCGCCTCCAGTTGCTCGACCTCAATGCGTTGCGAATCGCTGCGCATAGCCGCTTGCTCCAGCACATTGCGCAATTCGCGGATATTGCCGCGCCAAGGCTGGGCCTCGAGCAGTGCCAACGCCTGGGCGGACAGCTCGGGCGGCAGCATGCCATTGCGCAGCGCCACGTCTTCGCCCAAAGCTTCGAGCAAAGCGGCGATATCTTCGCGGCGCTCACGCAAAGGCGGCACGCGGATGGGCAGCACGTTGAGGCGGTAAAATAAATCCTCCCTAAAACCCCCTTCCCGCACAAGGCGCGACAGATCGCGCGAAGTGGCCGCGATCACCCGCGCGTCAAACGGAATGAGCTTGTTCGAGCCCAGCGGTTCGATCTCACCCTCTTGCAGGGCGCGCAGAAGCTTGGACTGCAGCGCCAGCGGCATGTCACCAATTTCATCCAGAAACAAGGTGCCGCCATCCGCCAAGCGAAACTTGCCCTCGCGCCCCTTGCGATCAGCGCCGGTAAAGGCGCCCGGCGCAAAGCCAAAGAATTCTGCCTCCAGCAAGGTGTCTGGCACGGCCGCAATATTGACGCTGATAAACGGCCCGGCCGCGCGTGCCGACGCGGCATGGATGGCGTGGGCCAGCAACTCCTTGCCGGTACCCGTCTCACCGAGCAGCAACACTGGGCTGGAGGATTGCGCGGCCCTGCGGGCCTGGCGTTTGACCTCGACCGCGGGGGCGCTGAGGCCTATGAAGCTTGCGAACGTATATTTGGACTGGCGCTGTCCGGTCTGGCGCAGCCGCTGTGTGGCCAGCTCGCGACGCGCGTCGTCCAGATCGCGCTGCAGCAACGAAAATTTTTCGATCAAGGGCTGCAGCGTGGTCTCGGCATGGTCAAACAACACAATGCCTAAAGCGCCAATGACATTGCCCGCTGCGTCGCGCAACGGGATGCGGCTGACGACAAAGGTGCCCGCCCGGTTGGACAGCAGATCGATGAGTATGGGTTTGCCGCTCTCCAGCACCTGGTGCATCTGCGTGTTTTGCACCACGCGCGAGACCGGGTGGCCGACAAAATCTTCTTCGCGCTCGTAACCCAACGCCGGTAAAAACCGCTTGTACTGGTCGTTGATCCAGACCACGCGGGCCGCTCGATCCACCAGCATCATGCCCTCGCTGGCATTGGCGAACAGGTCGAACATGGAGCGCGCCGCCAGCTCCAGAATGCTCTGGGCGTCGCGGGGCAGGCTGTCCAGGTTTTCCATCACCGCATATTACCCCTGCCAACCACTGGCGGGCGCCAGCATGCTGGGCCGCACTGGCAATGTGCTATGCATTTAATAGCGAATTGCGCATATTCCACGAGGGCTAGCGGCCTATTTTGCTTAAGTAACTTTAGCCCATAGAAGGTATGAAGCGCTTGGAGAATACCTTCAACAGCCGTGGCGCCAGCAAGACGATCACCACAATGACCAACAGCGTTAGCGACATGGGCCGCTGCAAGAAGATCAGTGGGCTGCCCTCACCGATAGCTATGGCATTGCGCAACTGCGCCTCGGCCAGCGGGCCTAGGATCATGCCGACCACGACCGGCGCGGTAGGGAAGCTGAAGCGCCGCATCACCAGCCCGAGCACACCAATAGCGTACAGCAGGAACAAATCGAACGCGCTTTGGCGCATACCGTAGGCACCCACTGTGGCGAAGATCAAGATGCCGGCATACAACTGCGGCTTGGGCACCTTCAGCAGCTTGACCCACAGCCCCACCAGCGGCAGGTTCAGCACTAGCAGCATCACATTGCCAATGTAGAGCGACGCGATCAACGCCCACACCAAGGCCGATGAACTAGTAAACAACTGCGGCCCGGGTTGGATGCCGTAGTTTTGAAAGGCACCCAGCAAAATAGCGGTAGTGTTGGACACGGGAATGCCCAAGGTGAGCAGCGGTATCAGCGCCGCAGTGACGGTGGCATTGTTGGCGGCCTCAGGGCCGGCCACACCTTCAATCGCGCCCTTGGTACCGAACTCGGCCAGATTCTCGCCCTTGGCCAATTTCTTCTCGGTTGCATAGCTCAAGAATGTGGGTATCTCGGTGCCGCCTGCGGGAATGCAGCCAAAGGGCGTGCCGATAAGGGTTCCGCGTATCCACGCCGGTATCGAGCGGCGCCAATCCGCACGGGTCATGCTGACGCGGCTCATCTTGTTCTCGGACTCGACCACCTTGCCTTCAAACAGCACGGCGTGCAAGGCCTCGGACACAGCGAACAGGCCCACCGCCACCAATACGATTTCCACACCATCTAACAGCTCCGGCACATTGCCCGCGTAGCGCGCCTGGCCGGTGATTTGGTCCATGCCGATCAAGCCTGCGGCCAAGCCTACGAACAAAGCAGTCAGCCCGCGCACCGTGCTTTGCCCCAGCACCGCACTCACCGTGGTGAAGGCCAGCAGCATCAGGCAAAAGTATTCAGGGGGCCCGAGCTTGACAGCGAACTCTGCCACCAGTGGTGCAAACAGCGTCACCACCACGGTAGCCACCGTGCCGGCGAAGAAGGAACCGATGGCGGCCGAGGCCAGCGCAGCACCCGCGCGCCCGCTCTTGGCCATCTTGTTGCCCTCCATCGCCGTCACCATGCTGGCGGTTTCGCCGGGCGTGTTCAGCAGGATGGAGGTGGTGGACCCACCGTACATGGCACCGTAGTAGATGCCGGCAAAAAAGATCATCGACGCCGTGGCATCCACCTTGGCCGTGATCGGCAGCAACATGGCCACGGCGGTCGCCGGACCAATGCCGGGCAGCACACCCACAGCGGTACCCAGCGCACAGCCTACGAAGGCCCACATCAAATTCACCGGGGTACCGGCGGTGGCAAAACCCTGTAATAGTTGGTTCCAGATTTCCATCAGATCCACCCGCTTTGTGTCAGGCCAGGCAAGCTAATGGCCAGAAATTTAGTAAACATCCAGTAAACCGGCGCGGCAATCAGCAGGCCAAGCACGGCATCGACCACCCAAGTGCGCAGGCCACCGGTGGACGGACCTTGTGCGTTGCGCAAGCCTCGCGTGGCCATGGCAAAACACAGCGCGCAACTGAAGACAAAACCAATGGTGGTGATCAAAGCGGCGTTTAGCAGCAGGCCGGCCGACATCCACACAAAGCCGGGCCAGTAGGGCTTTTGGTCGTCACCTTCTTCCATGTCGCGAAAGCCGCCCGTGCGGGCCTCGTACACCAAGAAGGCGCCGCACAGCATCAGGGCACAGGACACCAGCCACGGCAAGAAATTGGGCCCAACGCCCGAGTAACCGGCCTCGGACGGTATGCCCACTGCGCCCACGGCCATACCAATGCCAACGAGGCACACGCCAGCGCCGACGATGGTCTGGTAGCGCTGCCCTGTGTCGTGGGACGCGGTCACAGCATCCCCGCCAAATGCATGGTTCCGCGCAAGCTGGCAAATTCGGCATCCACAAAATCATCAAAGGCCTTGCCGGTCATCAGCGCGGGTGTCCAACCATTTTTCTCCATGGATTCGGTCCAGGATTTGGTTTTGCTCGCGGTCACAACGAGCTCGGTCAAAGCCGCACGTTGCTCTGCGGTCAGACCCGGTGCGCCATACAGGCCGCGCCAATTGCCCAGCACCACGTCGTAGCCCAATTCTTTCAATGTGGGCACGTTGATGCCGGGTAGGCGCTTCTCGGAGGTCACGCCGATGGGGCGCATCTTGCCAGCGGTGATGTACTCGGCCATCTCGCTGTACCCACCACCGCCCACCGTCACATTGCCACCCAAGATAGCCGCTGTGGCCTCGCCGCCGCCGCGAAAGGCGACATAGTTGACCTTCTTCGGGTCCACACCCACTTTGGATGCCAGCATAGAGGCACAAATGTGTTCAGTGGTACCGCGCGAGCCACCGCCCCACTTCACGCTACCAGGGTCTTTTTGCAGCATTGCGACCACTTCTTTCATGGTCTTGATCGGCGAATTGGCGGGCACCACGAACACGTTGTATTCGCTGGTCAAACGGGCAATGGGCGTGGCTTTGTCTAGCGACACCTGGGGCTTGCCGGTGATGATGCCACCCAGCATGACGGCACCCATGACGATCAAAGCGTTGGGGTCGCCCTTGCTTGAATTGACGAACTGCGCCAGGCCGATGACACCGGCCGCGCCACCCTTGTTGTCATATTGCACGGTGTCGACCACCTTGGCATCCAGCATGGCCTTGCCAAAGGCGCGCCCCGTGCCATCCCACCCGCCGCCGGGGTTGGCGGGAATCATCATTTTGATATTGGCAGCGGCATGCGCTGTCAACGGTAGCCCGGCAGAAGCGGTAAGGGCGAGCAGGGATTTGAGGAAGGTGTCGCGGCGCATAGAGGGTCTCCTGAAGTTGTAGATTTCCACCCTATGATGCGTGGCCAGCCTGTCAAACCGCTGTCCAAAACCCTAGGGGGAAACCCGCATCCAACCGCTCCCAGCGCCATGCACTTATTGTTGATTGAGGATGACATCGCCCTGTGCACGACCCTGCAACGCAGCCTGGTGCGTGCGTCGATGCGCGTAGATGTGTGCTGCGATGGCGCGCAGGCATTAGACGCGTGGAACACGCTGCAACCCGATGTGGTGCTGCTGGACCTGAGTCTGCCGGGCAAAGACGGGCTGGACATCTTGGCGCAGGCGCGCAAAGCCGGACTCCACACCCCCGTGCTGATACTGACCGCAAGGGGCACGGTGGGTGACCGCATCCTGGGGCTCAATGCTGGCGCGGACGACTACCTGCCGAAGCCGTTTGACCTGGATGAGCTAGAAGCCCGTGTGCGGGCCCTGCACCGTCGCCGCGCCGGGCCCGCCGGACGCGAAGTCATTGACGAATGGGGAGCTGTCGGTGCATTGCGTTATGACCGTGACAATGGAGCTGTGTACCACCAGCACCAGGTGCTGGATCTGACACCGCGCGAGCTGGCATTGATGGGTGCGTTGATGGCCAGGCCGGGCCATGCGGTGGCCAAAGAGCGCTTGTTCGAAGTCGTCTTTCCCGGTGAGGCGCAGGTGCAATACGAGGCCATTGAAGTCGTGGTGTACCGGTTGCGCAAAAAGCTGCTGGGGACCGGTGCGACGCTGATGACGCTGCGGGGCCTGGGGTATTTGCTGAAGGCTTCTGTTTGAGATGACCCGCCCAAAAAAAACGACACCCATCTCGCTGCGACGCCACTTGTTGGTGGGCATTTTGGTACCAATTGCGTTGTTTGTCGTCTTGGACACCTACAGCCTCTACCGTCAAGCCTTGAATGCGGTCAACATTGCCTACGACCGCACATTGCTGGCCTCAGCCAAAGCCATCGGCGAATTGCTGGAGGTCGACGGCGTGGGGGACCAGGCCACTATCCGCGCGCAAATTCCGTACGCCGCGCTGGAGGCTTTTGAGGCCGACAACCGCAGCCGCATGAACTACCGCGTGTCTGACGTACACGGCCAATGGATAGACGGTGCGCAAGACCTGCCGCTGTGGACCGGCAAGCTGCCCAACCAAGGGCCGTATGCGGCGCTGGTCGATTTTTATGACGCTACTTTTCGGGGAGATGCGGTGCGGGTGGCCGTGCTGCTGCAGCCGGTGGCCAGCACGCGTGGCCAGGCCATGGCCACCGTGCAAGTGGCCGAAACGTTAGAACTGCGCCACACACTGGCCCGCCAGATTTTGCTGGATACGCTATTGCGCCAGATGATCTTAATCAGCGTGATTACCGCCGTGGTGCTGGTGGTGGTGCACCGCGTTACGCGCCCCGTGCACCGCCTGAGCGAAAGCCTGCGCGGGCGCGCCGAGGACGACCTCACTCCGCTACAGGCGTCGGACATTCCCCGAGAAATCCAGCCTCTGACCGATGCCACCAACCAGGTCATGCAGCGCCTGCAGCACGTGCTGGACCACCAAAAGCGCTTCGTACGCGATGCCGCCCACCAGTTGCGCACGCCATTGGCAGTACTCAAGGTACAAGTGCAATCCGCATTGCGGGGCGATGTGGCTGCACCGTTGGCGCTGCAAGAAATTCAAATCACCGTAGACCGCGCCACTGCGCTGGCCAACCAAATGCTGTCGCTGGCCAAGGTAGAGCAGGTGCGGCAGATGCAAGACTTTGTCACCCTCGATTGGGCCGAAGTGGTACGCGCGGTGGCATTGGATGTGTCACCACTGATCGCCGAAAAAGACATTGATTTTGAACTGAGTGCCCTTCCCTGCAGCATGCGCGCCCACGACTGGATGCTGCGCGAGTTGACCCGCAACCTGATGCACAACGCCATCCACCACACGCCTTCGGGCGGCCAGTTGTCGGTACGCATAGAACCCATGGGCGACAAAGCGCTACTGGTGGTTGCCGACACCGGCAGCGGCATCAGCGAAGACATGCGCCAACGCCTGTTTCAGCCATTCGCCACGGGTAACACCAAGTCGGGCACGGGCTTGGGCTTGGCCATCGCGCGCGAGATTGTCCAAGCCCTGGGCGGGGCTATCCAATTGAACAACCGCTGGGCGGGTGCGGAAGTTGTAGGCTTGGACGCTTGTGTAACGCTACCGCTCAACAACATCCCGTAAAAGCGCGCTACCAAATGGATTGATGCTGATGGACAAAACCCGAATCGACAAGTGGCTCTGGGCCGCACGCTTTTTTAAAACACGCTCATTGGCGACGGAAGCCGTCAACAGGGGCCATGCGCAAATCGACAAGCAAGACGTCAAACCCGCACGCGACGTGCGCGTGGGCGACACGCTGACGATCTGGCAAGCCAAAATTCCGCGTACGGTGGTCGTTATGGGCATCAGCGACCAGCGCGGCTCTGCACCGGTTGCGCAGGCTTTGTACGCAGAAACGCCGGAGAGCGTGGAGCACAGGGCCAAGGCGGCCGAGCAGCGGCGCCTGAGCCCGGAGCC
>JANXVI010000207.1 GCA_025351745.1 Rhodoferax sp.
GCCCAGCCCGAATATCAGCAGCACATTGAGCGCGAGGCCCACCGCACTTAACCCAAAAATGTCAAACAATTGACGGCTGGCCAGGGCCAGTGCGGCGACCACCAACAGGCACAGACCCAGGCCATACAGCAGCACAACCTCGTGGGCAAACAAGGCGCCCAATGCGGTCGTCGTGATCATGGTGAGAGCCAGTGTCACAGCGGTGCGCATGGCCCACGGACCGCTGCCACTCCAGCGCGCGAAAACCGGACTCAAGGCCAGCGTCAACACCAGCGCAGCGCCCCAAGCCGCGGCGTAGACGCCCAGGTCTTGCGGAACCACACGCCAATCATGAGAGGTATGGGCATGGACCCACAGCGCGATGCCGGTCGAGACGATCAATGCCCACGGAGTCCACAGCACGTCGCTGCGCACGCTCACAGCCAGCGGCAAGGCCAACACCGCCCACACGGCAAACAACTGCCACGGATCGGCACCAGTCTGGTAGGTCTGGCCAAAATAGGCGAACAGTCCACCAATGGTGAGCAGCGCCACCAAGCCCAAAGGTATACGCGCGCTTGGTTTCAACAGGGCGCCCATACACATCACCAGGAACAGTATTTGCAACAGCGCAAACCGCCCGAAGTGGCCCAATGTCTCCCAGTTGGCGGCTATCCACAGCATGACGCCAAAACCGCCCAAAGCGGCCGCCAGCACGGCCACGCCGCGTGGCAACCAATAGGCCAACTGTGCGGGCTCCCGGTTGAAACCTGCTAGGTGGCTCAGTTTATGGGCAGCCGTAGCGTTCAACTGGTGCTGGGCAGCCAATTCATACAATGCCAGGCGCTGATCCATGCGGAGCCTTTGTGAGGAGGGCGGCTTACGACTGCGCGCTCAGGGTGCGTCCAACGACTTGACTGCCGCAAGGCGTCGCAGCAGTTGTTGAAGGATGTCGTTTTGCATGTCGCGGAACAGCAGTACTTCTTCAGCCTCTTTGGCCAGCACCACGGATTCGTTGAAGCTGATGTCGCGTTGCTGAAAAATCTCAGTCGGCCCGATCAACTCACGCCCGTCGGGCAGGCGCATGCGGAACTGCAAGCGCAGCCTGAGCTGGAACTCGCGCACCTGACCCGATGCGTTGATGCCCACCACATTCTTGTCGCGCACTTCCTGCAAGATATCGACAACCACCTGCGGCGGCTCCGAGCCCCGCACCGGCACCATGGGCACAATGGACTTTCCAAAGTAGCGGATCAAATCCGCCGCCACCAAGCCATTGCGCTCGGGCGTGACGGCCAGCGTCTGGAAGGCGAAGGTCTGGCTGCTGCGCAACTGGAAACCGCAGCCCGCCAGGGCCGCCACGGCCACAACAGCGGCGATCGCGGCGCGGCGACCAGGCTGGGGCTGTGCGCTAGAGGACCACATTGACCAAGCGTCCAGGAACGATGATGACGCGCTTGATGGGTGCGCCCGCGGCGAAATTCACAAACGTCTCGTTGGCCAAGGTAAGTGCCTCGATCTCTTCCTTGGACGCACCCGACGGAACCACCACCGAACCGCGCAACTTGCCGTTGACCTGCAGCATGAGTTCGATCTCGTCCTGCTCCAATGCTGCAGGGTCCACGGGGGGCCAAGGTGCATCGAGCAGGTCACCGTTGCATTTGGCGTAGCCCAACTCGCTCCACAGCGCGTGCGCAATGTGGGGCGTGGCGGGGTACAACACACGCAGCAACAACGAAAAGCCTTCCAGCACTGCCACCATGCCGCCCTCGGATTCAGTTGATTTAAAGTCTTCCAGTGCGTTGATCATCTTCATCGCACCGGAGACCACGGTGTTGTACTGCATGCGCTGGTAGTCGTAGTCCACCTGCTTGAGCACGGTGTGCATCTCGCGCCGCAAAACCTTCGATTCCTTGCTAAAGTTTAAGTCCTTTAGGCCAGTAGCCCTCGTCAAATCTGCGTGGACAGCTACCAAATTCATAGCGGATAGCTTGACGCCAAAGTTCCACACGCGGCGCAAGAAACGGTAGCTGCCTTCGACCGCGGCATCGTTCCACTCCAGCGTGGCCTCGGGCGGCGCTGTGAACATGGTGTACAGGCGCGCAGTGTCGGCGCCGTATTTCTCGATCAGTTCTTGCGGGTCTACGCCATTGTTCTTGGACTTGGACATCGTACCCAGGCCCTCGCTGTCTATGGGTGTGCCAGCGGGCAGCATCACTCCACCACTTTCCACGGCCTTAATCAGCTTGGCACCAATGACCTTGCCTGCCTCATCGAATACATGCTCCACATCCTGCGGCCAAAAATATTCCTTGCCTCCCTTGTCGCCCTTGCGGGAATAGATCTGGTTCAACACCATGCCCTGGCACAGAAGCTTGGTGAACGGCTCGTCCACGGTAACCAAGCCCAGATCCCGCATGACCTTGGTCCAGAACCGCGCATACAGCAGGTGCAGGATGGCGTGCTCGATGCCGCCGATGTACTGGTCCATGCCGCTGCCGCCTTTGGCCTGCTGCTGGTCGCGCATCCAATAGGCTGTGCCTGAACCGACCATAGCGTCGGTATTTTGCGGGTCGCAATAGCGCATGTAGTACCACGAGCTATCGACAAAGGTGTCCATGGTGTCGGTCTCGCGCCGCGCGGCCTTGCCGCACACCGGGCACACCACGCCCGCGTGGAAGCCTTCGTGCTTGTGCAATGGGTTACCGGAGCCATCGGGTACGCAATCTTGGGGCAAGACGACCGGCAAGTCCTCCTGCGGCACCGGCACCGCGCCGTGTTCGGTGCAATGGATGATGGGAATGGGTGTGCCCCAGTAGCGCTGGCGGCTGACACCCCAATCGCGCAGGCGCCAGGTCGTTTTCTTCTCACCGAGACCCTTGTTTTGCAACGCGCTGGCCACGGCGTTAACCGCATCGGTGTAGTTCAAGCCGCTGAATACGCCAGAGTTGACGGTGACACCGCGCTGCTTATCGCCATACCACTCTTGCCAGTGGTCGTGGTCATAGCTGAGGCCATCGATGTGCACGACGTCGTCGATGCGCAGGCTATATTTTTTGGCGAACGCGAAGTCGCGCTCATCGTGCGCGGGCACGCCCATAACGGCGCCGTCGCCATAACCCATCAGTACGTAATTGCCGACCCACACGTCAACGGGGTCACCGGTGAGCGGATGGATGACTTGAAGGCCGGTGGACATGCCCAGTTTTTCCTTGACGGCCAATTCGGCTTCGGTCGTGCCACCGGCTTTGCATTCCTCGATGAAGGCGGCCAGTTGGGGACTAAAGCTCGCCGCGTGTGCGGCCAGCGGATGCTCGGGCGCCACGGCGCAAAAGGTGACGCCCATGATGGTGTCGGCACGGGTGGTGAACACATACATGCGGCCATCGTCAATCAAAGTGCCATCTGCGCGCTTAATGTCGTGTGTGAACGCAAAACGCACGCCGCTGGATTTGCCGATCCAGTTTTCCTGCATCAGCTTGACGCGCTCGGGCCAGCCTGGCAGGCCGGTCTGCACATGGTCCAGCAGTTCCTGTGCGTAGTCGGTTATCTTGAAGTAATAGCCGGGGATCTCACGCTTCTCAACGGGAGCGCCAGTGCGCCAGCCCTTGCCGTCAATCACCTGCTCGTTGGCCAGCACGGTCTGGTCTACCGGGTCCCAGTTGACGACCTGGGTCCTGCGGTAGGCAATGCCTTTTTCCAGCATCTTCAAAAACAGCCATTGGTTCCATTTGTAGTAACTGGGGTCGCAGGTGGCGACCTCGCGGCTCCAGTCGATGGCCAGGCCCATGGCCTGCATCTGGCCTTTCATGTAGGCGATGTTGTCATAGGTCCACTTAGCAGGTGGCACCCTATTCTTCAACGCGGCGTTTTCGGCGGGCAGGCCAAACGCATCCCAGCCCATGGGCATCAGCACGTTGTGGCCGTTCATGCGCAGGTAGCGCGCCAACATGTCGTTGATGGTGTAGTTGCGCACGTGGCCCATGTGCAGCTTGCCGCTGGGGTAAGGCAGCATGGAGCAGGCGTAGAACTTTTTCTTCAGATTGCCCTGTGCATCGCGAGCATCTTCGGTCACGCGGTAGGCGTTCTGCCCGTTCCACAGGGGCTGTGCCCAGTGTGCGTGCGCCGCTTTTTCGATGTCCAGGTGTTGGTATTTGTCTTGCATGGGTCTGAGGGCCGCTAAAGGGCCGCCGAATGGAGTGCCTGTGGCGATTTTAGGCCTAGTAAACAGGGTTCTCCCACGCTCCTCACTTCGTGTGGGTCGCTGCCCCCCAAAGGGGGCGCATTCCGCCTTGGGACGGCCCGGCGGCGGAATTTCAATACTTGGCGGTGACGGCGTCGGCCACGAACCCTATGCGGTGCAAGCCCGCCAGGTGGGCTTGGCCCATCAGTTCGACGACCCTTCCATAGGGCACGCTGGCATCTGCGCGCAGTCGGACTTCGGTATCGGGGTCGCGCTGGGCAGCTTGGCGCAATGAGGCGGCCACCGCGTCGACGGCCATGGGTTTGTCGTCGACAAAGACCTGGCCCGCCTTGTCCACTGTCAGAGAAAGGGACTTGGGCGCATCCAGGGAGGCGGCCCCGGCGGTCTTGGGCAGGTCCACCTTAACGGCGCTGACCATCAGTGGCGCGGTGATGATGAAGATCACCACCAACACCAGCATCACGTCCACCAACGGCGTCATATTGATTTCGCTCATGGGCTGAGAACCCGCTGTGCGTTCCAGGCGACCAAAGGACATATTTATCTTGCTTGACGCCGAGTTGTTGGGCTCATGGAGCGCTTTGCGTGATCAACAGCTCGCGCAGATCGCGGGCAAAGCCTTCCAGATCGGCCTCTATGCGGCCGATGTAGCGACCCAGCACGTTGTAGCCCAGTACGGCGGGGATAGCGACAGTCAGGCCCGCGGCAGTCATGATCAAGGCCTCGCCCACGGGCCCGGCGATTTTGTCGATACTGACTTGGCCTGCGCCCGAAATGCCCATCAACGCGTGGTAGATACCCCAGACCGTACCCAGCAAACCAACAAAAGGCGCCGTGGAACCCACTGTGGCCAGCAGCACTTGGCCAGCCTGCAATTTGAGCAAGACCGCGTGCAAGGCATCCCGCAATAAGCGGGTGATCTGTTGGGATTTGTCGCCAGCACCGGCCAGGGTGCCCGTCGTCTCCATCTGACTAGCCTCGACCAAGGGTGCCACCAGGACCTCGCGGTCAAATACCTGCAAGGATCGCAGACCATCGGCCAGTGTGGGTGCCTGCCAAAAAGCGGCGGTGCTGCGGGCCACATCGCGGTGGGCGCGCATCAGCAGCCAGGATTTCCACAGCATCACAATCCAGCTGCACACCGACATCAACAGCAACACCAGCGCCACGCCGTTGCCGACGGCATCGCCCTGGCGCAACAGGTCTAATGTGTTCACCGCAG
Source organism: Rhodoferax sp. (assembly GCA_025351745.1). Lineage (GTDB taxonomy): Bacteria > Pseudomonadota > Gammaproteobacteria > Burkholderiales > Burkholderiaceae_C > Allorhodoferax. Next base: position 5,406 of record JANXVI010000207.1, read on the forward strand.
GCCCAGCACGTCGTTCATGTCAAATAAACCCGTCTTTTTGTCGGCCAGAAAGCGTACGGAACGCAGACTGCCTTGGGCGTAGGTGACCCGGCTCGATGACTTGTGGCTGATTTCAATGCGCTCGCCGATGCCGGCAAACAATACGGTGTGGTCGCCCACAATGTCGCCGCCACGGATGGTGGCGAAACCAATCGAAGACGGGTCGCGCTCACCGGTCACGCCTTCCCGGGCGTAGACAGCGCAGTCTTTCAGGTTGCGGCCCAGCGCGTCGGCAATGACCTCTCCCATCTTCAGCGCGGTGCCAGATGGTGCGTCCACCTTGAAACGGTGGTGGGCCTCCACGATCTCGATGTCGTAGCCTGTCGCAAGCGCCCGGGCGGCCATCTCCAGCAGCTTGAGTGTGACGTTGACACCCACACTCATATTGGGTGCCATGACGATGGCGATGTCTTGGGCAATGGTGGCGATCTCGGCCTTCTGGGCGTCTGTGAAACCGGTAGTTCCAATGACGGCGGCCTTGCCCAACTCGCGGCAAACCTTGAGGTGGGCCAAGGTGCCTTCAGGTCGGGTGAAATCTATCAAAGCATCGCAGGCTTTGAGGCCAGCATGCAAATCGGAGGTAATCAGAATGCCGGTGGACTTGCCGGACGCGTCGCCCGCATCCCGCCCAACGGCTGCGCTTCCGACGATGTCCAAAGCACCGGACAAGGTGCAATCCTCGGTTGCGCGTATGGCGTCAATCAGCATCTGACCCATACGGCCCGAAGCGCCGGCCACCGCTATTTTGTGAGTCATGTTGCAGAATCTTTTAGATGCAAAACTAGGAACGACCGCCTTCCAGCGGGGGATAGTCTGCGGGTGCGATCGTGGGCGCTGGTGGAATGACTGCGGGTTTGGGCAGAGGGAATTTCTTCAAGCTCTCATCCGACGCTTCAAGGTTTGGAATGGAGCCCGGCAACGATGGGGACTTCAGCGTGGCGACAAATTCGGCTTCGCTGGGCAGCGGCTCGGCTTCGACGTGGTCGACTACTTCACCCTTGAAGTAGACGGTCGCTTTGCGGGATTGCGACGGCACTCCTTGCTGCTTGAGCGTGAACACATAGTCCCAACGGTCCGCATGGAAGACGCTGACCAGCAGGGCCGTTCCTAGCACGTCGCGCACCTGGGCGCGCAGCATGCCGGGTTTGACAAGCGCCAGTTGTTCACTGGTCACCACGTTGCCCTGAACGATGTCTACCTTATACGGGGAGACGATTCCAGCGACGCGGGCGCTTGCACCGTTGAAGGTGCCGCATCCCGAAAGACTCGTTAAGCCAGCAAAGGCCAGAACGGCGAAGGTCAGTTTACGGCTATGGCAAGGAATGTCGGACATAGGTGGTTACGCGAGATATGATCCGAGGATTGTAGCGGTTGAGCACCGCGCCCCCTCTGAGCGCACCCGGCGGAAAGATGCCCATGACCAACATTGACGAACTGAAAAACACCGGTCTCAAAGCCACCATCCCCCGTCTCAAAATACTGGAAGTGTTCCAACGCAGCGCCCAGCGGCACCTGACGGCCGAGGATGTCTTCCGCGTCCTGTTACAAGAACGCTCCGATGTAGGCTTGGCCACCGTGTACCGGGTGCTGACCCAATTTGAGCAGGCCAGCATCCTGAGCCGCAGCCATTTCGAGAGTGGCAAGGCGGTGTATGAGCTGAATGAAGGGCAGCACCACGACCATTTGGTCTGCCTAGATTGCGGCCGGGTTGAGGAGTTTTACGATGCCGAGATCGAAAACCGTCAGCATGTAGTGGCCAAGGCCAAGGGTTTCGCCATTTCAGACCATGCATTGAGCCTATACGCACACTGCACCAAGGACCAATGCCCCAACCGGACAGACCGCGACAAGCAACGCGGGGTTTGATTGGAAAGCGATAACGGCGGCCGTAACGGCAGCTAATTCGCCGCCAGACCGCTCAACCTAGTTGCCTTCCGACATGGCCTTGCGGTGCCGTTCGACAAACTCCTGGTAGGTGTCAATGCCACGCAACTGCAGAATCGTATTGCGCACCGCGGCCTCAACCAGCACCGCAATATTGCGGCCCGCAACCACCTGTATAACAACCTTGCGAACCGGAATACCCAATATGTCCTGGGTCAGCGGTTCGTAGGGAATGCGCTCGTATTCACGTTCCAAGGTTTCTCGACGTACCAAGTGTACGATGAGCTTGAGCCGCATCTTGCGACGCACGGCCGTTTCACCAAAAATGCCGCGGATGTCCAGCAGACCGATTCCGCGCACCTCCAGCAGGTTTTGCAACAGCTCCGGGCATCGGCCCTCGATCGTAGTCTGGTTAATTCTGTATAGGTCTACGGCATCGTCGGCCACCAAGCCGTTACCGCGTGATATCAATTCCAGGCCCAGCTCGCTCTTGCCCAGGCCGGACTCACCGGTGATCAGAACGCCCAGGCCCAGAATGTCCATGAAAACGCCATGCATCGACGAACGGTCGGCGAAATGTTTGGAGAGGTAGGCCCGCAGCACGTCAATAACGAACGCCGAAGACTCTGCGGTGGCAAACATCGGTATCTGAGCCCGCTCACACATGGACAGCAGGGCCTGTGGGGCCTGCTGTCCATCGGCCAACACCAGTACCGGCGGCTCCAGCGTGACGATGCGCGAAATACGGCGTGCGCAATCCTCCGGTGTGGCGCTAGTGATGTAGGCAATCTCACGCTCACCCAAAATCTGAACGCGGTACGGGTGGATGTAATTGAGGTATCCAACGAGATCGGCACCTGAGCGTGCTGCCCGAACCGCAACTTCGTCAAAACGGCGCTCGGATGCGCCCAAGCCCGCCACCCATTCCCAGTGCAGGCGGCCACGGAACTCTTCAAAGAGGACGTCGGCGCTGACTACGGTAGGTTTCACAGGGCAACGCGGCGCAAAGTGCCGGGGTCAGACGGCGTGGGCCGATTGCCAGCCCGCAATCAAGGAATGCAAGTGCGCGGCGTCGCCGCTGGCCAGCATGCGTTGGCGCAACTTTGCGTCACTCAGCAGCTCGGCAATCTCGGACAGGATTTCTAGATGCTTTTGTGTGGCCGCTTCGGGCACCAGCAAAAAGATCAACAGGCCGACCACCACGTCATCGGGTGCATCAAACCCTATCGGGTTGGCCAACTGGAACACGGCCGCCATGGGTGCCTTGAGGCCCTTGATCCGGCCATGGGGAATAGCCACGCCATGTCCCAGACCGGTGGAGCCTAGCTGTTCGCGGGAGAACAGGCTATCGGTCACCAGCGCACGGCTCAAGCCATGCAGGTTTTCAAATAACAGGCCAGCTTCTTCAAAAGCGCGCTTTTTGCTGGTCACTTCAACGTGCGCGAGCACTTGCTCAGGTGACAGGATACTGGCTAGTCGGTTCATAGTGTGGCGCGATTATGCACAAAAAAACCGCCCTAGGAAGGGCGGCTGCTTTAGTGCCGAATGGCGGTGAAACGATTACATCAGGCGCTTGGGTGCTTCATGGTGATGGTCTTGCAGGCGGTCCTTGTGGCGTACCACTTGTCGGTCCAGCTTATCCACCAGATCATCCACGGCCGCATACAAATCTTCATGCGAACTTTCAGCAAACATGTCGTTGCCCTTGACGTGGATATTGCACTCGGCACGCTGCCGTCGCTCCTTTTCCTTTTGCTTCTCAACGGTTAGAAGTACCTTGACAGCGACCACCTGGTCGAAATGCCGCATGATTCGATCTAGCTTGGTCGTAACGTAACTGCGCAGTGCCGGGGTAACTTCAAGATGGTGACCGCTGATCGTCAAATTCATAAATAGCCTCCAGTTGCTCACGGGTTAAAAACCTAGCCGTGTTGCTCGGCAAGGACAGAAACCAAAATAATCTAAATTGATAACTGCAAAATAACTATGCGCCCGAACCACGGGAAATGCAACGCCTATTTTTGGTAACGCAGTGCAACATAAGGCCCCAGAGCAATGTGATGCATATATCCATATTGGTGCGCAAGTGCGGTGCGATAATTTAAAGAGCAAAACTCTTGGAGTGCATTCCTTGGAAAACTACCCTTGTCGGTAGCTTTCGAGCTGAATTGGGGTCAGATTCCAATTGGCCGAAAGCCGCAGCGACGCTCGATTGTTCGTGTTGGACAATTGGAATCTGACCCCGATTGAATCGCCATGCTCAATATTTTTACGCTCGCAAACGGACGGCTCTTTCAGGAAGAAATCGAATCTCTGGAGGAACTCTCCCAGTTCCAGCCGATCTGGGTGGACCTCGAATCGCCGACGGTTGAAGAAAAACGCTGGGTCAAGCAGTATTACGGATTGTCCATCCCCGAAGACGCCATGGACGAGGACATCGAGGAATCTGCACGCTTTTACGAAGAAGACAACGGCGAATTGCACATCCGCAGTGACTTCTTGATTGCTGATGACGACGAACCGCGCACGGTGCGGGTGGCGTTTATCCTGAATTTGGTGAACGACGAGCTCAAGAGCAAAGGCGTGCTGTTCTCCATCCACGATGAAGACGTGCCGGTGTTCCGGCTTTTGCGCATGCGGGCACGCCGCGCACCTGGCCTGATTGAAGACGCCAAGGAAGTTTTGCTCAAACTATTTGATGCCGATGCGGAGTATTCCGCCGACACACTCGAAGGCATCTACGACGAGCTGGAAAAAGTCAGCACCAAGGTGCTGTCCGGCGACGTGACCGATGCGCTGGCCGGTGAGGTGCTGGGCGCCATTGCCCGCCACGAAGACATGAATGGGCGCATCCGCCGCAACGTGATGGACACGCGCCGCGCGGTCAGCTTCATGATGCGCAGCAAGATGCTCAATGGCGAGCAGTTCGAAGAGGCACGCCAGATTCTGCGCGACATTGACTCGCTGGATTCGCACACGGCGTTTCTGTTCGACAAGATCAACTTCTTGATGGATGCCACCGTCGGTTTCATCAACATCAACCAGAACAAGATCATCAAGATCTTCTCGGTGGCCAGTGTCGCTTTGCTGCCGCCCACGTTGATTGCCAGCATCTACGGCATGAACTTCAAGATGATGCCCGAGCTGGATTGGGCCTGGGGTTATCCGTATGCCTTGGCGCTGATGATTGCCAGCGCGCTGGTGCCTATGTGGTACTTCCGCAAGCGCGGCTGGCTCAAGTAGGCGTGCGCGCCAGCTCCATTGGCCACGGGCAAGCGCGCTTGGCTATTTGTCGCGCAGCTCGCGGCGCAAGATTTTTCCGACTGGCGTTTTGGGCAGTTCGGTACGGAACTCAACCACCTTGGGCTGCTTGTAGCCAGTGAGGTTTTCCTTGCAAAAGGCCCGCACATCGGCTTCGGTGATGCTGGGGTCTTTCTTCACGATGACCAACTTGACGGCTTCACCCGACTTGGCATCGACCACGCCCACGCAGGCGCACTCCAGCACGCCGGGCATTTGCGCCATGACGTCTTCCAACTCGGTGGGAAAGACATTGAAGCCGCTGACCAAAATCATGTCCTTCTTGCGGTCCACGATCTTGAACAAACCACGTGCGTCCACTACGCCCACATCGCCCGTCTTGAAGTAACCATCGGGCGTCATAACTTTGGCGGTCTCGTCCGGGCGCTGCCAGTAGCCGGCCATGACCTGCGGGCCCTTGATGGCGATCTCGCCCCGCTCACCGGCGGCGACTTCGTTGCCATCATCGTCCAGCAGCTTCATGTAGGTGTTGGGCAAGGGCACGCCAATGGTGCCGGTGTATTCGGTGGCTGTGACCACGTTACAACTGACCGACGGAGACGTTTCGCTAAGACCATAACCCTCGCAAATCGGGCAACCGGTTTTCTCGAACCACAGTTTGGCCACGGCGCTCTGCACAGCAGTGCCACCACCCACGGATACCTTGAGGTGGCTCCAGTCCACGGTGTTGAAATCCGGGTGGTTGGCCAGTCCGTTGAACAGCGTGTTGACGGCGGGAAAAGTGTGGATGGTGTGGTTGCGCAATTCCTTGAGCACACCCGGAATGTCGCGTGGATTGGGGATCAGTATCAGCTTGCCCCCCATTCGCATGGACAGCATCATGCCCACCGTGAACGCAAAGATATGGTAGAGCGGCAAGGCGCACACACTCGTTGCTTGCTCATTGGCGGGAATGGTGCTCATCACCGGGTTGTTCCAGGCCTCGGACTGCAGCACATTGGCAATCACATTCCGGTGCAACAGCACAGCGCCTTTGGAAACACCGGTGGTGCCACCGGTGTATTGCAGCACGGCCACATCATCGGCCTTGATGTCGGGTTTCTTAAAAGTGGCTTTGGTGCCCAGTGATATAGCCGTGTTGAAACGCACAGCCTCGGGCAGACTGAAGGCCGGCACCATTTTTTTGACCTTGCGCACCACATAGTTGACCATGGTGCCCTTGAACAGACCCAACTGGTCGCCCATGGCGCACAACACCACGTGCTTGACCGGCGTGGCGGAGAGGCATTTTTCGAGCGTGGTGGCGAAGTTCTCGATGATGACGATGGCCTTGGCGCCCGAGTCTTTCAACTGGTGCTGCAGCTCGCGTGGGGTGTAGAGCGGGTTGACATTCACCACAACAAAACCGGCCCGCAGTATGCCGGCCACGGCTACCGGGTATTGCGGCACATTGGGCATCATGATGGCGACGCGATCACCTTTGACCAAGCCCAGGCCTTGCAGGTAGGCGGCGAATGACTGGCTTAGTTTGTCGGTCTCGGCATAGCTGACATCCTTGCCCATGAAGTTATAGGCTGCGCGGTCGGCATACTTCTGAAAACTGGCTTCCATCAAGGCCACCAAGGAGGTATATGCGGTCACGTCAATGTCAGCGGCCACACCCTTGGGGTAACTATTGAGCCAAATGCGATCTGTCATGCTTGCCTATCCCAACTGTAAAGTGCAGCAAACATTTTGCCAGCGAATGCCCCCTGCGGGCATGCGTGATTTCCCCTAAGCCCGGAGCGCGGTCAGCACCTCATCCAGCATCTTTTTGGCGTCGCCAAACAACATGCGGTTGTTCTCTTTGTAGAACAAGGGGTTGTCCACGCCGGCATAGCCCGA
>JANXVI010000211.1 GCA_025351745.1 Rhodoferax sp.
GCACGCGTGGCGTCGGGCGCCCACACCGACCCCACGCAGTTTGACCCGGATTCGCCGTACTGCGACCCTGCCTCCAAACCCGAGGCGCCGCGCTGGCTGCTGGTCGATGTGCAGGTGGTGCAGAAGACGCGCAACCTCACACTGCCCGAGTTGCGGGCGGATGCCGAGCTGCAAGACCTGCTGGTGTTGAAGAAGGGCAACCGCCTGTCCATCACGCCGGTGGAGCCCGCACACTGGAAAGCCATTTTGCAGCGGCTGGGCGTGTCGCATGCGTTATGCTATTGAATTAGTAGCGGCATCGTTATATTCCACGAGGGCTACAGGCCAGTTTGTCTCGTAGTATCTTCCAAATAACCCATATTGGGTATAAATTGCGGGTTTTGAGCGTTACTTCGTTGATACTACAATTCAACGAATATTAAAACGATGCACTCCCCATGACACCCACCCAAACGGTAAAGGCCCTGGCAGCCCTGGCCCACGAAACGCGCCTCGCTGTCTTTCGCATGCTGGTGCAGGCGGGGCCTGAGGGCCTGACGCCCGGCGGTATTGCCGAGGCGCTGGCGATTGCCGCGTCGCCCTTGTCCTTTCACCTCAAGGAGCTGACCCATGCGGGCCTGATCGCGGCGCGGCCCGACGGCCGCAAGATTTACTACAGCGCCAACTTCACGGCCATGAACGATCTCGTCGCCTACCTCACTGAGAACTGCTGTGGCGGCGCTGCGTGTGAGGCTACAGGTGCGACCGATGCCTGCTGCGCTCCCTGAATCCCCCCCAACAAAGGACTTTTGCCATGTCAGACAAACCGCTCAACGTATTGTTTTTGTGCACCCATAACTCGGCGCGCAGCATCCTGGCCGAGGCCATCCTGAACCATATCGGGCAGGGCCGGTTCAAAGCCTATTCGGCGGGCAGCAGCCCACGGGACAACCAGCAGCCCAACCCGCTGGGCCTGCAAGTGCTGCAGGGCGCGGGCATTTCCGTAGAAGGCCTGCGCAGCAAAAGCTGGGATGAGTTCGCAGTCCCGGGCGCGCCCCATATGGATCTGATCATCACCGTGTGTGACAACGCGGCGGGTGAAGTGTGCCCCTACTGGCCGGGCCAACCGGCCACCGCGCACTGGGGCTACGCGGACCCATCAGCAGGGGACGGCACAGATGCGCAAAAGCTGGAGGCCTTTCGCCACACCCTGCACGCCCTGAAACGCCGCCTGGAGTTGATGGCCAGCCTGCCACCTGAGAAGTTGGAAAAAACCCTGTTGCAGAGCACTGCGCGTGACTTGGCAAAAGGTTAATAGCATGCGCTCAAGACAAGCCCTCGCATCTGAATTCATCGGCACCGCGATGCTGCTGGCCACGGTGGTGGGCTCGGGCATCATGGGCGAACGCCTGGCGGGTGGCAATGTGGCTGTCGCGTTGCTGGCGAATACGCTTGCCACCGGTGCCGCCCTGATCGCGCTGATTGCGACCTTTGGCCCACGTTCGGGTGCACATTTCAACCCCCTGGTTACGCTGATTGAAGTAGCGTTCAAACGCCTGGGCTGGGCCACCGCGTGCGCCTACCTCGTGGCGCAAGTTCTGGGGGCCATTGCGGGCGTAATGGCCGCGCACACCATGTTCGAGCTGCCACTGCTGATGCAGTCCACCCACGTGCGCACCGGGCCCCACCAGTGGTGGAGCGAAGCCGTTGCATCCTTCGGGCTGCTCACGGTGATCTTGAATGTGGCCAAGACGCGGCCCGACTTTGTGCCCGTGGCCGTGGGGTCTTACATCACCGCCGCCTACTGGTTCACGGCGTCCACGTCGTTTGCCAATCCGGCGGTCACGATTGCGCGATCTTTGACGGACACTTTTTCCGGCATCCAGCCTGCCGATGTGCCCGGCTTCCTATTGGCGCAGTTCGCCGGCGCGGCCTTGGCCTTTGCACTGTTTACCTGGCTTGAAACCGACCACTCTAAGCAACACGAAAACCATGTCTGACCCCATCACGATCTACCACAACCCCGCCTGCGGCACATCCCGCAACACCCTGGCCCTGATCCGCAACAGCGGCGCCGAGCCCGAGGTCATCGAATACCTGAAGACGCCACCCAGCAAGGCGCAACTGCAGCAGCTCCTGCAGGCGATGGGCATGGGCGCGCGTGATCTGTTGCGCGAAAAAGGCACACCGTTTGAAGAACTGGGTTTGGGCGACCCCAAGTGGACCGATGTCGAGCTGATCGACTTCATCGTGCAACACCCCATCCTGATGAACCGCCCCGTGGTGGTGACGCCCCTGGGCACCCGGCTGTGTCGCCCCAGCGAAGTGGTGTTGGACATCCTGCCCAGCCCGCAGCGCGGTGCCTTCACCAAAGAAGATGGCGAAGCCGTCATCAACGCACAAGGCCAACGTGTCTGATTTTGTATTGCCATCCGCCAACGTCGACGCGGCGTGTTTTCAGGTTCCTGTCCAAGCCAGCTTAATCAATAAAACACCGTCCAGCCACCCGCCCAGAATCCTGTTGCTGTACGGTTCGCTGCGTGAGCGCTCGTACAGCAAGCTCCTGACCCTGGAGGCCGCACGACTGCTGGAGGCCATGGGGGCCGAGGCTATGGTGTTCGACCCCCTGGGTTTGCCCCAGCCCGATGGCGCGCCCGACACCCACCCCAAGGTGCAAGAGTTGCGCGACCTGGCCGCCTGGTCCGAAGGCATGGTCTGGTGTTCGCCCGAGCGCCATGGCGCCATGACCGGCATCATGAAAAGCCAGATCGACTGGATTCCGCTGTCGGTCGGCGCGGTGCGGCCCACCCAGGGCAAGACGTTGGCAGTGATGGAGGTCAGCGGCGGCTCGCAGTCGTTCAATGCCGTCAACCAATTGCGCGTCCTGGGTCGCTGGATGCGCATGCTGACCATCCCCAACCAAAGCTCGGTCGCCAAGGCATTTATGGAGTTTGACGAGGCAGGGCGCATGAAGCCTTCCGCCTACTATGACCGCGTGGTGGATGTGATGGAAGAGCTGGTCAAGTTCACGCTGCTGACGCGCGATGTGGCGCCGTATCTGGTAGACCGCTATAGCGAGCGCAAAGAGTCGGCAGAGCAACTGGCCAAGCGGGTCAACCAACGCGCGCTGTGAACCGCATGCAGCTTAGCGATTCCTCCAAGACGGTGCTCAAGCTGGGCACCGCACAAACCCTGGCATGGGCCTCCAGCTACTACCTGCCCGCCATCCTGGCGGCGCCCATTGCCCGTGAGCTGGGCATCAGCGTGGCAACCGTATTTGCGGCGTTCTCCGTCGGGCTGTTGGTCTCGGCCTTTGCAGGGCCGCGTGCGGGGCGGGCGATTGACACCTTGGGCGGTCGTCCGGTGCTGGTGGGTAGCAACATTGTGTTTGCGCTGGGCCTGGTCGGCCTGGGGTGCGCGCAGGGCACCTGGAGCCTGTTTGCCGCCTGGATGGTGATCGGGTTTGCCATGGCCGGTGGCCTGTACGAGGCCGCGTTTGCCAGCTTGGTCAAACTATACGGGCGCGACTCTCGCAATGCCATCACTGGCATCACACTGCTGGCCGGCTTTGCCAGCACAGTGGGATGGCCCTTGTCCACGGCGCTGGAGGCGTGGGTGGGTTGGCGCGGCACCTGTTTCGCATGGGCTGCGCTGCACATCGTGTTGGCGTTGCCGCTCAATGCGCTGCTGCCGCGCAGCGCGCCAACGGCCGTGCAGCAAGCGGCCGATGCGCCGGTGGATACCGCACCCGATAGCCTTGCCAACGTTCCATTGCAGAGCGTTGTGCTGCTGGCGGTCGTGTTTGCCGTCACGCTGTTCATCAGCACGGCCATGGCCGCGCATTTGCCGACCTTGCTTATGGCCAGTGGGGTCAGCCTGGGGCTGGCGGTAACGGCCGGTGCCCTGATAGGGCCTGCGCAGGTAGCGGGGCGTTTGCTGGAGTTTGGCGTGTTGCGGCGCATGCACCCGTTGCTGAGCGCGCGGCTGGCGTCGGCACTGCACCCGGTCGGTGCCGTCATCCTGGCAGTGGTTGGGGCGCCTGCGGCGATCGTGTTTGCGCTGTTCCACGGCGCTGGCAATGGCGTAATGACCATTGCAAAAGGCACGCTGCCCCTGGCGCTGTTTGGCCCCCAGGGCTACGGCGAGCGCCAAGGGGTTTTGATGATTCCGGCACGTCTGGCGCAGGCCCTGGCTCCGTGGCTTTTTGGACTGTGCGTGGAGCGTCTGGGGGCTGGTGCGCTTTGGTTGTCTGCGGGGCTGGGCGCTATGGCCGCTGCGGCGCTGTGGTTGCTGTCCGCGCCCGGCAAAGACGCGACCCAGGTTTAGGCTGCACGCGACCTTGGTCGCAGCGCAAAGTAGGTCGCCAGCCCTATCACAATGCCCCAGCACGCAGAGCCCATTTCCAGCAGGCTGACATTGGATGCGGTCACGATAAAGGTCACCAGCGCCGCCTCACGCTCGCTGGGTTCTGCCATGGCGTTGACCAGGCCGCCCTGTATGGCGCCCAGCAAGGCCAGCCCGGCCACCATGGTCACCAGCGCCGGTGGTAGGTGCGAAAAGGTGTAGCTGATGGTGCCGGCAAAACTGCCAATGGCGATGTAGAACACGCCACAGGCCACGCCTGCGACCCAGCGTTTGCGCGGGTCGTGGTGGGCCTCCGGCCCGGTGCAGATGGCGGCGGTGATGGCCGCCAGGTTGACGCCGTGTGCGCCAAAGGGT
>JANXVI010000212.1 GCA_025351745.1 Rhodoferax sp.
GTTCGAAGCGTATGAGGCCGGCAATGCGGTGACGCAACTGCAGGTGGGAAGCTGGGACGTGGTGCGTGAGCTGGCGTCGAAGTTGCGCACCGATGTGTTCGTGCAAGAGCAGGGCATTGGCGCCCATATGGTGTGGGACGAATCCGACGAAAATGCCGTGCACGCCCTTGTATGCAACCGTTTGGGCCGTCCGGTGGCCACTGGGCGCCTGTTGCAGCATGCACCAGGCACAGGCCGCATCGGGCGCATGGCCGTGGACCGCGGCCTGCGGGGCGCGCGCTTCGGTAAAGACGTGTTGATGAGTTTGCTAAATGCTGCCCGCCAGCGCGGCGACACCGAAGTCATGCTGCACGCACAGTGCAGCGCCGAGGAGTTCTACGCGCGTTTGGGTTTCGTGGCCCGCGGGGCGGTGTTTGAAGAGGCTGGGATACAGCACATCGAAATGGTGCTGCACTTGCTATAGGCAACGGGAATCAGAAGCCCAGTGAGGCGAGCAGGTCGTCCACGTCACTCTGGGCCAAGGCTTCTGCGGTGGCTTGCGGACCCTGAAGCTGGTGCGTTTCGCCGGTAAATGCGGCCTCTTCTTTAGGCACTTGGTTGGGCGCACTGTCGACCAGCAGTTGCACCAATTGCAGCTCGGTCCGGTTGATGATGTCGATCACCTTCTTGATCACCTGGCCGGACAGATCCTGAAAATCTTGGGCCATCATGATGTCGCTCAGGATAGAGCCTTGCTTGCCTGCAAATTCCGACGTGCGTTCCGCAAACTTTGCGCAGACTCCCATCAGCGCGCGCGCACGCTCCACGGTCAGGTCTTGTGAGGCGGCCATGCGATTGAGCGATTGGCTCAATTCATCTCCTCGCTTGACCAGATCATCGCACTCGGGTTTTGCGGCATCCACCAGATTGAGCACCGTGTTGGCCGCGTTTTCGGTCATCTTGCCGACGTGGGCCAAGCGTTCCCGTGCGTTGGGAAACTCCTCGACAACATCGTGCAACTCGTTGGCGCCCCCCAAAACACTGAAGGCCTCGTGCATTTCACGGGTGATGGCGCCCAGTCGGGCAAATGCCTCATCTTTGGTAATCGGTTTCGTCATCTTTGGAACCACGCCCTTCTACACATTTGGTTGCATTTTGGCTTAATTATGAATGCCCAATCAGCCATGTCGCCAATTTACCCGCAAATTGATCACTTGCGTGGCGCAAGCATCATATGTCGTCCAACAAGGCATAGGGAAGAGGCAGCACATGCACGGCAGCTCCGTGCGGTGAGCCGTGGTGCAACGCCCCACGTTCGACGGCAGTCAACTGCGCTGACACGATTGCATCGAACCCCTCGTTCGGCGCTGGTGCCGCTTGCACGACCGTGGCCACCGGCTGGCTGTCATCGTCCGCTCCAAAGATTTCATCGCCCGGGGCCATGGCCGTGTCGGCATGCACCACAAAAGCCCTCCGCTTGAGCGTGCCGCGGAACTGGCTCCGGGCCACGATTTCCTGGCCGGGGTAACAGCCTTTTTTGAAGTTGACGCCTCCGACCGATTCATAGTTCAGCATTTGCGGCACAAAGGCCTCAAACACCGGCGTGGAAATAGTAGCCACCGCGCTGCGTACCTCAGTCCACAGCCACAGCTCGGGCGACACGGCCGTGCCCGGCGGTGCTGCGGTGCCCAGCGGCGCGACCAAGAGTTGGCGCGACACGCCGTCTGCGGGATACAAGTTCACCACTGTGCTTGCATCAATATCCGCCCTAGCCCACGCCAAACCTGCATTGTCTGCTATTATTTGTGTAGCATCTCCCAGCAAGCCAAAAAGTTCAAATTCGCCGGTTGCATCGCTCAGCTTTGCTTTGGCGCGCATCACAAACATGGACAATCGCTTGAGCGTAGTCGGCAACAAGTCTTTGCTGCAGACCAAAAGAATTACTGTGGCGCTGCGCTTGAAGCCTATGAAGCTGGCCTGCATGCGGCCTTTGGCGGAGCAAAAGGCTGCCAGGCGCGCAGTGTGGAGGTCCAGCAGCGAAAAATCCTGGGTCAGTTGGGAGTGGACGAATTTGGCAGCGTCTTCGCCTTCGATTTTGATGATGCCCAAATGGCTTAAGGGAGCTACGCCGTTCAACGCAGTCATTGCCGAGCTGGGCGAGGGCGAGTGGGCGAGCGAGGGGGAGGGATGCGGGGTCGTCGTAGTCATGCGCTGAATTATCATTCCAACCTTCATTACACGAGGCGAGTAGGGCTGTGCGTTTTTTCTTCACATTGGTATTGGCCCTTGCACTGGGTGCGGCCGGGGCAGCCTACGTCTGGTTGCACCAGCCATTCGACTTGCCAACAGCAACGGTTGACCTGTCGGTTGAGCCGGGCTTGGGCGCGCGGGACGTGGCCCAGGCGGTCGCACTGGCGGGGGTGCCGGTCAACCCGCTGCTGTTGCAGGCCTGGTTTCGACTGTCGGGCCAATCGCGCCAGATTCGGGCAGGCAGCTACGAGTTGGACCGCAACACGACCCCGCGCAGCCTGTTGCAAAAACTGGTGCGCGGCGAAGAGGCGCTGCGCAGTGTCACCCTGGTGGAGGGCTGGACCTTTCGCCAGGTGCGCGACGCCTTGCAAAACGCCGACCAGCTCAAACCCGATTCGTCTGCGCTGTCTGCCAGCGACATCATGAACCAGTTGGGCCAACCCGGCGTGCCTGCCGAAGGGCATTTCTTCCCTGACACCTATACCTATAGCAAGGGCTCCAGTGATCTGGCCGTGCTCAAGCGGGCCATGCATGCCATGGACAAACGCCTGGCTGCAGCCTGGGCACTGCGTGCACCCCAATCACCGCTGGTCAACGCGGAGCAGGCCTTGGTACTGGCCAGCATTGTCGAAAAAGAAACGGGTTCGCCCAACGACCGACCGGCCATCGCTGCCGTGTTCAGCAATCGCCTGACCATTGGTATGCGGCTGCAAACAGACCCGACCGTGATTTACGGTTTGGGCGAAGCCTTTGATGGCAATCTGCGCAAAAAAGATTTGCTGGCCGACACGCCGTGGAACACCTACACCCGCGTCGGCCTCCCACCCACCCCTATTGCGATGCCGGGCAAGGCTTCCTTGCTGGCGGCAGTGCAACCGGCGCCCTCCAAAGCGCTGTATTTTGTGGCCCGCGGCGATGGCAGCAGCCAATTCAGTGCGACGCTGGACGAGCACAATAGAGCGGTCAATAAATACCAGCGCGGAAGATAAAGTAGTGACCATCCAGGCAGCGAACGGACTTTTCATCAGCTTTGAGGGCATAGACGGCGCGGGTAAATCCACGCACATCGATAGTTTGGCCCAGGCTTTTACAGCCCAAGGCCGCGTCGTCGCCCTGACGCGCGAGCCCGGTGGCACGCCCCTGGCTGAGCAATTGCGCCAAATGGTCTTGAACGATCCGATGGATGCCATGACCGAGGCCTTATTGGTGTTCGCAGCCCGGCGCGACCACCTGCAAAAGGTCATCGTGCCAGCCTTGGCCCGTGGCGAAGTACTGTTGTGTGACCGTTTTACCGATGCCACTTTCGCCTACCAGGGAGCCGGGCGTGGCTTTGACTGGCAGACCCTATTGGTGCTGGAAGAATGGGTGCAGGGCAGGGCGGCACAGGGAGCAGTTGCAAGCGCAATGCCACCCCTGCAGCCACATCTCACAGTCTGGTTCGACCTGGCGGCCAGCGTAGCCGCGCAACGGCTCAGCACCGCCCGTTTGCCCGACCGATTTGAATCGCAACCGCTGGCCTTTTTTGAGCAGGTGGCCGGTGGGTACGCCAAACGTTTAGCCGCAGACCCTGACCGTTTTGCCCGTATCAATGCCGACCAAGCACCGGATGCGGTTGGGCGAGATGTATTGCGGGCGGTGCGCTCCAAAGGCTTTCTGCCATGATGAACGATACGACGCCATCGGTGCCACCACCGTGGATCGCGGCCCAAGCGAAGCTGCTGCTGGCCCAGCGCGGACACGCCTGGTTGCTGCATGGCCCATCTGGGCTGGGGCAATACGGCTTGGCCATGGAATTGGCGCGTGCCTGGTTGTGCGATCAGCGGGGTGAGGGCGGCGCCTGCGGTGTCTGCGGGAGTTGCCACGCCATCGATGTGCGCACCCATGCCGACTTGTCCGTGTTGATGCCCGAAACCACGTTGCTCGCATTTGGCTGGCCCTTGGGCGAAAAGGCGCAGGCCGAAATTGACGACAAGAAACGCAAGCCCAGCAAGGAAATACGGGTTGATGCGATGCGGGACACGGTCGAGTTTTCGCAGCGCACCGCGGCCCGCAGTCGTGGCAAGGTTGTGCTGGTGTTTCCCGCTGAACAAATGAACAACATCACAGCCAACGCGTTGTTGAAAACGTTGGAAGAGCCGCCGGGCGATGTGAAATTTGTGCTGGCCAGCGAATCTGCCCACCAGTTGCTGCCCACGATTCGCAGCCGATGCCTGGGGCACGCCATGCACTGGCCCGACGCACAGGCCAGCCAGCAATGGTTGCAGTCCCGCGGGTTTGACGCTACTCAAGCCGAGTTGCTGCTAAGGGCGATGGGGGGTAGACCCGAAGATGCTGCCGCGTTTGCCGCATCCGGCCGTGACCCCGGTGCTTGGGCCGCGTTGCCCAAGGCCGTGGCACGGGGCGATACATCCTTCTTCAAGGACTGGACCTTGCCACAAACCATCGATGCCCTGCACAAGCTTTGCCATGACATGATGGCGCAGCGCACGGGCGCCGCGCCGCGCTTTTTTGCGGTCGCCGATCTCGTACCTGGTACACCATTGGCAGCACTGAGTGACTGGGCGAAGGTTCTTTCCCGTAGCATGCGCACCATGGACCACCCCTTTAACGCGGGTTTGATGCTCGAAGCCCTTGTGGGACAAGCCAAATCGGTCTTAAACTCTGCACATTGAACCTGCACTATGAGCACTGCCCCCACCACTCCCCCAAGACCCAGCGTCATCCAGCTGTCCATCAAGGAAAAGGCGGCCCTGTACGCGGCCTACATTCCGATATTTTCTGAGGGTGGTGTCTTCATTCCCACGGCGCGGGAGTATGCGTTGGGTGATGACGTATACGTGCTGCTGTCATTGCCCGAAGACATGCAGCGCTACCCGGTCGCTGGCAAGGTGGCTTGGGTGACACCGGCCAAGGCGGCGGGCGGGCGCACACAGGGCGTTGGCATCACCTTTCCCAAGGATGAAAAGTCTCGCGCGCTCAAGCTCAAGATCGAAGAGATTTTGGGCGCCCACATGGCGTCCGAGCGCCCCACTCAAACGATTTAATCCGTTTGAGTTTTCTGCCGTAGTTCCCGAAACGGCGCCACCCATTGGCGCAACCCATGTTCACTGACTCCCACTGCCATCTGACTTTTCCAGAGCTGGCCGCGTCCATGCCCGCCATTCGCCAAGCCATGGCCGGCGCCCAGGTGGACCGCGCTTTATGTATCTGTACAACGCTGGAAGAGTTCAACGACGTCCATCAGCTGGCCATGCAATACGACAACTTCTGGTCCAGCGTGGGCGTGCATCCGGATAACGAAGGCGTCACCGAACCAACGTTGGACGATTTGTTGCGGCGTGGGAAATTGCCGCGCGTCGTGGCCATCGGCGAAACCGGGCTGGATTACTACCGGATGGGGGACAGGACCCACGCCGACATGCATTGGCAACGGGAGCGCTTTCGCACCCATATTCGTGCGGCGCGGCAACTGCAAAAACCGCTGGTGATCCATACCCGCAGTGCCTCGGAGGACACCTTGGGCATTCTGCGAGAAGAGGGCGAAGACGGGAGCACCGGTTCGGCGGGCGGTGTGTTTCACTGCTTTACTGAAAACGAGCACGTGGCGCGTCAGGCATTGGATCTGGGTTTTTATATTTCCTTTTCAGGCATTTTGACCTTCAAGACAGCACAGGATCTGCGGGACGTAGCGAGCTGGGTCCCGATGGACCGACTGCTGATCGAGACGGACAGTCCTTATTTGGCGCCGGTACCGTACCGCGGCAAGACGAATAATCCGTCCTATGTGCCTTATGTTGCAAAGCAGTTGGCGACCTTGAAAGGCTGCAGCTTAGAGCTGATTGCCGAAGCCACCAGTCGCAACTTTACCCAATTATTTGCTGGCGTTTTATCATGACACGTTACATTAGATATGCACTGTATCTATATGGTTTAATTGGTTTTTCTATTGCCAGCTCTGGATCGTACGATGATTTTTTCGCGGGGCTGCAGCGTGATGATGCCGGCGCAGTCAGGACCTTGTTGAAGCGCGGTTTTGATCCGAACACCGTCAATTCAAAAGGCAGCCAGGCCCTTTTTGAAGCGCTGCGCGAGCCTTCTTTGAAGGTTGTATCTGCATTGTTGGAAAGCCCGTTAACCCAAGTTGAGGTGCGGACTGCCAATGACGAGAGTCCGCTGATGCTCGCCGCGCTCAAGGGCTATCTGGAGATTTGTCGGCAACTCATTGCGCGCGATGCTGATGTCAACAAGCCCGGGTGGACACCACTGCATTACGCCGCTACAGGCGGGCATGTCGCGATCATGCGCCTCCTGCTGGACAACCATGCGTACATTGATGCGGCATCACCCAACGGCACCACGCCGTTGATGATGGCATCTCAGTACGGGACCAACGATGCCGTGAAGTTGTTGCTGGAAGCCGGGGCCGACCCCATGTTGAAAAACACCAAGGGACTGACAGCCATAGATTTTGCGAGACTGGTGCAGCGCGAGGACACGGCATTGCTGATTGCAGCGGGCATCCGCAAGCAAAACAAAGGGGCTTGGTGACGTGCGAGATGTATGTCATACTGTACTTCATACGATGTATATTATGTTAAGTTAAGTGTTTTGGCGCCATCGCTTACCTGGACGTACTGACCCTACGAAATCGAAAACGAAACAGTCGGCACGCTCGCATCCGCAAAGGACGCGCCCAAAGCCAGTTCCCCTTTGCCGTGCAGTACACACTCTGCCCGACGCAGCAATACATCGGCCCCGGTGGTGCCCGAAAACCGGACCCAGCTACCGTAACTGCTGGCGTCGACAAAGACCACGCTTCCATTTCGCCATTCGAGCCTTGCGTGGATGCGCGACACGCGCGGGTCATTGACCACGAAGTCGGCGTCGCGCACGCGGCCCAGTTGGACTGGCAACTCAAACGATCGAAAGCGGCGTGTTGTACCAGACCAAGTAAGTTCGACTTCGCGACCGAGCGCATCGCGCTCGCCGGATACCTGAGCGGGATCGAGTGCGCCTTGCATGGTGAGGAAGTCCGATGCTAAGTCTTCATGCCATTCGATCTGGTAAACAACGCACGGCTCTGCACGTCCGCGGATATTGATGGGGCCCAGGATTCGAAAACTTGTTCCCGCGGCTTCGGTCGTCGATACAAGCGCTGCCGCATTGGCCCATATCTGGTAGGGGCCGCACAGGTCGCACAGTCTGGAGGCAACGTTGACGGCATCGCCATAGCAATCACCCTCCACGATTTCAACTTCTCCACCGGCAACGCCTACGCGCATCGGCATGCGGTACGCGGGTTCCAGCTTCAGCAACCCATTGGAGTGGATCCTTTGGATTTCAACGACGGCATTCACCGCGCCCTGGCTGTCCGGGAACATGGCCAGCACGCCATCACCCAGCGTCTTGACGACGCGACCGCCGTTTTGAACGCACTGGCGCGCGATCCGGGTCGTTATTTCGGTGACTGTCTCCGTTGCCAACGCATTACCCAAAGCCTCAAACACTGCCGTGCTGCCATGCAAGTCTGTAAATACGACGGTGGTTTGAACGCCCATTACCCGATAGTTCCGATTGGTGTCTAAAGACACAGTTTAGGGCATTGCGACAGTCTTGAAAACATGACCTCTGGATGCCTTCAACCAAGCAAAGAACGCCGCACTAACGTCCGACTATTTACCTTCAGTTCCACAAGCGGTAGTTGTATATTTGCCTCTGCGTGCATCTACCTATTGCCCACGGTAGGTAATGTTTGATAAGGTGCGCCAACTTTATCTTAAAGTCAAAAAACAATGAGTTGGATCCCCTCGACCCTGGTAACGGGCGTTCAAAACCTTTTCAGTGGGCACAGTGGCACCCACATGGAGCGGGTGCAAGTGGCTTTGGAAGACATCCGTGAAGCCATGCTGGACAGCTTGGGTGTGACGGGCGCCGCGGCCCCCTCCAAGCTGGAAATGAAGGTAACCTATGCAAACGATCTGAACGATCTCTGGTATCTGCGCGGCGACGTGATGGCCGCCATTTCTGCCAAATGTGGTGAAGCACAAGCCCGACGCAAACTGGATCACATCAGCGACATGTTTCGCGGGCTATTGCCCAAATCCCTCGCATCGCGTCCCAATAATTTGAGCTGACCGTTCACAGTCCGGTGTCAAATCAATGGTGGTGATGGTGGTGGCCCCAAACGAGCATGACATCACGACCCTCAGCGACCAAATCAGCTTTGGCGCCGACGGGTAGCAACACCTTGGTAGCCACATGACCAAAGGGCAGATTCGTCAATACTGGCGTTTTGGTCTGCGTGCGCAGCCATTGCAAAACCGATTGCAACCTGAATCCCTTATCGTGTGTGGAAAGTTGGTACTCTGTGAATTGCCCTAACAGTATCGCCTTTTGCCTTGCCAAAACACCGGCGTGCAGCAGCTGAGTCAGCATGCGTTCTATACGGTAAGGATGCTCGCCGACATCCTCAAAAAACAATATGCCCCCCTTGATTTCGGGAAAATATTCGGTCCCTAGCAAGGACGTGAGCATTGTTAAGTTCCCCCCCCAAATAGTGGCATGGCTGGCGCGAACGGTGGCGTCTTGCGGCTGTCCGGGCTCGCGGTTCTGGCGCCAGCCCGTACCCTCCCCCTGTCCGATTACCATGTCATTGAAGCAATCTTCCATGATGTCATCGGGAACGGGAGCCTGTACCTGCTGATGGCCGTCGAGCAGGTCCGACTTGCCTCCCACGCCAAAACCTTCGCACAGCGCGGGGCCAGCCCACGTTGTGCGGCCCGTCTTCGTCAATACAGCCAATTGCAGCGCAGTGAAATCGCTGATACCGACAAATTGCGTACCGCGATCAATGGCCTTGGCCAGTGCCTTGTAACGTATGCCGCCCAATATACGGGTCAGACCATATCCGCCGCGCGATATCAGTGCTACATCGGCCCCACTGGCTGCAGCACGGTGGATGGCTGCCAAGCGCGTTGCGTCATCGCCGGCAAATCGCAAGTGGCTGCTCAATGCGTCGGCATCGATCTCGACTTCGTAACCTAGGGTTTGCAAGCGGCGCACGCCGCGTTTGAAAGCGGCCTTGTCGCGGACCGCACCGGATGGGGAGTAGATATATATGTGTTTTTTCACCGCGCCATTATGGGGCAGCGATGGGGCCTTGCAGACTTAGCCAGCTGCGGCGCGTGACTGAATCCACTGAACCAAATCAGGTGCAACCATGGGTTTGGCGTACAAATAGCCCTGCCCCTCATGGCAACCCATCTTCAACAGTGTCTGCGCCTGCTCTTCCTCTTCAATACCCTCTGCAATCACCGTGAGGTTGAGGTTGCGGCCCAGTTCAATCACCATGGACGCGATATGCCCACCCATCACCGCACTGTTCAATTCGGTGACAAAGGCGCGGTCAATTTTGAGACGGTCAATAGGCAACTGGCGCAGATGGCTGAGCGATGAGTAACCGGTACCAAAGTCGTCAATCGCGATGGAGATATCCATCTTGCGGACCTTATGCAGGGTTTCCAGCATGAAGTCTGGGTCCTCCATGGCAACTGATTCAGTGATCTCAAGCTCGAGACATTTGGGGTTGATCCCCGTGTCGCCGAGCGCCGAGCGCAGCTTATCCAGAAAACCGGGGTGGCGGAATTGAATTTGCGACACATTGACCGACATGCGCAGATCCGGCAAGTCCAAAGCCTGCAAGCGCGCCAGTTCGAGGCAGGACACCCGCAGAACCCAGTCACCAATGGCAACGATCATGCCTGAGGCTTCGGCCAAAGGGATGAACCGGTCTGGCGGTACAAAGCTTCCGTCTTCATTGCGCCAGCGAATCAGTGCTTCCACACCCACGAGTTTTTTGGTAATCAAGTTCAACTGGGGCTGGTACACCACGAAGAGGCGGTCACTCTCTACAGCGTGCCGCAAAGCTTGCAGCAGGCGCACGCGCTCGCGGATATCTGCGCCCATCTGGGCGGAAAACATGACAAAGCCGCCACGCCGGTTTTTCTTGGCCAGCTTCAGCGCGATATTGGCATCCTTCAGGGCGTCGCGTCCAGCTATGCCCGCACCCAACTCTTGGGTCAACCCCATAGTCGCGGTGACGACCATCGAGTCGTCTTGCACGCTGAAAGGCGCGCGGAACAAGTTCAGTACGGACACAGGGTCCAGCACGGAGCTATCACCCATTAAGCCGAAAGTATCACCGCCCAGGCGCGCCAAGACGACGTTTGAGCCCAATTCCAATTTCAATCGCTCTGCGACAGCTTGCAGCAAGCGGTCGCCCTGTTGGTGGCCCAAGGCATCGTTGATTTCAGAAAAATCGTCGATGTCCAGGATGGCAATCACATCGGATGTGAACTGGTTTGACGCCAGACGTTCATCGCTCAGATCAATGAACTTGTTGCGGTTGGGCAGGCTGCATAGACGGTCGTAAAACGCCAACTGGTCCAACTTGCGGATTTGCTCGTAAGCCCGTACCGCCGCTGTCACGGTGGCATAGAGCTTGGTGCGCGTCAGTTCAGATTTGGTTTTGTAATCGTTGATGTCGAAATCGTGGATGGTTTCGATCTCGGGGGCATAGCCAGGTTGGCCCGTACGCAAGATGATGCGCAACTCCGCCAGGCGCAGGTCTTGTCGAATGGTCTTGACCAAGGCCAAGCCCGCATCCTCCCGTTCCATGACCACGTCCAGCAGCACTACGGCAACATCGGACTCCGAGCCCAGCAGCAGCGTCGCTTCAGCTGCCGAATAGGCATGCAAGAACTGCAAGGGCCTGCCCAGTATCTTTACGCCAGCCAATGCAAAAGTCGTTGCCCTGTGAACATCGGGCTCGTCATCGATCACCATTAAACGCCAGACCAATCCCTCTGTGACTCCGGCTTCACTTTCGTCATCCAGGAAATGTAGCGTGTCAGTATCGGTATGCATTCAAACTACAAGTGGTTGGCTATCGGTTGTCGTTTCAAACATTGTGCACCACCAACAAGAAAAATGTTGGCAAACAACCAAAACAATGCAAAACATTTGAAAAATCTTTTGCGTCTTCCCCGCAATAGACCGTACTCTCAGGAAATCACGCTAGGCCGCTTCAAAATAGCCCACGGCCGCTTTTGCAATGGGTTCGCCCCACTCTTGCAGGAAATGCCCGCCCTCCTCTAGGCGCAGGGGCTCCGGGCAGCCGCGGATCGACTCTCGCAATAGCTCCATGGTGGGCGTCCCCAATACCGGGTCCTGCATGCCGATGGCCATCAGGGTCTGGCCTTGCCATTGGGTTTGCCAGAAATCACGGGCCACGCGCGACACCGCCGCACCAGCCGCATCAGGCCCGTCGGGCACCAAGGCGTGGAATACACGTGTGGCTGCACGGTGACCCTTGTCCGGGAATGGTGCCGCATAGGCGGCGCACTCGGACAGTGACATATGGGGATTGCCACGCGAAATCAGGCGCGTAATGTCGAACTCGGGTTGCTTGGCGCACATTTCACGCCAGGCCAAGAAGCCAGCCGTCAGGGGCACGTCGCCGGTAGCCAATGTGGTGTTCATGACCAACAAACCGTTAAAGCGATGCGGCATGACCATCGGCAACGTCAGTCCGAGCAAACCGCCCCAGTCTTGCACCACTAAAACGATGCGGTGCAGGTCTAGCCGCTGTACCAACTCCAGCAATATCTGGCGATGCAAATCAAAGCTATGTGCAGACTCTTTCTTGGGCTTGTCGCTTTTGCCAAAGCCAACCAGATCAGGCGCTACGACTCGGTGCCCGGCCTGCAGAAAAACGGGGATCATCTTGCGATACAGGTAGCTCCAGGCAGGGTTGCCATGCAGACAGAGGTAGGTAAGGGGAGCGTCCTGGGGACCTTCATCCAGGTAATGCATGCGCAAGCCAGCCAGCGCTGGCAGGTCGCTGAGGTAATGCGGCGCCCAGGGGTAGCCAGGCAGATTGGTAAATTGTGAATCGGGGGTGCGCACGGCGTCGTCGCGCAAGGGGTGAACGGCTTTCTTCTCCACGGTTTTTTCCTCACGCCTCGTCTGAAAGAACGCCTGCAAAATCGCAGAACATCCTTCACTCTCGACACCGCCCTGCACTTGTGTCTGGTGGTTGAGCTGGGTATCGGCGAACAGGTTGACCACGGAACCAGCCGCTCCCGTTTTAGGATCCGCGGCGCCGAAAACCACACGGGCCAGCCTTGCATGGAGCATGGCGCCGCTGCACATGGCACATGGCTCCAGCGTGACAAATAATTCGCAGCCATCCAAGCGGTAATTGCCCAGTGCCTGGGCTGCCGCGCGCAACGCGACGATCTCGGCATGCGCCGTGGGATCGTGTTTACCGATGGGCGCATTGCGGCCCGTGGCGATGACATGGCCGTCTTTGACGAGCACGGCACCTACAGGCACTTCACCCGCAGCTGCAGCTGCCTGGGCCTGATCCAGCGCCAGATGCATGAAATGTGCATCACCCAGATTTGCTACCATTTTAATAGCTAACTACGCAATTGCTACGAGGGCTATGGGCATTTTTTGCTTATTGCTACTTTTCATCTGGCATGGGTCGCGCCTGTTGCATCGTGCTCTCCACGCTCTGCTTGACTTGCTGCTGGATCAACTGGCTTTGCTGCTGAACCGTAGCACCAGCGGGCGCGCTGGCAAAACCAGCAGGCGGCGCCACGGTTGTCAAGGCCCCCATCTGCTTTTTGGCCAGTACACCGACAATGGCCAGTGCAAGTAACAAACCGACGATTCCAAACAATCCTCGCATGTCGTACTCCCTCTACAGCTTGATTTCGATGGCAGAGCATAGCGCTGTTCAGGGCCGGGATCGCGTGTGCTTCATTCCCACTCAATTGTGGCAGGTGGTTTGCTGGATACGTCGTACGTAACCCGGTTGATGCCACGCACTTCGTTGATGATGCGCCCCGAAACTTTCTTGAGCAGCACATAGGGCAGTTCGGCCCAGTCGGCGGTCATGAAGTCGCTGGTCTGCACAGCGCGCAGGGCCACGACATAGTCGTAGGTACGACCGTCGCCCATGACGCCCACGCTCTTGACCGGCAAGAACACGGTGAAAGCCTGGCTGGTGAGTTCGTACCAAGTTTTGCCTGTTGCATCGTCCTTGAAATTGCGGAGTTCTTCGATGAAGATGGCATCCGCCTTGCGCAGCAGGTCTGCGTATTCCTTTTTGACCTCACCAAGAATGCGTACGCCCAGTCCGGGGCCCGGGAAGGGATGGCGGTACACCATGTCGTGCGGCAGGCCCAGGGCCACGCCCAGTTCGCGGACCTCGTCCTTGAATAACTCGCGCAAGGGCTCCAGCAGCTTGAGACCTAGTTGCTCTGGAAGGCCGCCGACATTGTGGTGGCTCTTGATAGTGACGGCTTTCTTGTTGCCAGCACCACCCGACTCGATGACGTCGGGGTAAATGGTGCCTTGCGCCAGGAATGTGGCGCCCTTCACGGTCGGATTGCCGTCCGCTCCTGTTTTCATAGCACCTTGGGCAACCAGCTTGTGGGCTGCAGCCTTAAACACCTCAACGAACTCACGACCAATGATCTTGCGTTTGGCTTCCGGGTCGCTGACGCCTTTGAGGTGACCGAGGAACTGATCGGCAGCGTCCACCCGCATCACTTTGGCGTGTAGCTTGCCGACAAACATGTCCATCACCATGTCGCCTTCGTTCAGCCGCAACAGGCCGTGATCGACAAAAACGCAGGTCAGCTGGTCGCCGATGGCTCGGTGGATCAGGGCTGCCGCGACCGACGAATCGACTCCACCCGACAGACCCAAAATGACTTCTTCGTCGCCCACCTGCGCGCGGATGCGCTCCACCGCCTCTGCGATGTAATCGCCCATGATCCAGTCGGCGCGGGTTTGGCAGATGTCCAGCACAAAGCGGTTCAGAATCGCCTGGCCTTGTTTGGTGTGGGTCACCTCAGGGTGGAACTGCACGGCATAAAACCGGCGGGCTTCGTCCGCCATGGCGGCTATCGGGCAAGCGGCGTTGGAAGCCATCAATGTGAAGCCGGGGGGCATCTCGGTGACTTTGTCGCCGTGGCTCATCCACACATCCAGCAGGCCGTGGCCCAGGGCGGTGGTGCTGTCCTCAATGCCCTCGAACAAGCGCGTATGCCCGTGTGCCCGAATCTGTGCGGAGCCGAACTCACGTGTGCGCCCTGCTTCGACCTTTCCACCCAATTGCTGGGCCATGGCTTGCATACCGTAGCAAATGCCAAGCACCGGAATGCCCAACTCGAACACCGCTTGCGGCGCCTTGTCAGTGGTTTCCTCGTAGATGCTGGCATGGCTGCCGGACAGGATGACGCCCTTCAGTGATCCATTCTTGGCATAGTTACGAACCCATTCGTCACTGACATCGCAGGGATGCACCTCGCAGAACACATGGGCCTCGCGCACGCGGCGGGCGATCAGTTGGGTGACTTGTGAGCCGAAATCGAGGATGAGTATGCGTTCGTGTGTCATGGAAATCAGGCGATGGAAGGCCCAGCGGCAAGCGCACGCCGGCGTTGAAAATGCCACACAGCAAGGGCGAGGGCAAGAAATTGAACAATGCTTCCCACAAAAAATGGCAGGCCTAGGCGCACATCACCACGTGGCAGATGGGAAACGAATCCCAGCAATCCAGCCCCAAGGATAGGAGCGACCACAGCCATGATGCTATTGAGCGAAGAAACTGCACCCAAGGTTCGTCCCTGAATGCTCTCGGGCGCGGCAGCCGAAACGATACTCTGCAACGCCGAACTCGTTGCCGCTGAGGGCATGTTGAACAGAATGACCACGAACAACATCCATGCTTCACTCACCAACCCATAGGCCGCATAGGCAAGTGCTGCGGTAAATAAACCAATTACCGCCAATCGCTGCGCCGATATGCGCTTGAGTACATGTTTGAGCAGGAATCCCTGCATGAGCACATTGACCACGCCTACGGCCATCAGCGACCAACCGACTTCCCTTGGACCCCAGCCAAATTTGAACAAGGTGTAGAGCACCCAGGTGGCGTGCAACATGAACTGGGACAAGGTACTCAAGGCAATCACCGCCACCAATGGTCCGACGCCTTGCAGGTCAATCAAGCCGCGCAGGGCAGATACCGGGTTGGCCTTGCGCCAATCAAACGGGGTGCGGCGCTCCAGAGGCAGGCTCTCGGGTAATACAAAATAGCCGTAAATCCAGTTGATAACAGCCAATATTCCAGAGGCGACAAAAGGCAACCTAATGTCCACGTCACCCAGGATGCCGCCCAAGGCCGGTCCCAAGATAAAACCCAGACCAAACATCGCCCCCAGCAAGCCAAACCGCCGCGCTCGGTCGGCGGCAGGTGTAATGTCAGCAACATAGGCATTGGCCACCGCGATATTGGCCTGCATACCGCCGCCCACCAAGCGGATAAGCACCAGCATGACTAAACTGGTGGCTGCCGCGGTCATGAAGAAGTTGAACGCCAAACCACAAAAACCGATGAGCAGTACCGGGCGGCGGCCAAAACGGTCGGACAAAGCACCCAAAATCGGCGCACCAAAGAAATTAGCAATACCAAAGGCAAACGACACGGCCATAAAGCCGACGGTTTGTGCAGACGGCGATTGCGTAAACTGGCCCACCAGGTGTGGCAAGACCGGGATCATCAGGCCGATCGACATCATGTCGATCAGCACGGCGATCATGATGAAACGCATGGCCGCAGGGCGGCCCCCGGCTGCGGTTACAGGGGTATCAATCGGCGCGGTAATTGGGAGCCTCTTTGGTGATCTGCACATCGTGCACGTGGCTTTCACGGATGCCGGCAGTGGTGATTTCTACAAACTCGGCCTTGTTCTGCATGTCTGCGATCGTGGGGCAACCGCAGTAGCCCATGCTGGCGCGGATGCCGCCGGCCATTTGGAACACGATAGACACCATGGAGCCTTTGTAGGGCACTCGCCCTTCAATACCTTCGGGCACCAGTTTGTCGGCATTGGGGTTGCCGGTGCTGGATTCCTGGAAGTAGCGGTCCGCACTGCCCTGCTGCATGGCGCCGATGGACCCCATGCCGCGGTAGCTTTTGTAGCTGCGACCCTGGAACAGAATCACTTCGCCCGGAGCCTCTTCGGTACCGGCAAACATGCCACCCATCATGACGGTGCTGGCGCCAGCCGCCAAGGCCTTGGCAATGTCGCCGCTGTAGCGTATCCCGCCGTCGGCAATCAACGGGATGCCCGTTCCTTTGAGTGCAGTGGCCACGTTGTCGATGGCCATGATTTGTGGTACCCCTACACCAGCGACGATGCGGGTCGTGCAGATAGAGCCCGGACCAATGCCAACCTTGACAGCATCGGCACCGGCTTCAGCCAGCGCGAGGGCTGCTGCACCGGTGGCGATGTTGCCGCCAATGACGTCTACATGGGGGTAGTTTTTCTTGACCCAGCGCACGCGCTCGATGACGCCGTGGCTGTGGCCGTGGGCGGTGTCAACAACAATGGCGTCCACGCCCGCACGAACTAACAGTTCGACCCGCTCTTCAGTGCCCTCACCCACACCCACGGCAGCACCGACGCGTAGCTTGCCCTGGGCATCGCGCGCGGCATTCGGAAAGCTGGTCTGCTTGGTAATGTCCTTGACGGTGATCAGCCCTTTGAGTTCGAACGACTCGTTGACAACCAGTAGGCGTTCGATCTTGAACTGGTTGAGCAAGACCTTGGCCTGGGTGATCGTGATGGCGGCGCTGTCCTGCACGGTCACCAGCTTGTCCCTGGGCGTCATGATCTGGCTGACAGGCAGGTCGTAACGTGTCTCAAAACGCAAATCGCGGCCGGTCACAATGCCGACCACTTTGCCACCGTCGCAGACCGGAAAGCCCGACACTCCCAGCTGCTCCGACAGGTTCATGACCTGGCGCACCGTGTGCGATGGGGTAATCACCACCGGATCACGCAACACACCGGACTCGTAACGTTTAACTTTGGCCACTTGGGCGGCCTGCTCGGCGGCGGTGAGATTTTTGTGAACAATGCCGATACCGCCTTCCTGGGCAATAGCAATAGCCAGACGCGCTTCAGTGACCGTATCCATGGCGGCGGACACCAGGGGCAGGTTCAGGGCGATATTGCGGGAGAAGCGGGTGGCGAGGGAGGTGTCCTTGGGCAGGACCTGGGAGTACGCGGGGACCAACAACACGTCGTCGAAGGTGAGCGCTTTGCCGAGGAGGCGCATGTCAAAGCTCCAAATGTCGAAATTGTACCCGTCGCTCCGGTCAACCAAGCAGGCAGGGACAACCGTTGAAGTCGGTAGATGCTGGCATTCGTTCAATTTTTTACACCCAGTTTGTCTCGGAAGGCTACACTTTGGCTATGAAAATCATTCAAATATCTCTAGTGGCAGTGCTGACGGGACTCAGTTTTGCAGCGTCGGCCCAGTGGCAATGGATAGACAAAGACGGGCGTAAAGTCTTTAGCGACCGGGCGCCGCCCACAGAAATCCAAGACAAAAACATCCTAAAGAGACCTGGCAATTACAAACCACCTGCTGCGCCTGTTGCGCCTGCAGGCGATGCGAGTGCACCAACAGATGTCGCCGCTACTCCTGCTGCGTCCCCGGCTTCTGCACCGGTTGTGCCAGCATCCGGAGCCAAGCCTACTGGTTTGGACAAAGAGCTGGAAGCCAAAAAGAAACAGGCGAAAGACGCTGAAGCCGCCAAGAGGAAAGCCGCTGAAGAACAAGTTGCGAAAGCCAAAGTTGAAAACTGCGCGCGCGCCAAAATTGCCAAAGGCACCTTTGATTCTGGCGTCAGGATTGGCCACACCAATGCGGCCGGGCAACGGGAAGTCATGGACGAACCTACGCGCGCAGAAGAGCTAAAACGCATTCAGGGCATGATTGCCAGGGACTGCAAATAGATTACCAAAAAAGGGCCTTTAAGGCCCTTTTTTAATACCCCGCTTTGGCCCCAAGCCGTCGTTTGGCAAACAGGCCTGCGGCCTTTTTGGCACCTTGGCCGGCAAAGCGCTCGCGTCGCGCGACTTTCGGGTCCACGGTTAGTGCACGGTAGACTTCGACACGGTCCAAGTCGCGCACCACATGGCTCAGGAGCATCTTTTTGCCCCAGACCCCCACGCCCGCATGCGCAGAGGCCAAATCTGGACATTGAGCAACCAGCCCACTGGCTAGTAAAGCCTGCTCAACGGTGCTACCCGCCTCCAATTGCACTTCTTTTCTTATCAGGTGCCGCGGTTTTGCGGAATAAACGACGGTGACGTTTATGGCCGGCACATCAAACTCCGTACATCTGCTCGGCCCGCTTGACAAACGCTTCGACCAATTCCGTGGCAATTTTGTCGAAGGCCGGTCCCGCCAACGTGCTGAGCGTTGAGCTGTTCAGACGGTAATTGACTGCAAGCTCTACCCTGCAGGCGCGTTGAGTGCCATCGCCCAATGGCTTGAAGTTCCATTGACCGTCCAGATGGGAAAACGGCCCGTCCAACAGCTCCATATCGACTCGACTTCCTTGTGTGTTCACATTACGGGTGGTAAAGGTCTGGCGTACGACGCCAAACAAAATAGAAACTTCTGCCGTCACGTCGCCGCCGTGTTCTTCGACAATGCGGGTCCCATCACACCAAGGTAAAAATTCGGGATACCGTTGCACATCGGTCACCAAGTCATACATCTCAAGCGGGCTGTACCAGATCAAAACGGACTTGTTTACGGTTTTCATAGAATGGAGGTCTGCGCGGGATTGTAGACAAGCCCTCAAGCATGCCTTTCATTCCCGTCTGTCACCCCTATTTAAGCTCCATGGCCAAAAAACCCGCGATCAATACCCGCATTGCCGACAACAAAAAAGCTGCGTTCAATTATTTCTTCGAAGAGCGCTTTGAA
Source organism: Rhodoferax sp. (assembly GCA_025351745.1). GTDB lineage: Bacteria > Pseudomonadota > Gammaproteobacteria > Burkholderiales > Burkholderiaceae_C > Allorhodoferax. The sequence goes on from JANXVI010000212.1 coordinate 19,099, forward strand.
GCTGGCCTGGTGCTGGAAGGCTGGGAGGTCAAATCCCTGCGCGAAGGCAAGGTCCAGTTGACCGATGGCTATGTGGTCATTCGTAGTGGCGAGCTGTTCATCGTCGGCCTGCAAATCAACCCGTTGCACACGGCCTCCAGCCACGTCAGTCCGGACAAGGTGCGTACCAAGAAATTGCTGATGCACAAAGAGCAGATTCAACGGCTGACTGGAAAGGTTGAGCAAAAGGGCTACACCTTGGTGCCGATCAACCTGCACTGGAAAGACGGCAAGGTGAAATGCGAGATTGCGCTGGCCAAGGGTAAAGCCGAGCACGACAAACGCGACACGATCAAGGACCGTGAAGGCAAGCGGGAAGTTGAGCGGGCAATGAAGTCAAAGAGCCGGTAGTCATTTAGCCCAACCCCCTGCAGAGATGTGTTTTCGCATTTCTGCCCAGCGAAAACCCGGATGCCGTGCTCGCCATATGGGCTGAGTCCTAAGGCCGATTTCCTGGACCAGCAGGGACTGATGAGGCCCGGGGCTCAGCCCACATGGCAGGCAAACACGATTGCCCGGAAGTGCAGGTTAAGCCAAATCCTTCAGCGGATGCTGACCCACAGGCCAAGGGCTAAAGAAGAACGGATCCACCATGCCCGGTGTCACATCGGCAATGCGCGCAGGGTTCCACACGGGCTTGTGGTCCTTGTCGATGGCCAAGGCACGGATGCCCTCCACCGTCTCGCTGCTGGTACCTGAACGGTCCAAGTGGGCCGTGTAAAAGCAGTGCTGCACCAAGTCGCGCTCCATGCGCAGATCGTCGGCCAGCGTCATGCCACGGGCCCGGCGAATCTGTTCCAACACAACGTACAACATCAGCGGGCTGCGATGGCGCAAAGTTGCTGCAATGGCACGGGCTGGTTTGGTGCCTGATGCCTCCAGTGCGGCGACGATTGCGGGAATGCTTCCCAGGCCGAATGCAGCATAGTCCTTTACGTCAAATGTACCGCTAGCCCTCGTAGAATCTTCGTGAGCTGCTATCACATTTGTAGCAATCCACTGCTGCAGGTCTTCCGCCGAACCCTGGCTTTGCAAGGCGGCCCACAAGTCCGGCAATGTTTTCGACGGCACGCACACATCGGCCAAGCCCCAGGCTACGGCCTGGGCACCACTGATGGTGTCGCCGGTCAAGGCCAGATATTCACCTACATGGCCGGGGCAGCGGCTCAGGAAAAAGCCCCCTCCCACATCGGGGAACAGGCCAATGCCCGTCTCGGGCATGGCCATTTTGGTAGTCTCG
>JANXVI010000226.1 GCA_025351745.1 Rhodoferax sp.
GGTGCCATTTGCACAATGTTGGCGACAGCTGGAGCGATTGGCAAAGCAGCCAGTTCTTTGGCTGTGAACACGTTGCCTGCATTTGCAGTTGTAACGTCCAGCTTTTTGGCTTGGCCGGTAACAACAACAGCGTCCAGCGTAGCGAAGGAAACTTCGCTACCTTGACCGATCAAAACTTCGACATTCTTCGAGCTAACGACAGCTCCGCCTTTTTGCAAGGTCACCTTGTAGTTGCCTGTTGGCAGAGACAGAGCTTGGAAACGGCCGTTTGAATCGGGTGCGAGTGTGCGCTTGGCGCCAGTATCGCTTTCGATCAGAACTGTTTCACCGGCTTTGGCTTGGCCAAAAATATTACCCGTTGCATTGGACTGTGCCATTGCCCCGGTGGACACAGTTGCTGCAATTGCCAGCAATACTGCATGCGCGAACACGGTCCGCTTGAATGTTGTATTTCGACCCATAAAGGCATCTCCAAAAAGTTTCGGGAGTCTCATTCCTCCCTGTCAATGGTTTGACGGCCCACATACCCCGGTATCGCTAGCTCGGTAAAGCCACCTCCCCGAAATGGTGCGGACCCACTTACAGTTTCATCAGTTACTTGTCTCAACGGAAACGACCCACCAAGAATCGATCCCGCAAACAAAATAACTTCCGTACCCCATGTTAGAAAGGCTGTAAGGGTTTTGTAAATAAGGGTCTTCGGTAAAAGTAACCTGACTGTTACATCGGTACAACGGATATACACAAATACTGTTTCACCCCGATTACAACCTGGGTAAATCACCCAATTTGGGTGCGGATAGCCCGTTTGGAAACTTGTTCAAAAAGAGGCTTGGAACCACCATTCATTGGGGCAAAGCAGTGCGTAATCAGCAACACCCGCTGCGCCATATTGAGCACGCGCAGACATTCGCCCGCCATTGGTGCTCTGGAAGCGTGTTTTTGGACGGCGTCAGTCCAAAATACAGGCGCTTTGTGCCTGCGGCGCCACCTGGCGCAACGGCGGTATGGCCTGAGCACATTGTGCAATGGCCTTGGGGCATCGCGTGCGAAATACGCAGCCTGAAGGTGGGTTGATGGGCGATGGCAAATCACCTTGCAATAACTGCAGAGTCTTGTTGCGCTCGATCCTGGGGTCGGGTACGGGAATCGCCGCCAACAATGCCTGTGTATAGGGGTGGTGTGGCGTGTCGTACAGCACGTGTTTGTGCGCAACTTCCATCGCACGTCCCAGGTACATCACCATGACGCGCTGGCTGATGTGTTTGACCACCGCCAGATCATGTGCAATAAACACCAAGGCCAGACCCATCTCCGCCTGCAACGCTTTGAGCAGGTTGATGATTTGCGCCTGGATCGAGACGTCCAGCGCAGACACTGGCTCATCGCAGATCACCACTTGCGGCTTTAAAATCAAAGCCCTGGCAATGCCGATGCGCTGGCACTGCCCACCCGAGAACTCGTGTGGGTAGCGGTTGATTTGTTGGGCGGTCAGACCGACGCGCAACATCATGGCCAGCACGGTTTCATTGTGCTGGGCAGAACTCAATTCAGGGCAATGGGTACGCAGAGGCTCCCCAATGATTTGGGCCACTGTCATACGCGGGTCCAGCGACGCCAGGGGATCCTGAAAGATCATCTGCACGGCCTTGCGTTTGGTTTGCCAGGCCGCTGGGCTGGCGCCGCGCATTTCATCTCCGTGCCACATGACGCTGCCGTCGGTAATGGGCACCAGGTTAAGCAACGCACGGGCCAGTGTGGACTTGCCACAGCCGGATTCGCCCACGATGCCCAAGGTTTCGCCGGCATGCAAATCAAACGACACGCCGTCTACCGCCTTCAAAACTTGTGTCGGCGCCCATGGCCAATGGCCGTCACCCCGAATCGGGAAATGGACCCGCAAATTCTTGACGGACAGCAGGGGTTTGCCCGGCGTTGGTGTGGCGGCGTTCATGCGGCTATTCCGTGTTCTGCTTTCAAGCGCTGCAGGTTTTGTGTCACGTCTTCAATAGTGAGGTGGCAGGCACGCAATACTTCGGCGTCATGTGCGGCAGGAGCAAGCACCGGTCGCACCGCACCGCATTGCGGAAGCGCCATCGCGCAACGCTCGGTAAAAGGGCAACCCGCAGGCAACTTGGCCATATTTGGCGGGGCGCCTGGAATCGCCAGCATGGGCGCATCTCCGCCTTCGAGACGGGGTACAGCGGCCAGCAGACCAGCGGTATAGGGGTGTGAAGGCTTGTAAAAAATGGCTTCGGCGCTCGCCTGTTCCATCACTTGACCGCCGTACAGCACCATCACCTCATCGCACAGGCCAGCGACCACACCCAGGTCATGGGTGATCATGACGATGGCCGTGCCAAAGTCGCGTTGCAGTTCGCGCATCAGGATGAGAATCTGTGCCTGCACCGTGACATCCAGCGCGGTCGTAGGCTCGTCGGCGATCAATACATCTGGCTCGCACAACAGCGACATCGCAATCATCACCCGCTGTCGCATACCGCCCGAAAACTCGTGCGGGTACATGGTGATACGCCGCGCGGCCTCGGGCATCTTGACTGCATCAAGCGCCTGCACCGCTTTGACACCGGCGTCCTTGCGGCTCATCCCTTTGTGGAACTCCAACACCTCGGTCATCTGCCGCTCCACCGTCAAATACGGGTTGAGTGAAGTCATAGGGTCTTGGAAAATCATCGCAACGCGGTTGCCGCGGATGCGATTCAAATCTGCTGTCGGCATACTGATCAGGTCTCGTCCCTGGTACAGCACCTGGCCAGTGGCTTGGCCATTATTGGCCAGCAGGCCCATCATGGCCAGCATGGATTGACTCTTGCCCGAGCCACTTTCGCCCACAATTCCCAATGTCTCGCCCCGGTTCAACGTGAAGTTGATGCCGTTGACCGCACTGACCACGCCGTCGGGGGTTTGAAACTGCACCCCTAGTTGTTTGACTTCCAATAAATGCATGATTTTTACCGTTCCTTGGGGTCCAGCGCATCACGCAAACCGTCGCCGATGAAATTGAAACAGTACAAGGTGGTGCACAGCAATGCCGCAGGAAACAACAGAATCCAAGGCGTCCCTTCCATCACTTTCTGACCGTCGTATATCAAAACACCCCAGCTGGTCATGGGCTCCTGGATGCCCAGCCCAAGAAAGGACAGCGCGGACTCGGTCAAAATCACACCCGGCACGGTCACGGTCGTGTAAATGACGACCACGCCCAAGAGGTTGGGCACGATATGGCTCAAGATAATGCGCGGTGTTGACACACCAATGGCACGCGCGGCCTCCACATACTCGCGTGAACGCAAAGACAGTGTCTGCCCGCGCACCACGCGCGCCATGTCCATCCACGAAAACACGGTAATTGTGAGCACCACCAGGTAAAACTCGCGACCCAAAATGGTCACCAACAAAATGGCAATCAACAGATAAGGTATGGCATACATCATGTCCACGATGCGCATCATGAACGCATCAACTTTGCCACCAACAAAACCGGCGGTTGCACCCCACACGATTCCCAGGGTGACCGACGAAATGGTGGCCAGTAACCCCACCGTAAGTGACACTCGCCCACCGATCAGGCAACGGACCAAGAGGTCGCGTCCAGCGTCATCTGTTCCCCAAAAGTGGGAGTTGACAAAGCTGGGGGGAAAACTCATTGCGTCCCAGTCGGTACTGTCAAAGGCGTTCGGCAATACCCAGGGCCCGATCACACAGGCCAGGCAAATCAGCGTCAGGATGCCCAGACTTATGACCGCAGCCTTGTTGCGCAAAAAGCGACGACGCGCGTCGGACCAGAGGCTCCGACTGCCGTCTAGCCCTGGACCTGAGAGCGTGGCAGCATCCACCACTTTGGCCACGAGACCAGAGGATTCTTGGGGAGTAAGCATAGGGAAATCAGTAACGAATCTTGGGATCCAACCAGGCATAGGCCAGATCCACCAACAGATTCAGGGCTACGGTCAGCACCGTGATCAGCACCACCAGGCCCAACACCAAGGTGTAGTCGCGGTTGCCCGCACCATTTACGATCAACTTGCCCAGACCGGGCAACGAAAAAACCGTCTCCGTGATCAGCGCCGCCGTAATTGAGGAAATGGCCAGCGGACCCAGTACCGATACGACTGGCAACAGCGCGGGTTTGAGTGCATGGCGCAACACGACTACCCGAGTCGGCAAACCCTTGGCCCGCGCAGTGCGGATGAAATTGCTGTGCATCACTTCGATCAGACTTCCGCGCATGACCCGCCCTATCGTCGAGACGTTGATGATGGTCAGCAGCGCAATCGGCAACACCATGAAGCGCAATTCGAAGTCATGCCAACCGCCTGCAGGCATCCACTTAAACCCGATCGCGAAGATCAATATCAAGACTGGGCCCATCACAAAACTCGGAAAAGCGCTGCCCATATTCCCCAGCAACATCACGAGGTGGTCCACGACACTGTTTTGCCGTAGCGCGGCAAAAATACCAAGGCCGACACCGATGATCACGGACAAGACCATGGCAATGCCACCAATGGAAAGTGAGATCGGCAACGCAGCGGCAACCAGATCATTGACGGACCAATCCGCATAGCGAAACGATGCGCCCAGGTCACCCTGCAACAGGCCTTTGAGGTAGAGCAAGTACTGCTGCCACAACGGCAAGTCAAGGTGGTATTTCGCCTCCAGATTGGCCAGCACGGCAGCAGATACCTTGCGGTCGCTATCAAAGGGCCCCCCCGGCGTAGCATGCAGTAACAAATAACACACCGTGATAACCACGAGCACGGTAGGAATGGCCGCTAAAACGCGGCGCAGCGTGTAAGACCACATCGCTCGCCCCTCAGTGCTTGATGATGTAGAAGTCTTTGCTGCGGTAGTGGTCTTGCGGGTTCAACTCAGAGTAGCCACCGACATACGACTTGATCAAGCGCGGTAGCGAATACTGCAACAACGGGATGATGGGGTAATCATCCAGGATCATTTTGGACGCTTGCGTCAACAAGGTCTTGCGCTTGGCGGCGTCGGTCAGCTGGTTGCCCTTTTGGATCAAGGCTTCAGCTTCGCGGTTGCAATGGAAGTTGGTGTTCTGGTCCGAGTCGCACCGCACCAGGGCCAGGAAAGTTGTGGCGTCGTTGTAGTCCGCCAACCAGCCATTGCGGGCGATCTGGAACGCGCCATCGTGGCGCTTCTTGGCCAAGACCTTGAACTCCATGGTCTCGGTTTCCATGATGATGCCCAGTTTGGTCTTCCACTCGGAGGCCACGAACACCGCCATCTTCTTGTGGTATTCGCTGGTGTTGTACGAGAAACTGTACTTGGTGCCCGGTTTTACACCGGCCTGCTCCAACAATTTTTTAGCCTCGGTCACTTTCTTTTCCATGGGCCAGGTGGCCCATTCGTAGGGTGTGGGGTCGGCACCGACCACGCCATTCACGATCAGGCTGTATGCAGGAGCCTGGCCATCCGCCGTGACGCGCTTAGACAAAATTTCGCGGTCAATCACCATGGACAAAGCCTTGCGCACGCGCACGTCCTTGAAGGCGGGGTCCTTGGTCTGGTAGTCGTAATAGCGCACGCCAATGATGGCCTGATTGCGCAACTCTTTGGGGTATTGGGCCTTGTACTTGTCAAACACGCCGGGCGGCATTTGGTAGACGTAGTCGGTCTCGCCGGACTCCCACAACTTGATGTCGGCAAACTGGTCTTCGATGGGCAGGTAGGTCACCTTGGCGAGCTGCACGTTGGCAGCATCCCAGTACTGGGGATTTTTCTCCAGCACGATGCGGTTGTTCACCTGCCAGTCTTTCAACACAAACGCGCCATTGCCAACCATGTTGCCGGGCTTGACCCAATCCTTGCCCCACTTCTCTACGGTGGCTTTGTGGACCGGACCCAATTGGGTGTTGGACACCAGCTCGGGCACAAAGGCTGTCGGGTCTTGGGTTTTGATCTCTAGCGTGAGCTTGTCCAGCGCCTTTACTCCCACTTCAGTGGGTGGTTTTTTGCCCTGGGCAACTTCCAGCCCGTTGAGCAAGAACACGCCAAACGTAGCCGCATAGGGCGAGGCGGTCTTGGGGTCTACGAAGCGGCGGATGCCATAGACGAAATCCTCGGCAACGATGGGGTCTCCGTTGGAGAACTTGGCATTGGGGCGAAGTTTGAAAACCCAGGTGGTTGGATTGGTCTGCTTCCAGCTTTCCGCGACACCCGGCACCGTCTTGCCCGTGGTGTCGGTTGCGGTCAAGCCCTCGAACAGGTCACGCAAAATTTGGTTGGCGGGTACGGTCTCGGCTACCGCAGGGTCCATGCTCTCGGGTTCGGAACCGTTGCTGCGCACAAAATTTTGGGTCGCGTGCAGTTGCGTGCCAGAAGGAATGATGGCTGCCAGAGTGGGTCCGGACAGTCCAAAAATCAGGGCCGTGATGGCCGTCAGTTCGATGCGCAATTGCATGGTGTTCCTAAACAGTTGGGGGCAGACCTGGTCCGTTGTGCGAACATTTGTCAGCCTCCCCGGGTTGCGGATAAGCAGGGGCGGAAAGTGCAGCATTGTAGGTGCG
>JANXVI010000233.1 GCA_025351745.1 Rhodoferax sp.
TACAAGGCGGGTTCCTTCCCCTTCTTGGCCAATGGCCGTGCGCGTGCGCTGGGCGATACCACCGGCTTCGTCAAGTTTTTGGCAGACGCCACGACGGACGAGATCCTGGGCGTGCACATCGTCGGCCCCCAGGCCAGTGAATTGATTTCCGAAGCCGTGGTGGCCATGGAGTTCAAGGCCAGCGCAGAAGACATCGCGCGCATCTGCCACGCCCATCCGAGCTTGAGCGAAGCGACCAAGGAAGCGGCGCTGGCAGTGGACAAGCGGACTCTGAATTTCTGATTGTCCATGGGTTGAAGTGGCACCCATGCTGCGCCGCTTTGCGGGTCGCTACCTCCGAAGGGCGCGCACTTCACCTTGGGGCGGCACGGCATTGAAGAAAATAGCCGCTAGCCCTCGTGGAATAAGCGTTAGTAGCTATTAAATTGATAGCAATCAGAAAGCTGTTGTTTTGAACGTCAAACAAACCTACGAAGCCGAGCTGGCCACCCGCGGCTATGTGGCTGACCCGGCGCAACTGCGCGCGGTCGACGCGCTGGAGCGCTGCGCGTTGGAGTGGGCGGAGTTCAAGGAGCAACGCTCCAACGCCTTCAAGAAGCTGATCAACCGGCCCGACGTCCCGCGTGGTGTCTATATGTATGGTGGGGTGGGGCGGGGCAAGAGCTTTTTGATGGACTGCTTTTACAACGCGGTTCCGCTGCGCCGCAAGACGCGCCTGCACTTCCATGAATTCATGCGCGAGGTGCACCGCGAACTGGGGGAGTTGCAAGGTACGGTCAATCCGCTGGACGAACTGGGCAAGCGCATGGCCAAGCGCTTTCGCCTCATCTGTTTTGACGAATTTCATGTGTCCGACATCACCGATGCGATGATCCTTCACCGATTGCTGGCTGCGCTGTTTGAGAATGGCGTGGGTTTTGTGACCACGTCCAACTTCAAACCCGATGACTTGTATCCCGGCGGCTTGCACCGCGACCGCGTACTGCCGGCCATTGCCTTGCTGAATGACAGGCTCGAAGTGATCAGTGTTGACAATGGTACCGACTACCGCCGACGCACGCTGGAGGCGTTGACGCTCTACCACGTGCCCAACGGGCCGACCGCGGATGCGGAGATGGAAAATGCCTTCAACGCGCTGGTCGAGACCCAGGATGAAGAACCTGTGCTGCACATTGAGTCGCGCAATATATGGGTGCGGCGCAAGGCCGGTGGCGTGGTGTGGTTTGACTTCAAATCGCTATGTGGCGGTCCACGCTCTCAAAATGATTACTTGGAGATTGCGTCGCAGTTTCACACGGTGTTTCTGAGTGACATACCGCACATGCCTTTGCGCATGGCATCCGAGGCACGGCGGTTTACTTGGCTGATCGACGTGTTGTATGACAGGCGGGTCAAACTGGTCGTGTCGGCCGAAGTGCCGCCCATGGAGTTGTACACCGACGGCCCGATGGCCCATGAATTTCCCCGCACGGTGTCGCGATTGAGTGAAATGCAAACTTCTGAGTATTTGTCGCTGGCACGGCGTACGGTCGATACGGGTTTGACATGATGTGGTTACGCGTCACCGCGCTTGCGTTGCTACTGGCTGTGGTTTCGCGTGCCTGGGGCCAAGTCGATCCAGGTGAGGCACGGGCGAGCATCGACGCCACTCGACAGCAGGCAACTATTGCGCTGGACGCCGAGGACGCGGCCTGTTTGTCGAAATTTGCCGTCACGGATTGCCAAAGCAAGGTGGGTACACGCCGACGCCTGATGCTCGCCGACCTGAAGCGGCAGGAAGGCGCGCTGAAAGCTGCCGAACGGCGGCAAAAAGGTTTGGAGCAATTGCAACAGTCAGAAGGTAGAGCCGCCGAAAATGCACAGCGCCAGCGAGTTGGGCAGGGGCACACCGAACACACGACCGAACAAGAACGCCAAAATAATCTGGATGTGAAGAGGTTTAGCCACCAGGACCAGGCCAAAGCGGCCTCCAACAAAACAAAGGGTGGCGGGTCTACGTCTGCGCTGGATGCTGCGACCGTAGAGAAAAACCGCACGGCTTACCAGGACAAAGTCAAAGAATTGGAAAAACGCCGCCTGGAGCGTGACAAGCGCTTGCAGGATTCGGGCAAATGGGTTCCGCCGATACCCGTGTCTCCATAAAACACCGCAGCGTCTGCCCAGAAGTTACGGGTGAAACTAGGGTGACAGCGGTTCAAGCTTGACGATGACAATCGACAAGTTGTCTCCCACGCCACGGCCACGGGAGCGGGCCTTCTCGATCAAGAACTCGGTGGCCTCGCGCGCGCTTAGCGTCGACAAGACAGAGCCAAGCTCCCCGGTGTTGAAGTAGTGCCACACGCCGTCGCTGCAGGCCATCAGCACATCGCCCGGGCGCAGTTGTGGAATGAAGTGAAAATCCACCGGAGGATCATTTTCAGTGCCCAGGCAGCCCATCAGAATGTTCGATTGGGGGTGTACGGCCGCCTGTTCCTCTGTGATTTCGCCGCGATTGACGAGTGCCTGCACATAAGAGTGATCCATGGTGCGCTTGACAAAGCGGTTGCCATGGAAGTGGTAGATGCGCGAATCGCCGGTATGGGCCCAGTGGCAGTCTCCAGCCGCGTTGATCAGAAATGCGGCCAAGGTGCTGTGCGGCTCTTCTTCTGACGATATTGCGGTTAGCTTGATGACCACATGGGCTTCTTGGATCACTTGCGCCAGGATGGAAGAGGCGTCGTCGGTGTCAGGGTCGTAGCGGTCAAACAATTGTTTGGAGGTCATCATGACCTGGTCCGACGCTTTTCTGCCGCCGCTGCGTCCGCCCATGCCGTCGGCGACGATCGCCAAAATGCATCCGTTGACCCGAGGGTGTTTCAGTAGCGCGATCTGGTCTTGCTGGTACTCGCGGTCGCCTTTGTGGATGCCGGTGGAGGCAGTGAGTCGGTAACCTGTGGCCATGTTGAGTTGCTGGTGAAGCAATACTTTCTACAAAAAGACAGTAAGGTCGTATTATCAAGCCAGCCCGACCCGCGATGCTGTAGTTTAAACCCGTACTTACTCACATTTCCCTTGGTAACAAATCTCCATTCGCCAGAACGCCATTTGATCGAGTTGCGCATAGAGCATGCCGATTTGGATGCCTTGGTAGACAGGGCCGCCACCGATTCACCTGTTGATGAACTGATGATGCGCCGTCTCAAGAAGCGCCGTTTGATGCTGCGGGATGAAATTGCACGGGTAGAGCGTGAAATAGAGCCCAAAGAGCCGGCCTGAGACATGGGCTTGCAGGAACTGGTGGCCCATGCGTTCGGCCCTCTGGGCGCTTTGGCGCAATGCGTTGAAGAGTTCAGTCCGCGCAGCGGCCAGACCGCCATGTCCCAGGCTGTGGCCGCCACAATGGAGGAGGGTGGCGTGCTGGTCGTCGAAGCCGGCACGGGTGTTGGCAAGACGTTTGCCTATTTGGTGCCTGCTTTGCTCAGTCGGGAGCGTGTCTTGCTGTCGACCGCCACCAAGACGCTGCAAGACCAGTTGTTTGGCCGGGATATACCGCGTTTGGTCAAGGCACTGGGCATTCCCGTACGCACCGCGCTTTTGAAGGGCCGCAGCAGCTACTTGTGCATGCACCGCATGATGGGTGCGCGCGAAAGCGAGCTGACCCACAACGTGACAACGCAACGCGATCTGAGCCGGGTCCAAACGTGGTCCCACAGCACGCGCACGGGTGATATCGCGGAGCTTACGCAGTTGGATGAACGGTCACCCGTCATACCCTTGATCACCTCCACGCGTGAAAACTGCCTGGGCGCGCGTTGCCCACAGATCCAGAGCTGCCACGTCAACCAGGCGCGACGTGAGGCCATGGCTGCGGATGTCGTTGTCATCAACCACCATCTTTTCTTTGCGGATCTGAATATCCGTGAATCCGGCGTGGCAGAGTTGTTGCCCACGGTGCGTTCGGTGGTCTTCGATGAGGCGCACCAGCTCAATGAAATCGGCGTCCAGTTTTTGAGCCGCCAATTGTCAACGCAGCAGTTGGATAACTTCGCGCGGGATTTGGCGCAGCAGGGACACAAAATGGCCCTGGCCCACTCGGGTTGGCCGGAGATGCTTGCAGAGCTTGTTCGCAGCGCTGCTGCCTTGCGCGCTCTGTGCGGCGGTGGCCAGCCTGCCGAACGTATTTCCTGGTTTGAAGAGGCTCCAGCCAGTATCGCCGGGCATGAGTGGCACAACGCAATGTCGGACATACACACCGTTCTGCAGCAGACAGATGTCGTATTGCGCAGCATGGGGGAATTGTCTGCCGAACTCCAAAACTTGCATGAACGTAGCTCTCGCCTAATGGCTGAACTCGACATCTTTTCGCATGCGGTCCAGCCCGGCGCCGTGCGGTGGCTGGAGTCGGGCGCCACACAGGTTCGATTGGTGCAATCACCGCTGGACATTGCGCAAGCCATGCGCGCACGAGCCATCGAGCCCCAAGCAGATGGTGGCGCAAGAAAGTCGTGGATCTTCACGTCGGCAACGCTTGGACATGATGCGACCATGGCGCATTTTGTTGCGTCTTGCGGGTTGGAGGGTGCCCAGGTGCTGCAAGTGCAAAGCCCTTTTGATTACCTGGCTCAGGCAGTGCTTTTCATACCTGAGAAGTTGCCCAAACCTGGTGATGCGGGTCACAGCGCAGCAGTTGCCCATTTGGCTGGGGAAGGTGCTGCTGCATTGGGTGGAAGAACCTTGGTGTTGACAACGACCCTGCGGGCCATGCGCGAAATCGCCGCTGCCCTGCGCCAGCGCTTCGATACGTTCTCCTTCATCGATGTGTTGTTGCAAGGCGAATCGCCCAAAAGGGAGTTGACCGAGCGATTTATTCGAGGCGTGGTGCCAGGTAAAAACGGGTGTATTTTGGTCGGCTCTGTGTCGTTCTGGGAAGGTATCGATGTGCCAGGTGATGCCTTGCAACTGGTGGTGGTTGATAAACTACCGTTCTCGCCCCCTGGTGACCCCGTTGTTGAAGCGCGGGCGAGGCAGCTGGAACTTAATGGCAGCAGCCCGTTCCACCATTACCACGTACCGCAAGCAGCGATCGCCCTGAAGCAGGGGGCCGGGCGGCTCATTCGCAGGGAAACGGACCGCGGGATTCTGGTCGTATGTGACGTGCGCTTGACCCAGATGGGCTATGGGCGCAGGATTTTGGCTGCTTTACCAGCCATGCGGCGCATCACGACGCACGAGCAGTTCACCGAGTGTCTTGCAGCCCTTACCAGACCTTCCACCACGGATCATTGATGGCGCGCGAGCCGTGGACCAAGAAGTCTGATTGGGGGTAGTTCTTCTCAAGCACACGTTTGGTGTCATCGCGCAATTGGGTCATGCCCAGCGCCTCGTAAGAGCGGAACATGATGTACAGGGCTTCTTCGATGGCATCCACCTCACGGTAATCCGAGACCGCCACTTGCGCACGGTTGACCGCAGCCAGGTAGGCGCCTCGTCTGAAGTAGTACCGGGCCACGTGCACTTCATACCGCGCCAAGGAGCTGACGATGTAGTTCATGCGCTGGCGTGCATCATTGGCGTATCGGGAGTCAGGGAAGCGATCGACCAATTCCTTAAAGGCTTCAAAGGATTCCTTGGAAGCTTTTTGGTCGCGCTCCGTCAAATCCTGGCGCGTAAATTTGGCAAAAAGACCCAGGTCATCATTGAAGTTGATTACGCCTTTCAGGTAGATGGCATAGTCCAATGCCGGGCTCACCGGGTGCAGCTTCATGAAGCGTTCCAGCGTCGCCAGGGCCTGTGCGGTATCCGCAGATTTGTACTGGGCGTAGGCCTTGTCTAACTGGGCCTGTTGTGCCAGCGGCGTACCAGCGGCGCGCGATTCAAGCTTTTCCAGCAACGGTATGGCGCGCTCCCACTGGCCTGCTGCCATCTCTTCTTTGGCCTCGGCATAGATCTTGGTCGGGCTCATCGCGGCAGTCTTGTCCACCGGGGTGCTGGAGCAACCGGCTGTTAAGAGTGCGACGGTCGCCAGCAGCGAAAAGCAAACGACCGATAATTTGTCACGAAGCATGTTAGGAAACTTTCTTGAAACAGAGCACGGGAATTATATCGAGCGACTCAGCGATGATCGACTCTGAAGAGGTAGAGGATGCCACAGCCGAGGTTGAGTGGCGCAAGCTGAGCGTTTCAGTGGCTCTGCATGGGGTGCGTTTGGACAGGGCCTTGGTCGAAGCGGCGCCGGAGTTTTCCAGAAGCTACCTGCAACAACTCATTGAGGCCGGGCTGGTTACAGTAAACGCGCAAATCGGCAGAAAGGCGTCGCACAAGGTGAAGGCCGGTGACGCGTTGGTGATTGAGCTGCGCCCAACCCCCCAGAGCCAGGCGTTCACGCCCCAGGCCATGGCGCTGAATGTGGTGTTCCAGGATGAACATATTCTTGTCATCAACAAGCCCGCAGGGCTGGTCGTGCACCCCGCGCCCGGCAATTGGAGCGGCACTTTGCTCAATGGCCTGCTGGCACATGATCCGGCTATTTCCTCGGTTCCACGGGCGGGTATCGTGCACCGACTCGACAAGGATACCAGCGGACTGATGGTTGTGGCCCGCAGCCGCCTCGTGATGGATGCCCTGGTGCATTCCATCGCTGCGCGCGACGTCAGCCGGCAATACCTTGCCATTGCCCACCGGCTTTGGACCGGGCCTGCCAGCAAAACTGTCGATGCTGCGATAGGTCGTGACCCCCGAAACCGTTTGCGAATGGCCGTCGTTGACCTTGATAGCCAAGCGGGAAAATCCGCTAAGACCGACGTTGTGCTGTTAGGCAACGCGGACCGCGGATGCTTTGTCCGCTGCATCCTACATACGGGCAGAACCCACCAGATTCGGGTGCACATGGCCTCATTAGGACACCCGTTAGTGGCTGATGTTGTCTACGGCGGCACCTATGTGGAAGGGATGCAGCGTCAAGCGCTCCATGCGGTTCGGCTGGCTTTTGCGCACCCGGTTACGGCGCAACCGATGGTCTTTGAAGCGCCCCCCCCAGAAGATTTTGAAGCCCTTCTCGCCGCGTGGGGCCTGCGCTACAATCCGGGTTCACAGGCTAAAAACCTGTAAGCGCCGCGGAATATTGCCGGGGCGAGGCACGGTGAATTCTCACATCTGCTGCCGTACGTTTGGAATCTCATTGATTGGTCACCGTGATGGTGGCGTTTCCGAAAAAGCCTGACTATGAACCTGGCAGACGCAAAACGGGTCTTGGAGACCGCCTTGATTTGCTCACAGCAACCCTTGCCGTTGCGCGACATGCGTTCGCTCTTCAATGAATCCTTGGGAGCCGACACGGTCAAGAATTTGCTTGAAGAGTTGCGCCATGACTGGTCTGGCAAAGGTATTGAGTTGGTGAATGTTGCCTCCGGGTGGCGTTTTCAAAGCCGGCCGGAGATGCGTGAATACCTTGATAGGTTGCATCCCGAAAAGCCACCGCGCTACACACGGGCAACGTTGGAGACATTGGCCATCATCGCCTACCGCCAGCCAGTGACGCGTGGTGATATGGAAGACATCCGCGGCGTGACCATCAGTTCGCTGCTGATCAAACAATTGGAAGACCGGGGTTGGGTCGAAGTTATTGGTCACCGCGAAGCAGTGGGTAGACCCGCCTTGTATGCCACTACGCGCCAGTTTTTGGATGACCTGGGCCTACAGTCGTTGGATCAGTTACCACTGCTGGAGAGTATGGCCAACCAAGACGGAGTGTTTGGTGCACTGGTGGAGAGGGCTGGAGAGAACTTGCCGGTACCAACAGACGAGGGGCCTGAAATAGGCGACCACAAATTTCAAATGGATATGCCGCTGGAAGGCGCTAACCCGGATATGCCGCCACCTATGAATGGATTTTCAGAATGAACGAAAACACGCCTGTTGAGCCATCGCCCAAGGAAATCATCCTCGTTAGCACCGCCGACACGACAGCGCCCAGCGTTTGCCCTGACGAGGCTCCAATTCCTGCGCCAAACGAACCGGCTCAGACCCAGGCTGCGGTGGTTGTTGCACCAGTTGAACGTGCGGAGTCTGCGATAGCGACTATGGGTAACCGGTTCAGCGATGTTATCTCCGGTCAATTTGATGCCGATGAAGAGTTGGTCGAATTGGTTCCGCCCAAGCGCGTACTCGCGCCTATGGCGGAGACACCCAAGCTGCACAAGGTATTGGCACAGGCCGGTATGGGTTCGCGGCTGGAGATGGAACAGCTGATCATGGAAGGGCGCATTTCAGTCAACAATGAACCCGCGCATATCGGTCAGCGCATTCAGTTTGGTGACAACATCAAGGTCAACGGTAAGCCGATCCGCTTTCGTATCGATCCGCCGCCTGCGCGCGTGATCGCGTACCACAAGCCGGTCGGCGAAGTGGTGACCCACGATGATCCGCAAAACCGCCCCACCGTGTTTAGGCGCTTGCCCAAGCTGTACCAAGGCAAATGGCAGTCAGTGGGTCGCCTGGATTTGAATACCGAAGGATTGCTGCTATTTACGAGTTCTGGTGAACTGGCAAACAATTTAATGCATCCCCGCTTCGGCCTGGAGCGCGAATACGCCGTGCGGGTGCTGGGATCTTTGAACAAAGACGAGAAGAAAATGCTGCTTGAGGGCGTCAGGCTGGACGATGGCATGGCGCAATTCGGCTCCATAGAAGATGGTGGCGGTGAGGGTTCGAATTGCTGGTACCGCGTGACGATTTCCGAAGGCCGCAACCGCGAGGTGCGCCGCATGCTGGAAGCCGTTGGCCATGCCGTCAGCCGCTTGATTCGTATTCGTTATGGCGCAATGGTTTTGCCCCGTGGACTCAAACGGGGCGCCTGGATGGAGCTGGACGAAGCTGATATTCGGTCACTGGTGCAGGCTGCCGGTGGTGGTCGCACCCCTTCAGAGGGCGTTCGGGAAGAGGGCGCGCCGCGTGGAAATCCTGGTCGAAGTCCTCAAGGCAACGGCCAGCGCCGTGGAGGCCGCACTGGCGGGCCGCGCGGGGCAAATGCCGGCGGTCAGCCGAACCCGATCCAAAGTGGTTTCAAGGGTAGAAATAGCCAGGCGGGTGCCAAAGGTGGTGGCCGACCCGATGGCAACCGCTTTGATCCGCAGAAGGAAGGGCGCAGTGGAGCAGCGCAACCAGACCCCATGAAGACCGCGTTTGGCTATATTGGCGCGGACAGCTTTACGCGCCAACGTCAAGACGCTGGACAACGGCCTTCGGGCGGTCCGGGTGGACAGCGGCGCAAAGGCCGTAGCCGCTAACGGCCAATGCTAAAATCGTAGGCTTTGCCCCACTTTGGAGCAATAAGGCAGACTATTCAATCAGTTCAGGAAATATTATGACAATCGAACGCACTCTCTCCATCATCAAGCCTGACGCTGTCGCCAAGAACGTCATCGGTCAAATTTACGCACGTTTTGAGGCCGCTGGCCTCAAGGTGATCGCGGCTCGCATGGCCCATTTGTCGCGTGGTGAAGCAGAAGCTTTCTACGCTGTCCACAAAGCACGTCCTTTCTTCAAGGATCTGGTGGACTTCATGATTTCCGGCCCTGTCATGATCCAGGCACTCGAAGGCGAAAACGCAATTTTGAAGCACCGTGACCTGATGGGCGCTACCGATCCTAAAAAAGCGGCCCCTGGCACGATTCGCGCCGACTTTGCAGACACCATCGATGCCAATGCCGTGCACGGTTCCGACGCTGTTGAAACAGCCGCCGTCGAAATCGCGTTCTTCTTTTCTGGCATGAACGTTTTCTCCTGCTAAGTTATGCAATGACGGCCAACCTGCTTGATTACGATCTAGACGGATTGGCCGCGTTTTGCGAGCGGCTTGGGGAAAAGCGCTTTCGTGCAACACAGCTTTTTCGCTGGATTCACCAAAAGGGCGCCGCACAGTTTGAGGACATGAGCGACCTCGCCAAATCTTTGCGCGAGAAGCTCAAGACCACGGCACGTGTCGAGGCACTTGTGGTGCTGTCGCAGCACATTTCTGCCGATGGCACTATCAAGTGGCTATTTGATGTTGGCGGTGGCAATGCTATCGAAGCCGTGTTTATTCCCGAAGATGATCGGGGCACGCTGTGCATTTCGTCCCAGGCCGGTTGCGCCGTGGCGTGCAGATTTTGCTCCACGGGGCACCAGGGTTTCAGCCGCAACCTGACGACTGGCGAGATTGTCTCCCAACTTTGGTTTGCTGAGCATTTTTTGCGCCGACATTTGAAAAAGGATGAGCGCGTCATTTCCAATGTGGTGATGATGGGCATGGGTGAGCCTCTGCAGAACTATGCGGCGCTGGTTCCAGCTTTGCGTGTCATGTTGGACGACCACGCGTACGGCTTGTCGCGCCGACGCGTCACGGTGTCCACCTCGGGTGTCGTGCCAATGATGGATCGCTTAGGTAAGGATTGCCCGGTTGCACTCGCGGTTTCCTTGCACGCACCCAATGATGCGTTGCGCGATGATCTGGTTCCTTTGAACCGCAAGTACCCGATCGCTGAGTTGCTAGAGGCATGTAAACGCTATTTGGAGGTCGCGCCCCGGGATTTCATTACCTTCGAGTACTGCATGTTGGATGGTGTCAATGACACCCCAGAACACGCGTCCCAACTGGTGAAGCTGGTTCGTTCCGGCGCGGGGGAACGTGCTTGGTGCAAATTTAACCTCATCCCATTCAATCCCTTCCCTGCCTCTGGTTTACTCAGGTCTTCGCAAGCGGCGGTCATCGTCTTTTCCAAAGTATTGAGTGACGCGGGCATCGTGACCACAATCCGCAAGACCCGAGGCGACGATATTGATGCTGCCTGTGGTCAACTAGCGGGTGATGTACAAGATAGAACGAATGTTCAGACGCGAATCGGCAAGCGCCGAACTATCATCATTAGGCCCGAAAATCAATTGTCTCCGCTGGGGAGAGAGGACACTGTAAATGACTCATAAAGTGCGGATTGGCGTTGCGGCGCTCACTGGGATTGTGTGGTTGTGCTTGGCGGGTCCTGCCATTGTGGTGGTTTCTGGCTGTGCGTCTACCATGCCGGGTGCCAATTTGAATTCGGATCGGGTCACCGAGTCGGATGAGTCAGACGCTCAAAAACGGGCGCGTTTGCGGCTGGAATTGGCCGTGGCCTACTTTGACAAGGGTCAAACAACGGATGCCTTGGATCAGCTCAAACAGTCCATCACTGCAGACCCTTCGCTGTTTGAGGCCTACAACCTGCGTGGCTTGATCTACATGCGCTTGAACGACATCCCCCTCGCAGAAGAAAGTTTCCGACGCGCACTAACTATCAACCCCAAGGCCGCAACGGTCCAGCACAACTATGGATGGATGTTGTGCCAGCAATCCCGTTATGCCGAATCGACACAGTTTTTCGGCAGTGCGCTGGCCAACCCTGCCTATGGTGAGCGCGCTAAGACCTGGATGGCACAGGGTTTGTGTCAGATGAGGGCGAACCAACCTGCCGAAGCAGAGAGCAGTTTTTTGCGCTCGTACGAGCTTGATGCCGGCAACCCGATTACCGCATATAACCTATCGCAATTGTTGTACCAGCGTAGTGAATTTGTTCGCGCTCAGTTTTATGTACGACGGCTCAACAACAGCGAACTCGCAAATGCAGAGTCGCTGTGGCTAGGTATAAAGGTAGAGCGGCGTATGGAAAATCGCGATGCAATGGCGCAGTTGAGCGCGCAATTGAAAAAGCGCTATCCACAGTCCCGTGAAAATCTGGCATTGGAGAGGGGTGCCTTCAATGAGTGACGCTGGCTTCTCTGAAGCAGTCGGTGCGAGGCAAGAACACGCGCCAGCGGGGGAAATCTCCGCTGGCACCATGATGCGCAACGCCAGAGAGGCGTCCGGATTGCATGTGGCGGCTCTGGCAGTTTCAATGAAAATTCCGGTCAAGAAACTCGAAGCGCTGGAGTCCGATAGGCTGGACCTGCTGCACGACGCGGTATTTGTGCGGGCGTTGGCTGCCAGCGTATGCCGCGCCCTAAAGATAGATCCTGTACCCATCCTCAATAAGTTGCCGCTGAATTCCGCGCCTAGGTTAAGCCCTGATGAGCGGGGCATCAATGCACCGTTTCATTCTCCCAATGATGCAACAGGAATGGCAATTTCAGAGCTGCTTGCCAAGCCTTCGACACTGATTGTTCTCGCACTATTGGTTGCGGGGATTGCGGTCTACTTTTTCCCAGACGTCAAAATGCCAAATTGGTATGGCGAGTTGTCAAGCCCATCGACAAAGTCGCCTGACGGTACAAGCCTGCCGCAAGTATTGGAGCCATCCGCCGAGACCACCACTGAACCTGTTAGCGCAACAACGTCTACCCAAGGTGTTCCATATTCTTTCAATGGCTCCGCCGCAAAAGAGGTGGTTGCGTTGTCACCTGCAGCAATTGCGTCGACCAGTTTGGAGACGCCAACGGTAAAGGCTTCAGCGTCGGTTCCAATTAGGGTGGCAACCAGTCAACCTGTGTTCACTGCCAATCGATCGCTTACTGTTGCGAGTGTTCCATCTGCGCCAGCCAGCATCCCAGGTCTTGGGGTAAGCAGCCCGGCTGTTACTCCAATCTTACCGCCCGTGGGTCTGGTTGTTTTCAAAGCCAAGGGCTCCACATGGGTGAAGGTGGTCGATTCCAAAGGTGTTGTGCAGTTAAGCAAGACCATTGTGGATGGCGAGGTCGTAGGTGCTTCGGGCACCGTACCATTGTCGATTGTGATTGGGCGGGCCGATGTGACGGATGTAGAGGTCCGTGGCAAGCCCTTTGTTTTGCTGGGTGTGTCCAAAGACAATGTTGCGCGATTTGAGGTGAAGTAGTGGATTCCAACTTAGCAATTGCTTTGTCAACGCCCGTGCGACGCAAGTCGCTGCAAGCGCGCGTCGTATGGGGTGGGCGGGTCGTCACGGTTGGGGGCGATGCTCCGGTGCGGCTGCAATCGATGACCAACACGGATACCGCCGACGCCATAGGAACCGCCATCCAGGTCAAGGAATTGGCGCTTGCCGGATCAGAGATCGTCCGCATTACGGTAAATACCCCCGAAGCAGCGCAGGCCGTTCCATATGTGCGGGAGCAGTTGGATCGCATGGGTGTAGACGTGCCGTTGTGCGGTGACTTTCACTTCAATGGCCATCGTCTGTTGACCGATTACCCCGAATGTGCGAAGGCCCTGTCGAAGTACCGGATCAACCCGGGAAACGTGGGGAAGGGTGACAAGCGGGACAAGCAGTTTTCACAAATGATTGAGGCCGCTGTGCGGTGGGACAAGCCTGTTCGCATTGGAGTGAATTGGGGTAGCCTGGACCAGGAGTTGCTCGCTTCATTGATGGACGACAACAGCCGTCGCACCGTGCCGTGGGATGCCAGACCCGTGATGTATGAAGCGTTGATTACTTCCGCCATCGAGTCGGCTCAAAGGGCCGAAGCTATTGGTATGGACCCGAGCCAAATCATCCTCTCCTGCAAAGTCAGCGGCGTGCAAGATTTGGTAGCGGTATACCGGGAGTTGGCGCGTCGGTGTTCCTATGCGCTGCATCTTGGGCTTACCGAAGCCGGTATGGGGACCAAAGGTACCGTTGCCTCCGCAGTGGCTTTGGGTGTTCTGCTGCAAGAAGGCATAGGCGACACGATTCGTGTCTCGTTAACACCCGCTCCGGGTGAGTCGCGCTCGCAGGAGGTCGTTGTAGCGTCGGAAATTATTCAGGCACTGGGCTTGCGCCATTTCGTTCCCAGTGTCACGGCATGCCCCGGTTGTGGGCGCACCACCAGCACGACCTTTCAAGAATTGACCCAGCAGATCGACGATTTTTTGAGGGCAAAAATGCCGGAATGGCGTGAAAGTTTCCCCGGTGTTGAAAATCTGAAGGTTGCCGTAATGGGTTGCATCGTCAATGGGCCAGGTGAAAGCAAACACGCGGACATTGGTATCAGCTTGCCTGGTACCGGTGAGGTGCCTGCCGCCCCGGTTTTCATTGATGGCGAGAAGCGTATGACTTTGCGCGGAGACACCATCGCGGCCGATTTTCAGGCAGTCGTTGAAGGCTACATTCAGCGCCGATTTGGTGCTGGGGCAACTCCACTTCAACTTTAGAACTTCGCGGACGCTATACCCGTTGGCACAAAGGGCCAACAGCCTACAATCCTTGGCTTAACTCAATACACACATGGCAAATCATTTAGACCTCGAAGAACAAGAGCAGCTTGACCAGCTGAAGCATTTCTGGAAGCAGTACGGAAACCTGATCACATGGGGACTGATTCTGGTGCTGGGCGCGGTGGCTGCATGGAATGTTTATCACCGCTGGCAACATGACCAATCTGTGCAGGCCGCTGCCATGTACGACGAAGTTGAAAAGGTTGTGGGTAGTGGCGACGTACAAAAGGCTGAACGCGCTTTCAATGACATGAAAGACCACTTTGCCAAAGCCGCTTTCACACAGCAGGCCGGATTGCTGGTTGCGAAAATGACTTATGAGTCGGGCAAAGTAGACGTTGCAAAGGCTACTCTGAGTTGGCTGGTGGAAAATGCTGCGGACAGGGGCTATGCATCTGTTGCGAGGCTGCGCCTGTCCTCCGTGCTGATTGATGCAAAAGCCTACGACGACGCGCTCAAACTGTTGGGCACCGGTATAGCAGACGAATTTACGGCACTGGCCGATGACAGAAGAGGTGACATTTACCTGCTGCAGGACAAAAGACCCGAAGCCAAAGTGGCGTACGAAAAGGCGTACAAGGCATTTGATGAGAAATCGGAATACCGGCGTTTGGTCAGCGTAAAGCTCAACACTTTGGGCGGGAACCCGCAATCAGATGTGACGATGGCCGCCGTTGTAGGGGGCGCAAAGTGAACTTCTTCAGCCCAAAATTCAATAAGTTAGCCCTCAACTTCGGTGTCGCGTTGATGGTGACAGCCTGCGCCGGAACCGATAAATCCAAACAGTTGGACTTGGGACCGAACACGCCGTTGGTTGGCGTTCGGTCCGCTTGGACGTCCAGCATAGGCGCAGTGGGTTTTCCATTGGAAATTCGCACCGTTGGACATCTGGCTTATGTCGCCAGCTCCGATGGCACAGTCGCTGCAATCGATGCAAGAACGGGTGGCGACTTGTGGCGCACGGCCTTGGGCGTCAAGTTGTCGGCCGGCGTTGGTAGCGATGGCCGCTACGCTGCCGTCGTCAGCCGTGAGAACGAATTGATTGTGCTGGACAGTGGCAAAGAACTCTGGCGCCAAAAACTGGGCGCTGTGTCGCTGACATCACCGTATGTGGCGGGCGCGCGCGTGTTCGCGCTGTCCGCTGACCGCACAGTGTCGGCATTTGATGTCGTGACAGGGCGCAAGCTCTGGCAGCAGCAGCGTAGCGGCGAGGCACTGGTATTAGGTCGCTCCGGCATAGTCATGGCCATTGGCGATACCCTGGTGACGGGCTTGGCCGGTCGTTTGGTTGGCATGAATCCTCTCAACGGAAAAATTCGTTGGGAGGCCCAGGTTGCCAACAGCCGTGGTACCAATGAGGTCGAGCGTCTAGTTGATTTGGTATCCGGCGTAAGTCGCCAAGGAGATCAGGTGTGTGTGCGGGCCTTCCAGTCGGCTATTGGCTGCGTGGACGGGGTCAAAGGGACTCTGGCGTGGAGCAAGACCGCCTCCAGCTCTACCGGGCTAGATGGCGACGCGTCTGAAATATTCGGTACTGAAAGCGACGGCAGGGTGATTTCGTGGAAGCGCGCCGATGGTGAACGCTTGTGGATGTCGGAGCGTCTGCGTTTTAGAAACCTGACCGGACCTGTTCTTGTAGGTCAATCCGTTGTCATCGGTGACGAGGCTGGAACCCTGCACTTTTTGTCACGCAAAGATGGCTCGCCCTTGAACCGCGTGTCTACCGATGGCTCGGCCATTCAAGCTTCACCGGTCCTGGTCGGTCAAACTCTCGTCGCAGTGACACAACGGGGCGGAATCTTTGGCTTTAAACCAGAGTGATGGTCTAAACCTCACAACATGAAACCTGTCATTGCATTGGTTGGCCGCCCCAACGTCGGCAAATCAACTCTGTTCAATCGTCTTACGAAGACGCGCGATGCCATCGTGGCCGACTATGCGGGGCTGACGCGGGACCGCCACTACGGTAATGGCAAGCAAGGGGAGCACGAATTCATCGTCATCGACACCGGTGGGTTTGAGCCAGATGCCACCTCCGGTATCTACAAGGAGATGGCCAAGCAAACGCGGCAAGCCGTCGCTGAGGCTGATGTTGTCATGTTTGTGGTGGATGCCCGTGCGGGTTTGTCGGCACAAGACCATGAGATCGGCAAATACTTGCGCAAACTGGGCAAGCCGTGTGTCTTGGTGGCCAACAAGTCCGAAGGCATGACGGCTGGAGCTCAGCTGGTTGAGTTCTTTGAATTGGGTTTGGGCGAGGTTTTTCCGATCTCTGCAGCCCACGGCCAAGGCATCAAGCCCTTGGTGGATCTTGCATTGGGACCATTGGTCTCTCCCGATGAAGGTGTCGAAGAGGCGGAAGTGGACCCTGGTGTTATCAAACTAGCCGTTGCCGGACGCCCCAACGTCGGAAAATCCACGCTGATCAATACGTGGTTGGGTGAGGAGCGTCTGGTTGCCTTTGATTTACCAGGCACCACGCGCGACGCTATTTCCGTTCCCTTTGAGCGTAAAGGGCAGCGCTTTGAATTGATTGACACCGCGGGATTGCGGCGCAAGGGCCAGGTTTTTGAAGCCATTGAAAAATTCTCAGTGGTCAAAACCCTTCAGGCGATTGAATCTGCCAGTGTCGTGTTGTTGCTCATTGATGCCACGCAAGGGGTCACTGACCAGGATGCACACATTGCGGGTTTTATCTTGGAGTCTGGCCGTGCAGTGGTCGTTGCCATTAACAAGTGGGATGCAGTCGATGAGTACGCCCGCGAGCTGGTGAAGCGCTCCATAGAAACACGTCTTGGTTTTCTGAAGTTTGCGGCCCAGCATTTGATCTCCGCACAAAAGCGCCAGGGACTGGGTCCCCTGTGGGATTCCATTGCGCAGGCCCACAAAGCGGCAAACTGCAAAATGTCAACGCCGGTGTTGACGCGTCTGCTGCTAGAGGCTGTGCAGTTTCAAACGCCCAAAAAATCGGGCATGTACCGGCCCAAGCTGCGTTATGCGCACCAAGGGGGCATGAATCCACCGATCATCATCATTCACGGAAACTCGCTGGAGCATGTGACGGACGCGTACAAACGATTCCTAGAAGGGCGGTTCCGCAAGGAATTCAATTTGGTAGGGACGCCGTTGCGTATTCAGATGAAGTCGTCTCAAAACCCTTACTCGGACAAGGACGATAAGTAAGCTTTCTGAGTGTAAAAACCGCCATTTGCGTCGAAGATGTTCGCGTAGTCTCGTTGGTTTACACCGCGGTGTGGTATCGTCCAACCTTCTTAATCTACTTAGAACACGGAGAATATCGTGAGCAACAAAGGGCAGTTACTGCAAGACCCATTCCTCAACGCTTTGCGTCGAGAGCATGTTCCGGTCTCCATCTATTTGGTCAACGGTATCAAACTGCAAGGGCAGGTTGAATCATTTGATCAATACGTAGTGTTGCTGCGCAATACGGTCACCCAGATGGTGTACAAGCACGCCATTTCCACCATAGTTCCCGGACGTGCGGTTAATTTCGCTGCGCCTGCAGGGGACTCGCCTGAAGCTGCGTGAGCACCAGGGCTGTAAGGGCCCTGTTTTCGACAAGCCCGCTTTCCAGTAGTTAATTTGATAGCAGCGCTTCAATCTGAAAGTACACCAACCATCTTGGTAGGGGTGGACTTGGGCGTTCCCAATTTTGATAGCGAGTTGGAAGAATTGGGGTTGCTGGCGCAAACGGCCGGCATGGCACCCGTCGCACGCGTTACGTGCAAACGCAGGGCACCGGATGCCGCTCTCTTTATCGGTTCTGGCAAGGCGGACGAAATCAAATTGCTGGCGACCCAGTTGGGCGCGAAAGAGGTGCTGTTCGACCAATCCTTGAGCCCAGGACAGCAGCGCAATCTGGAGCGCCATCTGGAACTCCCAGTCAATGACCGCACCTTCCTCATTTTGGAAATTTTTGCCCAGCGCGCACGCAGCCACGAGGGAAAATTGCAGGTCGAACTGGCACGACTGCAATACCTGAGCACGCGCCTGGTGCGGCGCTGGTCCCACTTGGAGCGCCAGAGCGGTGGTATCGGTATGCGCGGCGGCCCGGGTGAAGCCCAGATTGAGCTGGATCGGCGCATGATTGGCGAGACGATCAAGCGCACCAAAGAGCGCTTGGCTAAGGTCAAAAAGCAACGCCAAACACAAAGGCGTCAACGGGAGCGCCGCGATGCTTTCAATATTTCATTGATCGGCTATACCAATGCGGGCAAGTCCACACTGTTCAATGCGTTGGTGAAGGCCAAAGCCTATGCAGCGGACCAACTCTTTGCGACGTTGGATACGACGACCCGCCAGCTCTATTTAGGTGAAGCGCAGCGATCGGTTTCCTTGTCTGACACCGTTGGGTTTATCCGCGACTTGCCCCACGGACTGGTAGATGCATTCCAGGCCACCCTGCAAGAAGCAATTGATGCGGACTTGCTCTTGCACGTTGTCGATGCCGCCAATCCCGATTTTGCCGAGCAGATCAAACAAGTTCAAATGGTATTGAAGGAAATCGGAGCAGATGGAATTCCGCAGCTTCTGATTTTCAACAAAATCGACATGCTGGATGCCGACCAGCAGCCGCTTAAACAGGAAGACGAATTTGAAATCGATGGCGTGCAGACGCCGCGTATTTTTGTCAGTGCCAGAGATGCAACCGGGCTTCCGGCACTGCGCAGTCGGTTGGCGGGCATTGCGCGCCATACCCAGACTGAAGAAAAGCCTGAAGATCTTTCCCCCGTAAACCCTGGGGACGATCGCTGAGTAGGCACAATCCGAGACAGATCCATGAAAAACGACGAAATGAAACCTACTGTTCGTAATTTTGCTTTCAACACCATCTCAGTGCCGCTATGGGCCCAGAAAATGTTCAATCTGAATGACTCCCGATGGGGGCGCGGCGATGACAAGCCAGCTGAAAACGGAAAGCCAGAAGGCACCCCACCGCCCGCCCCGGACAATGAGCCACCCAAGCCACCCCAGGAAAATGGCTCATCGCCCAATGGGCGCAAGAACAATACGCCGGCTGGCGGCCCGCCCGATCTGGACGAGTTGTGGAAGGATTTCAATCGCAAACTAGGTGGATTGTTTGGTGGCAAACCGTCGCAACCACCGCGTGGCGGGGCAGGGGGTGGCTTTCAACCCGACATGAAGAACGCCGGCATAGGCGCTGGGCTGATTGTGGCGGTGCTGGCAATTATCTGGCTGGGCACCGGTATCTTCATTGTTCAAGAGGGGCAACAAGCCGTTATCACGCAGTTTGGAAAATACAAAGGCACGGTTAACGCGGGCTTCAATTGGCGTTTGCCATACCCCATACAGAGCCATGAACTGGTGTTTGTGACGCAGATTCGTTCGGTTGATGTGGGACGCGATAACGTACTCAAAGCTACCGGCTTGCGAGAGTCGGCTATGTTGACACAGGATGAAAACATCCTTGACATCAAGTTTGCAGTGCAGTACCGGTTGAACGACGCGCGTGCGTTTTTGTTCGAAAGCAAGAATCCGGCGGAAGCTGTCGTACAGGCTGCCGAAACTTCGGTGCGCGAGGTCTTGGGCAAGATGAAGATGGACGCAGCCTTGTCCGATGAACGCGACCAGATTGCGCCCCGTGTGCGTGCCATGATGCAGGCAATTTTGGACCGTTACAAAGTGGGTGTTGAAGTGGTCGGCATCAACCTGCAGTCCGGTGGCGTGCGTCCGCCGGAGCAGGTCCAGGCATCATTCGACGACGTGCTCAAGGCCGGCCAAGAACGCGAAAAGGCGAAGAACGAGGCGCAAGCGTATGCCAATGATGTTGTTCCACGCGCCGTAGGCTCAGCTTCTCGGTTGAAAGAGGAAGCGGAGGCTTACAAGGCCAGTGTGGTGGCGCAGGCCCAGGGCGATGCGCAGCGTTTCCGGTCCGTTTTTGCCGAGTACCAAAAAGCCCCTCAGGTCACCCGGGACCGTATGTACCTTGATGCCATGCAACAAATCTATAGCAAAGTGACCAAGGTACTGGTGGACTCCAAACAAGGCTCCAATCTCTTGTATTTGCCGTTGGACAAAATCATGCAGATGAGCGGTGCAGCCAACGACCCAGGGGCTGCCGCATCGACGACCTCAGTTCCGCCCGTTCACGTGACGCCTCCCGCGGCAGCAGGGAACGATGTGCGCAACCGTGACGCTGGCCGTACACGTGACCGCGAATCCCGCTAGGAGCTACCCATGAATCGCATAGGATTGATTTTTTCTTCGGTGCTGGTGCTGATTGCACTGGCGAGTTCTACATTGTTTGTTGTCGACCAACGCCAGTTTGGTGTGGTCTACGCTTTGGGGCAGATCAAAGATGTGATCACCGAGCCCGGTTTGAATTTCAAGCTTCCACCACCATTCCAGAACGTGTCATATCTTGACAAACGTCTGTTGACGCTGGACAGCTCCGATACCGAGCCGATGCTGACTGCTGAGAAGCAGCGCGTCGTGATTGACTGGTATGTGCGCTGGCGCATATCCGAGCCCACAGAGTACATCCGCAACGTTGGTTTGAACGAAGGCGCCGGCACTGTCCAATTGAACCGCGTGGTCCGCAACGCTTTCCAGGAAGAAGTGAACAAGCGTACTGTCAAGGAGTTGTTGTCGTTGAAGCGCGAAGATTTGATGTCTGACGTCAAGGCCGAAGTGCTTGCCAAGGTAAAGGGTGCAAAGCCCTGGGGCATTGACGTAGTGGACGTGCGCATCACCCGCGTCGACTATGTGGAAGCCATCACCGAATCGGTCTACCGCCGCATGGAAGCCGAGCGTAAGCGGGTAGCCAACGAATTGCGTTCTACTGGCGCGGCAGAAGGTGAGAAGATCCGCGCCGATGCGGATCGCCAACGCGAAGTCACCATTGCCAACGCCTACCGCGATGCGCAAAAGACAAAAGGCGAGGGCGATGCCGAGGCTGCGCGCATCTATGCCGAAGCTTTTGGCAAAGATCCGCAATTTGCACAGTTCTACCGCAGCTTGGACGCCTACAAAGCCACCTTTGCCAACAAAAGCGATGTCATGGTGCTGGACCCCTCGTCTTCCGAATTCTTCAAGGTATTCCGTGGAGGCGTAGCGCCAGCCACCGGTGGCAAGAAGTAAGGGTGAACAGCGACACCATCTGGTTGGCCATCGCCCTGGTGCTGGTCATCGAAGGCTTTTTTCCTTTGGTGTCACCCGCCGGATGGCGCAAGATGTTTGCCCAATTGCTGTCGCTCAATGATGGGCAGATACGCTTTTTCGCCGTATGCAGTATCTTGGGTGGTTTGCTGTTGATTTGGCTGATAGGGGTCTGAAAACGGGGCTCCAAGCCCGGTAAAATCTGGGTTTTAATAGCCTCCACTTTTCACATGTCTGCCTGGGTCTTACCGGATCACATTGCCGATGTGCTGCCCTCCGAGGCGCGCCACATCGAAGAAATACGAAGAGACCTGCTGGACATGGCGCGATGCTATGGCTATGAACTGGTCATGCCCCCGCTGATGGAACATCTGGAGTCTCTGCTGTCCGGCACTGGGGAGGCGCTGGACCTGCAGACTTTCAAACTGGTGGATCAGTTGTCGGGCCGCATGATGGGTTTGCGTGCCGACAGCACGCCCCAGGTCGCCCGCATAGATGCGCATTTGCTCAACCGCAAAGGAGTGACACGTCTGTGCTACTGTGGCCCCGTCTTGCACACGCGTCCCGACGGCCCCCATGCCACGCGAGAACCGCTGCAATTCGGTGCCGAAATATATGGCCATGGGAGTCTGGAAGCCGATCTGGAAGTTTTGACATTGTCCCTGGATTGCCTCAAGGTCGCCCATATTTGCAACATCGGCGTTGACATGGCGGATGCGCGCATCGTGCATGCGTTGTTGAAAAATCTGTCGTTGGACGCGGGCCAACTGGCGCAGGTTCATGCTGCGCTGGCCGCAAAGGACGCCAGCGGACTCAAAGCTCTGCTGGGCCACATGCCGACCGCAATCTCACAGCCCCTTGTCGATTTGCTGCAGCTATACGGAGATGCCTCGGTCTTGCAGGAGGCACAAAAAATATTGCCCGACACACCGGATATCCAGGCTGCTTTGGCGCAGCTTCAATGGCTGTCTAGCCACATTGAGGGCGCCAGTGTGTCGTTTGATCTGGCTGAAATGCGCGGTTATGCTTACTACAGCGGCGCTATGTTCTCCATGTACGCGCCTGGTGCCAGTGATGCCTTGGCACGGGGCGGAAGATATGACGAAGTGGGCCAGGTGTTTGGCCGCAAGCGGCCCGCTGTGGGTTTCAGCCTCGACATCAAGGCACTGACCGCCGTAGCAGCAGACCGGCCCTTGCGCGCGGCCATTCGCGCGCCCTGGGGCGAGGCCGCCGAGTTACGGGTTGCGATTGCCGCCTTGCGCCGCCAGGGTGAAACCGTGGTCTGCGTGCTGCCCGGTCATGAGAGCGAAATTGATGAATTCCATTGCGACCGCGAACTGCAACAGCAGTCCGCCGGCCAATGGCTTGTCAAAGTATTGTGAAACCTTGTGGGACAGCCTGTAGCGCAGCGAAGCTCTGTCCCCAACTAACTGGACACCAAATGAACACAACCAAAGGACGCAACGTGGTCGTCGTCGGTACGCAATGGGGCGATGAAGGCAAAGGCAAACTGGTCGACTGGCTCACTGAGAGCGCGCAGGGCGTGGTGCGCTTCCAAGGTGGCCACAACGCAGGCCACACCTTGGTCATCAACGGTGTCAAGACCGCATTGCACTTAATACCCAGCGGCATCATGCGCCCCGGCGTCAAGTGCTACATCGGTAACGGCGTGGTCTTGTCAGCGGCCAAGCTGTTTGAAGAAATAGAAGGCCTTGAAAAAGTCGGTGTAGAGCTGCGTTCGCGCTTGCGCGTCAGCGAGGCCTGTCCGCTCATCCTGCCATTCCATGCTGCACTGGATGTAGCGCGAGAGGCCTTACGCGAAAAGGGTGGTACTGCCAAGATCGGTACTACCGGACGCGGCATTGGCCCCGCCTACGAAGACAAGATCGCCCGTCGCGCCCTGCGGGTGCAAGACCTGAAATACCCGGAGCGTTTTGCAGCCAAGTTACGGGAGTTACTGGATCTGCACAACCATGTGTTGACCAGCTACTTGGGCTCCGCCGCGTTTGACTTCGGCCCCACACTGGCACCCTACATGGCTGATGGCAAGGTGCTGTTTGAACCGGTGTACGCAGAGGCCATGCGCCATGCCGAATTGCTCAAGCCCATGATGGCTGACGTATCGCGCGAGCTGAACGAAGCACACCTTAAAGGCGCCAACCTGCTGTTTGAGGGTGCCCAAGGCACGCTGTTGGATGTGGACCATGGCACCTACCCCTATGTCACATCGAGCAACTGCGTGGCGGGCAACGCCGCCGCCGGTGCCGGCGTTGGCCCGGGCATGCTGCATTACATCCTGGGCATTACCAAGGCCTACTGCACGCGCGTGGGCGGTGGGCCGTTCCCCACTGAACTGGACTGGGAAACCCCTGGCACACCGGGCTACCACATGAGCACCGTGGGCTTCGAGAAGGGTGTGACCACCGGCCGCTCGCGCCGCTGCGGCTGGTTTGATGCCGCGCTGCTGAAGCGCTCAGCCCAGGTCAACGGCCTCTCCGGCCTGTGCATCACCAAGCTGGACGTGTTGGATGGCTTGAAAGAGCTGCTGCTGTGCACTGGTTATGAGATGGACGGCGAGACCATCGACATCCTGCCCATGGGCGCCGACGACATCGAACGCTGCAAGCCGGTCTATGAAGTTATGGAAGGCTGGAGCGACAGCACCGTGGGCGTGACCCAATACGACAAGCTGCCGGTGGCCGCCCGCCTGTATCTGCAGCGCATCGAACAGGTTACCGGCGTGCCCATCCACATGGTGTCCACCAGCCCGGACCGCGACCACACCATCATGATGCGCCATCCGTATCTGGCAGAGTGATTTTCTGTGCGACTCTCAAGAGAAATTGGGCGCTAGCCCTCGTAAACATTGCGTGAGCAGCTATAAATACAGGAGCATCCTATGTTGACAGAAGACGGCAAACACCTTTACGTGAGCTATGACGAATACCACAACCTGATCGAAAAGCTGGCCATCAAGATCTACCAGTCGGGTTGGGAGTTTGACACCATCCTGTGCCTGGCCCGTGGCGGTATGCGCCCGGGTGACATCCTGTCGCGCGTGTTCGACAAGCCGCTGGCCATCATGTCCACCAGCTCTTACCGCGCCGAGGCCGGCACGCAGCAGGGTAAGCTGGACATTGCCCGCTACATCACGACACCCAAGGGCGAAATTGCCGGGCGCGTGTTGCTGGTGGACGATCTGGCGGACTCGGGCCACACGCTGAAGGCTGTTGTGCACCAGCTCAAGCACGACTACGCACCAATCAGCGAATTACGCAGTGCCGTGATCTGGACCAAGGCCATGTCTACGTTTGTGCCCGACTACTCTGTGGAGTTTTTGCCCACCAACCCGTGGATCCACCAGCCGTTTGAAGGTTATGACGCCATGCGGCCGGAGCAGTTGATCCAGAAGTGGAGCGTTTGATTTAGTTCGCGCCATGGTGCGCAGTGCCGGGGGACCTCAGAGGCGCTTCGCTTGCCAAGTCGGCCCCCCGGCACTCCACACCACGGCGAGCTATGGCATTCCCAGTGGTGGACAGCCACAAAACTGCCGCAGAAGGGGTAACGCCAAAGCCGACTTGGCAAGCGATGCGCCTCTGAGGCTTTGGCGTTACCCCTTTTGCGGCGCGCCCACCATGCAACGCCACACCCAAAAGAATGGACTTTCAAGTGAATCAACCATCCACAGGCCTCATCCACCACCCCTACCAGCCGCCAGAGGGTTTTGAAGCCCCCCAGCCGGGCGTGTTCAAGGCATCTACCGTGTTTTTCCCCACCGTGGCCGCCATGCGTAGCCGGGAGTGGCAGGACAAATCGGCGTACACGTATGGCTTGCATGGAACACCCACCAGCTATGCGCTGGAAGAGCGCCTGTGCACCCTGGAAGGCGGGCACCAGTGTTTACTGCTACCCAGCGGGCTGGCAGCATTGGCGCTGGTGGCTACGTCCCTACTCAAGAGTGGCGACGAAGTGCTTTTGCCAGACAACGCCTATGGTCCGAACAAGTCTTTGGTCGAAGGCGAGCTATTGGGTTGGGGCATCACCCACCAGTACTACGACCCGCTTGACCCGCAAGATCTGGAGGCGCAAATTTCAAGCCGTACCAAGTTGGTTTGGCTCGAAGCGGCGGGTTCTGTAACTTTGGAATTCCCCAACATTGTCGAGATGGTGCGCATCTGCGAGCGCCGCAAGGTTATGACTGCACTGGACAACACCTGGGGCGCCGGGCTGGCATTCCGTCCCTTTGACCTGGTACCAGGCGAGTCACCGGCATTAGCGGTGGATGTGTCAGCCCACGCGCTCACCAAATACCCCAGCGGCGGTGGCGATGTGTTGATGGGCAGCTGCATCACGCGCAACCCCGCCTTGCACCGCAAGCTCATGCTCACCCATATGCGCTTTGGGTTCGGTGTGGGCATGAACGATGTGGAGCTGGTGCTGCGTTCGCTGCCCAGCATTGTGTTGCGATACGCCGCCCACGATACCGCCACGCGTGAGCTTGCCGCATGGGCGCAAACCCAGCCGGAGTTTGTGCAGGTGTTGCACCCAGCATTGCAGGAGTCTCCGGGGCACGCGCATTGGCTGGCCCTGTGTGGTGACGCCCCGGGTCGTGCGGCAGGCCTTTTCAGCGTCATCCTGGATGCACGTTTCACACAGGCCCAGACAGACGCGTTCTGCAATGCCTTGAAACTGTTCCGCCTGGGGTACAGCTGGGGTGGGCCCATCAGCCTGGTTGTACCTTACGAGCTGCAGAGCATGCGCACGGGTTGGCCCACGCATTTGCTGCGCGGCACGTTGGTGCGTTTTGCGGTGGGTCTGGAAAGCGTGGCGGACCTGCAGGCCGACATTGCCCAAGCCTTGCACGTGTTGCGATAGGGCTTGCGGGGCAGCGCTTGTGGGTGTTTACCTCAGTAGCCAGGCCCACATCGGGCCGTTAGGCTTTGGAGCATGCAATCTTCGCCCGCCACGCCACAGCCCTATGTCCCCCCGCCCTCCGAGGCGCCCCGCAAAACCATTAATGCGTTGAATTTTCGACAACCTTTTGCGTGGTTGCGAAAAGGGGCCGCCGATCTGATTGCACATCCCGGCATCGCCGCCTTCTACGGCGTAGCGTTTTGCGTCATGGCCGGGGTGCTGGCTGCAGTTTTTAGGTCCAAGCCGGAATACACCATGTCCATTGCCTCTGGCTGCCTCCTGCTTGGTCCTTTTTTGGCCATGGGTTTGTACGAAGTCAGCCGCAGGCGGGAGTTGGGTTTGGTGCCGGAACTGGGCGATTCTGTGACCTGTTGGCACCGTCACATTCCCAGCATGGCCATGTTGGTCTTGGTACTGATCGTGCTGGAGCTGTTGTGGGGCAGGGCGTCTTTGGTGGTGTTTGCCGTATTTTTCAACACGGGTATGCCGTCCACCACGGGCGTTGTGCAAGCCATCTTTAATCCAAAAAACTGGGAATTCGTGCTGGCCTACGGAGTGGTTGGCGGTGCCTTTGCGTTCTTGGTGTTTGCTACATCCGTGGTGTCCATCCCCATGATCCTGGACCGCGATACCGATGCAGTGTCGGCGGCCATAACCAGCTTGGAGGTTGTGTTCCAAAACATGGGTGTGATGCTCTTGTGGGGCGGCTTGCTCACCTTCTTGGTTGTCGTTGGAATGTGGCTGCCGTGGAGCCTGGGCTTGCTGTTGGTCGGACCGCTGTTGGGTCATGCCAGCTGGCACGCTTACCGCGGCGCGGTGGAGTGGCCCGCTCTACCAGCGGCCGAGTTGGTGACAGAAAAACCCGGCGCTGTGGACTGAGTTCCACCGCAAGGTGGTAAAGTGCTTGCAACTACAGAAAGTACACCTTGGCAACACCCAATTACGGCTACGAGAAGCGTCAAAAAGAACTGGCAAAGAAAAAGAAAAAAGAAGAAAAGCTGAAAGAGAAGAGTGACCGCAAGGCACACGGACCCGGAGATGACGGCGCTCCAGCCGATGAATCGTCCTCAGACGATGAAAGTCCGGCACCCGGCCAACAGGCCAGCTAAGTTTTTATGTCAGCAGGGAGCTGTCTCTCCAATCCCTGCAACATGTGCCGTGCCAGACGGCCCATGGATGCAAGCGACCTGTCCCCCGGTGTGATCGATTGAGCCTTGGTGTACTGTGAGAAATTACGTTGCATCGACTGAAGGTACACCGGGTCATAGTGCTGTACCAATAGGTCCTGTACCACCGGGCTCCAGTTGCCCTTGGCCA
Organism: Rhodoferax sp.; assembly: GCA_025351745.1. GTDB lineage: Bacteria > Pseudomonadota > Gammaproteobacteria > Burkholderiales > Burkholderiaceae_C > Allorhodoferax. Next base: position 27,524 of record JANXVI010000233.1, read on the forward strand.
CTTGGTCCTTCCAACCCTGCACCACAGCTTCACCGCGGAACTCGGCCAACACATCGAGGCGATTGCAAAAGCGCACGCTGTCTTGGACAAAAAAATCGTACTCTTCGAGCAACAGTGCTACCCGTTCTTCCATAGACAGGCTGAGGTCCCAACAGGGGCTACCGCGCATACGTTCCACCAGGGACATGGGCACCGTCACATTGCCTACCTTTTTGCTCTCGCTCTCCACAAAGACCGGGCGCTGCGGATCAAAGCGGCGCAACGTGTCCCAAATCAGCGTGTCAAAGCGTTTTTGCGTGGGTTGCGGTTGGCCAGGAATAGCGCCAAGCACGGAACTGCGGTGTTGCGCCAAGGCCTCCAGGTCCAACACCTGCGCACCCTCTTCTGCCAGGACTTGAAGCAAGCGCGTCTTGCCCGAACCTGTAGTGCCACAGATCACCTGAAAATCCAGTTGAGACACCCGGCGCGCAATGTCCAGCAGCATAGCCGCCCGGAATGCCTTGTAGCCACCCTCCACCAGTGTCACGCGAAAGCCGATCTGGTCCAGTACGATCGATAAGGCCCCGCTGCGCTTGCCACCCCGCCAACAGTAAGCCAGAGGCCTCCATTCACGGTGTTTGTCCACCACATGCTGCTCTATATGCTGGGCAATGTTGCGCGCCGCAATGGCTGCCCCGCGTTTCTTGGCTTCGAAGGCGTTGACCTGCACATACATCGTGCCGATGGTCTGGCGTTCTTCGTCGTTGAGCGTAGGCCAATTGACGGCACCGGGCAAATGGTCGAGTGCAAATTCTGCTTCACTGCGGGCGTCGATGACCGTGTCAAAAGTGTCCAACTGCGCCAGCACCTCGGCGGCGGGCATGACATTGAGGCTCATGGCAGCTGCTTCTTTACAACGGGCCACACATTGTTGAGCATCGTGGGGTGGGCGGCTTCCGTGGGGTGTATCCGGTCGTTTTGGAACAGCTTCTGCGCGTCGGGGCCATCAGCCACACCCTTCAGTAAAAACGGCACCAAGCCCGTCCTGTTGGACTTGGCTACCGTGGTAAAAATGGCGGCAAAGCGCGCGCCATAGTCTTGCCCGTAGTTAGGCGGCATCTGCATGCCGATGATCAAAACCTTGGCTTTTGCAGCCAGGGCGGTCTGGGTCATGGCCTGCAGATTGTCCTGGGTCATGGGCAAGGGCAGGCCTCGCAGCGCATCGTTGCCACCCAACTCGATGATGACCAAGGTTGGCTGGTGCTTGGTCAACAGGGCCGGCAGGCGTGCCCGTCCGCCGGACGTGGTGTCGCCACTGATGCTGGCATTGATTACGGTGGCGGGTATTTTTTCTTGCGCCAGCCGCTGCTCCATCAATGCAACCCAGCCGCTGCCGCGTTTAAGCCCATACTCGGCGCTCAGGGAATCACCCACCACCAAAATGGTTGGACTAGCGTGGGGCGGCGTCGTTTGCGCTGCCCATGCGGGTAAAAACCCCGCGAGCCCGGCCAACAGGCCAAGCGCGATACAGTGTCGTCGAACCAAAGAGAGTCCCATGAGTGAAGAAGTCATTATTTCTGTTGAACACGTTTGCAAGTCGGTGTCCGATTCCACCGGCACGCTGGAGATTCTGCGTGATATCGATTTTGCGCTCAAAGCCCGCGAGACCGCCGCCATCGTCGGCGCATCCGGATCGGGCAAAAGTACCTTGCTGTCCATCATCGCAGGTCTGGATACGCCTACTACCGGCACGGTGCATTTGGCGGGCACCGATCTGTTTTCGATGGACGAGGACGCCAGAGCGGGCTTGCGTGCCAGCAAGGTTGGCTTTGTCTTCCAAAGCTTTCAGTTGCTGGGCAACCTGACGGCCCTTGAAAATGTGATGCTGCCGCTGGAGCTGGCCGCACGCAAAGACGCGAGACAGGCCGCCACCGACATGCTGGCCCGCGTGGGTCTGTCGCAGCGGCTCACGTCCTACCCCAAAGTTCTCAGCGGTGGCGAGCAGCAGCGCGTGGCCCTGGCCCGGGCCTTTGTTGTGCATCCGGCAGTGCTGTTAGCGGACGAGCCAACCGGTAGCCTGGACTTCGCCACCGGCGAGAAGATCATGGAGCTGATGTTTGACCTGAACCGCGAGCAGGGCACGACGCTGGTGCTGGTCACCCACGACCGTGGCATTGCCCAGCGCTGCGACCGGCGCATCACCATCGAAGCGGGGAGAGTGGTGTGAGCCCGTGCACGCAGAGAAGGGGCCACTGTCAAGGTTTGATATTGAACGCGGCTTCGATATGGCCTTCGCGGGCTAACTCAAACGCTGGAGTTTTGTAGCACGCGCCCGATCCAGCGGGATTGCATTGCCATCCGGCCATTTGGACGCTTCCTGGCGATTGCGTCAAATTCACCTTGGTCCCACGCGGCGCGGCGAATTTGCAGACCTTGGTGGCCGGCTGACCGGATACAGGTTGCGCGTTGATGTCACCCCACTTGCAACTGCCCCAGAGTTTGCCATTTTGCGTGACTTCAACACCGCTACCTGGGTTTTTGGTGGAGTCGAACACAAAGACGGACAGGGGGACTTCAGGCTCCGCGGGCGGCAAAGTTTTGATAGTTTTGGCTACGTTTGCTGTGTTTGCCGCGTCTGCGGGGTGTGCAGCGTTGGGTGTAGCAGAAACCCTTGGCGGGCCGGATTCCGCAAAAAGACTGCCATTTAATAGAGCGGCGCTGATGAAGATGATGTTTCGTAGGTTCATGGGGGCTCCTTTGTGGTTGATAGGTGACTCGACGCCGCATTGCAGCACGGCTGCGCAAGTTTGCACACCCTCTAAAGTAGGTACTGCGAACCTGACAACCGAAGGCTTTGGCGAAAGCCCTCGCTTTGCGTGCCAAGAATGCCTGGATGCCCTCTGCGAGGGTGGGGCGATAATCCCGGCATGTCTTCATCCAAAGTTCTTTTCGGCTTCCACGCGTTGGGCGTGCGTCTCAAGACCGCGCCCCAATCCATCATCGAAATTTATTTCGAACCCACACGGCGCGATGCCCGCATGCGCAGTTTTCTGGACCGTGCCACTGAAGCCGGTGTCAAACTGATCGAGTCGGACGGCGTGCGCCTGTCCAAGATGTGCGGCGGCCACGGTCACCAAGGCATTGCGGCCAAGGTGCATGCTATTGCCCAGGTGCATTCATTGGACGAGCTGTTGGAAGACCTGGAGGCCGCCAACGTCGAGTTGCCGCTGGAGCAGCGCACGCAGCCGCTTATCCTGGTGCTGGACGGCGTCACCGATCCGCACAACCTGGGCGCCTGCCTGCGCGTGGCCGATGGCGCCGGCGCACACGCGGTGATTGCCCCCAAGGACCATGCGGCTGGCATCAATGCCACGGTGGCCAAAGTGGCCAGCGGCGCGGCCGAGACCGTGCCTTATTTCATGGTCACCAACCTGGCGCGCACGCTCAACGAGTTGAAGGAGCGCAACATCTGGATCATCGGTACCAGCGACACGGCCCCGGCCACGCTGTACCAGACCGACCTCAAAGGCCCGGTGGCGCTGGTACTGGGTGCCGAAGGCGCGGGCATGCGGCAACTAACGGCCAAGACCTGCGATGCGCTCGTCAGCATTCCGATGCGGGGTGCGGTAGAGAGCCTGAATGTGTCCGTGGCCAGTGGCGTCTGTTTGTATGAGGCGGTGCGTCAGCGCACAGTCTAGGAGGTTATGAATGCGTGCTATTAAATCAGGAGCTACTTACGTAGTATTCGCGTCGGCTAGCGCCCTTTTTCTGTTGAGTGCTTGCACCCAGGAGCAACAGAACAAGATCAGCCGCGACATTCAGAACTGGACCGGTACCAACGGTGTTTTGGAAGTCTATGCTGGTGATAAGCTGGTGCGCCGCTTCATCAAGATCGACAAATTGTCTACCGCTATGGGCACCGACGACAACAAGCCCAGACCTTACCGTTTTGGCTACGGCGTGTTGGACGAAAATCTCAACATGCTGGCCGACCCGGGTGAGAAAAAAGTCTATTTCGAAATCAGCGACTACGCCACCAACTACGTGTTCTTTGAGAACCCCCGCTAAGGCATTGGTCCCCACGCAGGCAAATCATCCCTGTCGGGGCTGACGGTTGCTGCTCCGTGGCGTCAACGTCTAGACCCACCCAAACGCGCCCAGCGCTGCGCCCGCAGCCAACAGCCACAGCATGTGCAGCCGGGTGCGCCAGACCAGCAGTGCCGTCACCACCGACAATAGCCATAGCCGCCAATGCTCCAACGGATCACCATGGCTGGCCGCCAAAATCCAACCGGTGGCGATCAGCAGCGCGATGACGATGGGTGCCATGCCCTGCTTGAAAGCCCGCACCGCACGCAGCTCCCGGTTCTGGTGGCCCCAACGCGCCGCTACGAACGTCAGGGTGGTGCTGGGTAGCATGATGCCCACCATGGCCACCACAACGCCCGCCAAGGCCATGCACCACGCATGCAAACCGGCACCCAGGCCCCCACCGGCATTCAGGCCAACGTTCCAGCCCAGCAGTGCAATAAACAGCACATTGGGCCCTGGCGCGGCCTGTGCCAAGGCGATGGAAGACGTGAACTGGCTATCGCTGAGCCACGCTTTTTGATGGACCAGGTAGCTGTGCATTTCAGGTGCGGTGGTGATGGCACCACCTATCGCCAGCAAAGACAGCGACATAAAGTGCACCAGCAGTGCCAGCCAATCTCCAGCGGTGAATACCGTCGTCATGGCGACCCCTGGGCTTGTTGGGCACTGGCAAGCTGGCTATAGGCCCACACGCAGGCCAGCCCCCCTACACCCAACAAAACCCACACCAGCGGCAGCCGCAGCAGCGCGATGGCCACAAAGCTGACTACTGCGAAGACCCAGCACACGGCCAGGCCCATCACATTGCGCTTCAGTGCGCTGATCAGCTTGATGCCGGTGGCCGTGATCAGGCCGGCTGCCACCGCCCCCATGCCGCGCAGGGCGCCCTGGGCCGCAGCGGTATCCGCTATGCCGCCAAACACCACGGCCAGCGCCAGCACGATGACCAACGGAAAGGCCAACATGCCCGCCAACGCCGCCAGCGCGCCTGCGAAACCGAAATAGCGGTCACCGATCATCAGCGACAGGTTGACCACATTGGGGCCTGGCAAAATTTGGGCCACAGCCCAGTCTTCCATAAATTCTTCTTGCGTGAGCCAGTGCTTTTTTTCCACCAGTTCACGCTGCACGATCGCCAGCACGCCGCCAAAGCCTTGCAGCGCCAGCATCGAGAAAGAAAAGAAGAGGTCGGTTTTGGATTGTGGCCGCTGGTGCAGCGCGGGGCCCGCGGGCTGCAGGTCGTGGTCCGGTTGTGTCATGGAGCCACTTTAGCGGAAACGCTTTGCCCTGCGCGCAGATTGGTTACAGTCGCGGATCGTTAAAAACACCGTGGTGCATAGGAGATACTGATGACGCGTCGTTTGAAGAGTGTGACTGCCATAGTGCAATCGCTGGGTCTGGGTTGTGCGGCGCTGCTGTTTTGCAGTGCAGGGCAGGCGACCGAGGTGCGCCTGCGCATCATGGAGACCACCGATATGCACATGAACCTGCTGAGCTACGACTACTACCAGGACAAGACGACCGATCAATACGGCTTGGACCGCACGCTGTCCCTGATCAAGGCTGCGCGCGCCGAGGCCCCGAATAACCTGCTGTTTGACAACGGCGACCTGCTGCAAGGCAACCCCATGGGCGACTATGTTGCCAAGGTCAAGCCGATCAAAGATGGAGAGACGCATCCGGCTTACTTGGTGATGAACCAGATGGGCTATGACGCTGCCAACATTGGCAACCACGATTTCAACTTTGGCCTCGATTTTTTGCGACGCGCGCTGAAGGGGGCCAAGTTCCCGTATGTCAATGCCAATGTCTACGTGGACGATAAGGACCGTGACACCGAGCAGGCCAAGCATGCATTTACCCCCTATGTGCTGCTGGACCGCCAACTGGTGGATGCACAGGGCAAGCGCCATAACATCAAGATCGGCATCATCGGTTTTGCACCACCGCAAATCATGCAGTGGGACAAAACCAACCTGGAGGGCAAGGTGATCGCCCGCGACGTCGTCGAGACAGCTCGCAAATATGTGCCGCTGATGCGTGCCAAGGGCGCGCAACTGGTGATCGCTATTCCCCATGCGGGCTTCGAGAAGGGCCCGGTTGCCCCCTTTTCAGAAAATGCAGTTGGTGCATTGACCGAGATTCCTGGTGTGGATGCTGTGTTGTTTGGCCACGCCCATGCCGAGTTCCCGGGCCCAGCCTTTGCCGAGCACCCCAAAGTCAACCTGGAGCGCGGCACCATCAACGGTGTGGCGGCTGTCATGCCGGGGCGCTGGGGCGACCATCTGGGCGTCATCGATTTCACGCTCGACGTGACCGCAGGCAAGTGGATGGTGATGGACAGCAAGGCCACCATTCGCCCCATCTTCGACAAAACTGCACGCAAGTCGGTTGCAGACGCCGACCCGATGGTGGAAAAAACACTGGCCGAGGCACAAGCCGGCACGCTGGAATACGTGCGCAACAAAGTCGCCTTTAGCAGCGCTCCCATTTACAGCTACTTTGCGCTGGTGGGTGACGACCCCTCGGTGCAGGTGGTTGCCAATGCCCAGATCGCGTATGTAAAGCGCGCCATGCAAGGCACGGACTATGAAAAATACCCGGTGCTGTCAGCGGCCGCTCCCTTCAAAACCGGTGGCCGCCAAGGATGGGATTACTACACCGATATTCCGGCAGGACCGCTGGCCATCAAGAACGTGGCCGACCTTTATGTCTACCCCAATACGCTAAAGGCCATGTTGCTGACCGGTGCCGAGGTGCAAGAGTGGATCGAAATGTCAGCCGGCCAATTCAACCAGATCGACCCCAAGGGCGCAGCACAGCAAACGCT
>JANXVI010000262.1 GCA_025351745.1 Rhodoferax sp.
GATTGAAGAACTGATTGATACCCGTGAGCCCCAATTGCTGGCTGGCATCGTGACCGATTTCCGCGTCATCAACGGCCAGCGCGGCAAGTTGGCCTTGTTCAAGCTGGACGACAAGTCGGCCATGATCGACGCGCGGGCTGAAGAAGAATTGATCAATGCCAATAGGCATTTGTTCAAGGACGATGAACTGATCATCGTCATGGGCAAGGTACGCGATGACCGCTTCTCCGGCGGCAAGCAACTGACGATCATGCAAGTGTGGGATTTAGAGCAAGCGCGTTGCCGTTTTGGCAAATACCTGTGGGTGGCGGTGGATGCAGGTGGCGCAAGCGGCGGTCCCGATGTCGCCCGCTTGTTGCGTGAGTTTCCGGTTCGGCGTGAGGTCTCAGAGCAAGGCGAATTGGTGCGCGGACTGGCCGTGCGCTTGGCGGTGCAGCGCGTGATCGACGGCGCCGAGCACGGTGGTGCCACGGCGGAACTGCAGTTGGGTGAAAACGCGCGGTTTTACCCCAGTGAGGCCGCTTTGGCGGGGTGGCGAGCCCAGGCAGACCACGGCAAAGCGGTGATCGCGTACGACTGATGTTCAACGACTGGGTGTTGGAACGGCCGTGGTCACAACGCCTATACAGAAATTAGGCTATAGCCCTCGGATACATTGGGATTAGTGCTATAAAAAAGATAGCATTTCTCAGATGAATAGTAGTGCGAATTTCAATACCCAGGGTTGATTTATTGCATACCGCTGGGTCGTCCATTTCGTCCGTCGGGTGGCACGGCGGTTGACAAATAATCACTTTTAAACTAAATTAATAACCAATTGGTCATTAATCTCAATTACTTTCGTCCAACTTTTTCTCTACAGCGGACCCATCATGCCCACCAACCCCTTTTCCACCGCGCTGACCCTTGTCGCCGCTGCTTTTGCACTGACCGCCTGTTCAAAACCGGCTCCGCCAGAGGAGCCCATCCGTTCCGTCAAGGTCATCACGGTCGGAGTGGACACTATGCGTTCAGGGGCCGAATTTGCCGGTGAGGTGCGCGCGCGCGTCGAGTCAAGACTAGGTTTCCGGGTGGCTGGCAAGATGGTTCGCCGCCAGGCGGAGTTGGGTCAACGGGTCAAGGCGGGTGACGTATTGGCACAGCTAGACCCGCAGGACTATCAACTGGCTGCAGCTGCCGGCCAAGCCCAGGTGGTTGCAGCATCGACTAACCGCGACTTGGCCGCGGCCGATTTCAAACGGTTCAAGGAATTGCGTGACAAGAACTTCATCAGCGGTGCGGAAATGGAGCGGCGCGACGCTACGCTGAAGGCCGCCCAAGCACAATTGGACCAGGCGCAGGCGCAGTCGAAAGGGCAGGGCAATCAGGCTGCCTACACCCGCTTGGTGGCCGATGTTTCGGGGGTGATCACAGCGGTAGAGGCTGAACAGGGGCAGGTGGTAGCGGCAGGTACACCGGTGCTGCGCATTGCACAAGATGGCCCACGTGATGTGGTGTTCTCTGTACCGGAAGACAAAGTGGCCCTTATCAAGGTAGGTTCCGGCGTGGACGTGCAGGCCTGGGCCGGCAAGTCCGCACTCAAGGGGTTAGTACGCGAAGTGGCGGCTAGCGCCGACCCGGTGACTCGTACGTTCACTGTCAAAGTGGGCTTGGAAGCCTCCGACGCCAAGGACATGTTGGCGTTGGGCACGACGGTATCGATTATCCCCCATGCCTTTGATCGCAGCGGTGTGCAGGTCATCAAGCTGCCTACCAGCGCTCTTCGCCAAGAGGGCAAGACTTCTGCCGTGTGGGTGTTGGACACGACCACCATGACAGTCAAGCTGCAACCCATTCAAATTGCTACCGCCGATGGCAACGACGTCGTCATCGCCTCCGGTTTGCAACCCGGCATGCAGGTGGTGTCCGCCGGTGTGCACGTGCTGTCACCCGGTCAAAAGGTCACGATTTACAAGGAAAAAGTGGCTGCAGCCCCCTTGGTTGTTGCGTCTGACACTATGGGTTCGATAGCACCCGTTGCCATGGCCGCGCCGGCAACTGCGGCGCAGCCGAGCACATCGTCTCCGAAGTGAGCCAGCCATGAACCAAGAACAACCCAAGCCAGGTTTCAATCTGTCCAAATGGGCGTTGGACCATTCCGCGCTGACCCGGTATTTGATCGTCGTGTTGATGCTGTTGGGCGTGGCCGCGTTTTTCCAGCTCGGTCAGGACGAAGACCCTCCGTTTACCTTCCGCATCATGGTGGTGCGCACGTTCTGGCCTGGGGCAACTGCCCAGCAGATGGCGGAGCAGGTCACCGACAAAATAGAGCGCACGTTGCAAGAGGTGCCGAGGGCGGACAAGATTCGCAGCTTCTCCAAACCTGGAGAGTCCACCATTTTGTTTCAGGTCAAGGACTCGACCGCCGCGACCGATGTGGCCAATATCTGGTACACGGTGCGAAAAAAGATTGGCGATATCCGCTTGACCCTACCTCTCGGAGTGCAAGGGCCGTACTTCAATGACGAATTCGGAGATGTTTATGGTGTGATCTATGCGCTGGAGGCCGACGGCTTTTCGGCCGCTGAGGTCAAGACCTTCGCCGATGACGTGCGGCAGAAATTGTTGCGCGTCACCGATGTGAACAAGGTTGAGTTGTTTGGTGTGCAAGACGAAAAGCTTTACATAGAGATTTCGCAAAAGCGCCTGTCTCAGTTAGGGCTCGACTTCAATCAGGTGCTGGCCCAACTAGGGCAGCAAAACGCAGTCGAGGCTGCTGGCACAGTGCAAACCCCGCTGGATGTAGTGCAGGTGCGCGTGGGCGGACAATTTGAGGCAGTCGAACAACTGCGCTCCATGCCGATCCGGGGCAGCTCGGGCAATCAGTTGCGACTGGGTGATATCGCCGATATCAAGCGCGGCTATGTTGACCCACCGGCGGTCAAGGTTCGCCACCAAGGCAAGCAGGTGATTGCTTTGGGTGTGTCCATGTCCAAGGGTGGTGACATCATCGCACTGGGCAAGGCTCTCAAGACAGCGACCGATGCCATCGATGCCACGTTGCCTGCGGGAATTCGCTTGGTGAACGTGCAGGACCAGCCCAAGGCGGTTGCCAAATCGGTTAATGAGTTTGTCGGTGTGTTGATCGAAGCCATTGTGATTGTGCTTGCGGTGAGCTTTATTAGTCTAGGGCTGCACAAGCGCAGCGGTAGCGCACCCTGGTTCAAACGCTATTACGTGGATATGCGACCCGGCTTGGTGGTGGGCATCACCATTCCGTTGGTGCTGGCGGTCACGTTTATTGGCATGCTGTACTGGGGCATTGGGCTGCACAAAATTTCGCTGGGCTCGCTGATTATTTCTTTAGGCCTGTTGGTGGATGACGCCATCATTTCGGTGGAGATGATGGTGCGCAAGATGGAAGAGGGCTACGACAAGGTTCGCGCCGCCACCTTTGCCTACGAGATCACGGCCATGCCCATGCTGACCGGCACCCTGATAACCGCTGTGGGATTCTTGCCGATCGGCATTGCCAAGTCTTCGACTGGGGAATACACCTTCGCAATTTTTGGTGTGACGGTGTTGGCACTAGTGCTGAGCTGGATCGTGTCGGTGTACTTTGTGCCCTACTTGGGTACGCTCTTGCTGAAGGTGAAGCCCCATGCGGTGGGTGACCAGCCCCACGAGATGTTTGATACCCCGTTTTACAACACCTTCCGCAAAACTGTGAACTGGTGCGTGCAATACCGATGGGCTACCATTGGCATGATGTTGGCGACCTTCGCGTTGGGCATTGTTGGCATGGGCGTGGTGCAGCAGCAATTCTTCCCGGATTCCAGTCGACCTGAAATCTTGGTCGACATTTGGTACCCCGAGGGCACGTCCATGGCAGCTAACGAGCTCACGACAAAGCAGGTCGAGGCCCGCCTGATGCAAGAGCCCGGTGTGTCCAGTGTCAGCACCTGGGTGGGGTCTGGCGTGCCACGCTTCTATTTGCCGATGGACAACGCGTTTCCGCAGACTAACGTGTCGCAGTTCATCGTAATCCCCAAGGATTTAAAGTTGCGCGAATCAATTCGCATCAAGCTTCCTACGGTGATGGCGCAGGAGTTTCCTGAGGTCCGCGCGCGCATCAAGTTGCTGCCCAACGGTCCGCCGGTAGCCTACCCGGTTCAGTTCCGCGTCATCGGTGGGGAGCCCGCTGTGCTGCGTGAGCGTGCCGACGAAGTGACCGTGGTGATGCGTGCCAACAAAAACACCCGCGGCGTTAACGACAACTGGAACGAGTTCATCAAGGTTTTGCGCCTGGATGTGGACCAGACGAAAGCGCGCGCCTTGGGCGTTTCCAGCCAGTCGATCGCCCAGGCGTCCAAGACGTTGCTTGCGGGGTCTACCGTGGGGCAGTACCGTGAAGGCGACAAGCTGATCGACATTGTGCTGCGCCAGCCTTTGGACGAGCGCAATGCCATCACGGATATTGCTAATGCCTATTTGCCCACGGCGAGCGGCAAGTCCATACCGCTGACGCAAATTGCCAAGCCGACCTTTGTATGGGAGCCGGGTGTGATGTGGCGCCAGAACCGAGAATATTCGATCACGGTGCAGAGCGATATTGTGGAAGGCTTACAAGGTGCCACAGTGACCAATGAACTGTTGCCCAAGCTGCGGGAATTGGAATCGGGCTGGAAAGCCAAGGGCCTGGGGGCTTACCGTATTGAAGTCGCGGGCGCAGTGGAAGAGAGCAGCAAGGGATCGTCGTCGATTGCAGCGGGCATTCCCATCATGCTGTTCATTACTTTCACTTTGCTAATGTTGCAGTTGCACAGTTTCAGCCGCTCCATGCTGGTGTTTTTAACCGGACCTTTGGGCATTGCAGGAATTGCGGGCGCCTTGTTGCTGTCGGGCAAACCCTTTGGCTTTGTCGCCTTGCTCGGGGTCATCGCACTTATGGGCATGATCCAGCGCAATTCGGTGATTTTGATCGACCAGATTGAACAAGACAGGGCTGCAGGCGTTCCCGCATGGGACGCGATAGTAGAGTCGGCGGTGCGCCGTTTGCGACCCATCGTGTTGACGGCTGCAGCTGCCGTGCTGGCCATGATCCCGTTGTCGCGCTCTGTATTTTGGGGGCCGATGGCGGTTGCCATCATGGGTGGGTTGATTGTGGCTACCGTTTTGACACTGTTAGCCTTGCCAGCCATGTACGCTGCATGGTTCCGCGTGCGGCGGGAAACACCGGGACATCCGTAGTGAATCTTGAACGGTCGGTATTTCTTGCTTGTACTGTTGAGCGAGGGTAACTGCTGGGTACGTCATTGCAGGTTAAAATAGCGGGTTGACCAATTTCAAATGGGTGGTCAGGGTCCGGCAGACAGTGTTTGCTAGGCCTATTGACCGCCCATTTTGTTTTTTTGCGCGGGTGGCGAAATTGGTAGACGCACCAGGTTTAGGTCCTGACGCTGGCAACAGTGTGGGGGTTCGAGTCCCCCCCCGCGCACCACTTATTTGAAGGGCAGTCCGCAGTTGCAAAGCGACGCGCGCTGTCTATAACTCTTTAGTTTAGGAGACTGACCATGGCTGTTACTGTAGAAACTCTGGATAAGCTGGAGCGCAAAATCACCTTGACTTTGCCGGTCGGTATTATTCAGACCGAAGTGGATTCGCGTCTGCGCAAACTGGCCCGTACCGTCAAGATGGATGGTTTCCGACCGGGTAAAGTGCCTATGAATGTCGTTACGCAGCGTTATGGCTATTCGGTGCATTACGAAGTGATGAACGACAAGGTCGGTCAAGCCTTCGCTTCCGCTGCCAATGAGGCAGAGCTGCGTGTTGCAGGCCAACCTCGCATCACTGAGAGCCAAAGCTCCCCCGAAGGCCAAATGGCATTTGATGCCATTTTTGAAATTTACCCAGAAGTCAAGATCGGTGATTTGGCCAGTGCTGAGGTCGAGAAGGTTAGTGCCGATGTGACTGACGCAGCCATTGATAAGACCGTAGAAATTTTGCGCAAGCAGCGCCGCACGTTTGCATTGCGTGCCAAAGACGCACCGGCGCAAGACACCGATCGTGTGTTGGTGGACTTTGATGGGAAGATCGACGGTGAGCCTTTTGCGGGGGGCAAAGCTGATGACTACCAGTTCATCGTGGGCGATGGTCAAATGCTCAAGGAATTTGAAGAAGCTGTGCGCGGCATGCGCTTGGGTGAAAGCAAGACATTTCCTTTGGCTTTCCCCGCGGAGTACCACGGCCAGGATGTCGCTGGCAAGACTGCTGATTTCATGGTGACGGTGAAGAAGATCGAAGCCGCCAATCTGCCCGAAGTGGATGCCGCGTTGGCCAAATCACTGGGTATTGCAGAGGCAAGCGTGGAAGGCCTGCGCGGCGATATCCGCAAGAACCTGGAGCGTGAAGTCAAGTACCGGTTGCTGACTCGTAACAAGCAAGTGGCGATGGACGCGCTCCTGTCCAAAGCCGAATTGGATTTGCCCAAGTCCAGCGTGCAGGCTGAATTGGACCGCATGATCGAAAGCGCGCGCGCTGATCTGAAACAACGGGGTATCAAGGATGCTGACAAAGCACCGATTCCAGACGACATGTTCAGACCCCAAGCCGAGCGTCGTGTGCGTCTGGGGCTGGTTGTTGCTGAGTTGGTTCGTGCCAATGCCTTGTATGCCAATCCCGAGCAAATCAAGACGCATATAGACGAGTTGGCCGCCAGTTATGAAAAACCGGCTGATGTGGTGCGTTGGTACTTTGGCGACAACCGCCGCATGGCTGAAGTCGAAGGCATCGTGATCGAGAACAATGTGACGGAGTTCATTTTGGCTACAGCCAAAGTAAGCGAAAAGACCATCACATTTGATGAGTTGATGGGCCAGAACTAGATGTCTGCTCGCTGAAAGAGCAGGCCGCTTTTGACGTGGTGGGGCTTGGGCAGGGCTTGTGGTTCTGCGGGCAAGCCCCATTTGCGTTGAAGGGTAAGATTTCGGTACAGTCAATACAGTTCTTTGGAGACACTATGAATGTGAATTACGGACGGACGGAGGGCCTGGAGATTCAGGCTTTGGGCATGGTTCCCATGGTTATCGAGCAATCTGGTAGAGGCGAGCGCTCGTATGACATCTATTCACGTTTGCTTAAAGAGCGCGTGATCTTCCTTGTTGGCCCGGTCAATGACCAAACGGCGAATCTGGTGGTGGCGCAGTTGTTGTTTCTGGAGAGCGAAAATCCTGACAAGGATATTTCCTTCTACATCAACTCGCCGGGTGGATCGGTAAGCGCTGGCATGGCCATTTTTGATACCATGAACTTCATTAAGCCCGAAGTTTCAACGCTGTGTGTCGGCATGGCCGCGAGCATGGGTGCTTTCCTGTTGGCAGCAGGTGCCAAGGGCAAACGTTTTTGCCTGCCCAATTCCAAGATCATGATCCACCAGCCTTCGGGCGGAAGTCAAGGTCAGGCTACAGAGATCGAGATTGCAGCGCGTGAAATTCTCAAAACCCGTGAGCAGTTGAACAAAATATTGGCGGAACGCACTGGGCAGCCTTTGGAGCGCATCGCGCGCGATACTGAGCGCGATTACTACATGTCTGCGGACGAATCCAAGGAATACGGTCTGATTGACCAGGTGATTGCCAAGCGCGCCTGAGTTAGCGGGGAGTTGTTCCGGCGGTGTTCTGCATTAAAGCAGGCACCGTTTTTTATTTGAGTATCATTCGGGCATCAACCGAAAAGGCGAGCGTCACATGGCCGAGAAAAAAGGCTCCTCCAGCGAGAAAACCCTTTATTGTTCTTTTTGTGGCAAGAGCCAGCATGAAGTCAAGAAACTGATCGCTGGGCCCTCCGTGTTTGTATGTGACGAATGCATTGATTTGTGCAATGAAATCATCCGTGATGAATTACCCGTCACAACCGAAGGCAAGGATGCCAAGAGTGAGCTGCCAACGCCATCTGAAATCAAAGCGAATTTGGATAACTATGTGATCGGGCAAGAGCCTGCCAAACGCACATTAGCGGTAGCGGTATACAACCACTACAAACGTCTGCGTCACAAAGAAAAGGCAAAGAAGGATGAGGTGGAATTAGCCAAGAGCAACATTTTGCTAATTGGCCCAACTGGTTCGGGTAAAACCCTGCTCGCCCAGACGTTGGCTCGCATGCTGGACGTTCCTTTTGTGATGGCCGACGCCACCACGTTGACGGAAGCGGGCTACGTGGGCGAGGACGTCGAAAATATTGTGCTGAAGCTTTTGCAAAGCTGCAATTACGAAGTTGAGCGCGCGCAGCGCGGCATTGTGTACATCGACGAAATCGACAAAATTTCCCGTAAATCGGATAACCCGTCTATCACCCGTGACGTGTCTGGCGAAGGCGTTCAGCAAGCCTTGCTCAAGCTGATTGAAGGCACGATGGCCAGTGTCCCGCCGCAGGGAGGCCGCAAGCACCCTAACCAGGATTTTGTACAGATCGACACAACCAATATCTTGTTCATCTGTGGTGGAGCCTTCTCTGGCTTGGAAAAGGTCATCGAGAACCGCACCCAGGCCTCCGGCATTGGTTTTGGAGCGGCCGTAAAGAGCAAGCAGCAGAGGAGCCTTACCGATGTGTTCAAGGAGGTTGAGCCGGAAGACTTGATTAAATTCGGGCTGATTCCTGAGTTGGTCGGACGTATGCCGGTGGTCGCTGCTTTGGCTGAGCTAACTGAAGACGCCTTGGTACAAATTTTGACCGAGCCCAAAAATGCGTTGGTCAAGCAGTACACCAAGCTATTAGCCATGGAAGGCGCGGAACTTGAGATTCGTCCTTCTGCGCTGAAAGCTATCGCCAAAAAAGCCTTGGCGCGCAAGACCGGTGCGCGCGGGTTACGTTCGATTTTGGAGCAATCCCTCATCGATACGATGTACGAATTGCCCAATGCCAATAATGTCGAAAAAGTGGTGGTCGATGAGTCCACCATTGATGAAAACAAGCCCCCACTCTTGGTATACCGCGAGATCGCCAAGAAAGCGTGAGCTTTGTCGAGCGCAAAGGTCCGATATGCAGGTTTTTTGTGCGGCAATATCGGAATACTTGAGTCGCCAGATTTTTTGATAATGGCGAGACGCTTGAAATTCGGGATTCCTAGTCCATATTCAACCGGTAATACAAAGGTCCCACATGTCTGGTCATTCCCCACTGCCTGCTACCCCTATTGATTTGCCACTGCTGCCGCTGCGCGACGTGGTTGTTTTTCCGCACATGGTTATCCCCCTGTTTGTGGGACGCCCCAAGAGCATAAAAGCGCTGGAAGCCGCAATGGAAACCGACCGGCGCATCATGCTGGTTGCGCAAAGAACGGCTGCCAAGGACGACCCTTTGGTTTCCGATATGTTCGATGTCGGTTGCATTTCTACCATTTTGCAAATGCTTAAGTTGCCCGATGGCACAGTTAAGGTTTTGGTTGAAGGGCACCAGCGCGCTGCGGTCAATAAGATTGAGGAAGGCGACGCGTACTTCTCTGCCAACATCACGCCCATTGCGACCCTGCCCGAGTTCCCTGAAAAGGGCCGCGCGAAGGCGAGTGAAATAGAGGCCCTGCGCCGTGCGGTGATGCAGCAGTTTGACCAGTATGTCAAACTCAATAAGAAGATCCCTCCAGAGATTCTGACTTCGATTTCCAGTATTGATGACGCTGGTCGTTTGGCAGACACCATCGCCGCGCATTTGCCGCTCAAGCTTGACAGCAAACAGACCGTATTGGGTCTGTCCAATGTCAAAGACCGTCTGGAGAATTTGTTTGAACAGATAGAGCGAGAAGTCGATATCTTGAATGTTGATAAGAAGATTCGCGGACGCGTGAAGCGTCAAATGGAGAAAAATCAACGCGATTTCTATCTCAATGAGCAGGTTAAGGCCATTCAGAAGGAGTTGGGCGAAGGTGAAGAGGGCGCCGACATCGAGGAGATCGAGAAAAAGATTAAAGCAGCCAAGATGCCGAAAGACGCCTTAAAGAAAGTCGAAGGCGAGCTGAAGAAACTCAAGCTGATGTCCCCCATGTCCGCCGAGGCGACCGTGGTGCGCAATTACATTGATGTACTTGTAGGCCTGCCGTGGACAGCGAAGACGAAAATAAAACATAATTTGGCTAATGCCGAGGCGGTGCTGAACGAAGATCACTACGGGCTGGATAAGGTAAAGGATCGAATACTGGAGTATCTCGCGGTGCAGCAACGCGTGGATAAACTGAAGGCACCCATCTTGTGCCTGGTAGGTCCCCCCGGCGTTGGCAAGACGTCGCTAGGCCAGTCCATCGCAAAAGCGACGGGACGTAAGTACGTGCGCATGGCTTTGGGCGGCATGCGTGATGAGGCTGAAATTCGGGGTCATCGCCGCACTTACATTGGCGCAATGCCCGGCAAGGTTTTGCA
Source organism: Rhodoferax sp. (assembly GCA_025351745.1). Classification (GTDB taxonomy): domain Bacteria; phylum Pseudomonadota; class Gammaproteobacteria; order Burkholderiales; family Burkholderiaceae_C; genus Allorhodoferax. Next base: position 10,386 of record JANXVI010000262.1, read on the forward strand.
AAGCCTGTCGAAGGTGGGTACACGTAATCCATTGTTTCTTCTGGATGAAATCGACAAACTGGGAACCGATTTTCGTGGCGATCCCAGTAGCGCTCTGCTGGAGGTGCTCGACCCCGAACAGAACCATAAATTTGGCGACCACTATGTAGAGGTTGATTACGATTTGAGCGATGTGATGTTCGTAGCCACATCGAACTCCATGAACATTCCTTCGGCCTTGTTGGACCGTATGGAGGTGATTCGCCTGTCCGGTTATACGGAAGACGAAAAGACCAATATAGCGATCACCTATTTGCTACCGAAGCAGATGAAAAACAACGGTGTCAAAGATGCGGAGCTGTCCATTGCGGAGGACGCGGTGCGTGACATCGTTCGCTATTACACACGCGAAGCGGGCGTCCGCTCTCTGGAACGCGAACTTTCCAAGATTTGTCGCAAGGTCGTCAAAGGGTTGCTGCTGAAAAAGCTCAAACCACAAGTTGTGGTTACTGCTGACAATTTGAACGATTACTTGGGTGTGCGTAAATACACTTACGGTCGTGCGGAGCAGCAGAACCAAGTGGGGCAAGTGGTTGGGTTGGCATGGACCGAAGTGGGTGGCGATTTGCTGACCATCGAAGCGGCGCTGACACCTGGCAAAGGTGTGATAACGCGCACCGGTTCTTTGGGTGATGTGATGAAGGAGTCCGTTGAGGCGGCGCGCACCGTTGTGCGTAGCCGCGCAAGGCGCCTGGGGATCAAGGATGAGATATTCGAGAAGAAGGACATCCATATACATGTGCCGGATGGTGCGACCCCGAAAGATGGTCCGAGTGCTGGTGCTGCGATGACCACTGCATTCGTTTCGGCATTAACGGGCATTCCGGTGCGGGGCGATGTTGCAATGACTGGCGAGATTACTCTGCGCGGAGAGGTGACCGAGATTGGTGGCTTGAAAGAGAAGTTGCTAGCTGCGTTACGCGGTGGCATTAAGACTGTGCTGATCCCCGAGGCAAATGCCAAGGACCTGCAAGATATCCCGGCCAACGTCAAGAACGGTTTGGAAATTATTCCGGTGCGCTGGATCGACAAGGTACTGGAGCTTGCATTGGAATCCAAACCAGTGCCTTTGCCAGAAGACGAGGTTGCCGCCGCACCTGTAGCAGTTGGAACCGTTCCTATTGCGGGACTTCAAGATTCAGTCAAGCATTGAAGGAGGTCGATGATTTCTAAAGCGCTCGGACCTTAAAAAACCACGAACAGAGGAAAAAGGCGCTATAATTCGTCTCTTGAAATGCGGGAATAGCTCAGTTGGTAGAGCGCAACCTTGCCAAGGTTGAGGTCGAGAGTTCGAGACTCTTTTCCCGCTCCATATTGCATGAAAAAGGGAAGCCGATTGCTTCCCTTTTTCTTTCGTTGGACCGAAGCAAAACCGGTTCTGGAATATACAAGTCAGTGGCGCGGTAGCAAAGCGGTTATGCCCCGGATTGCAAATCCGGTTAGCGCGGTTCGACTCCGCGCCGCGCCTCCAATTATTTTGGTCTCAAACCGACTGCCCGAGTGGTGAAATAGGTAGACACATCGGACTTAAAATCCGCCGCTTCGTGAATAACGGGCGTACCGGTTCGATTCCGGTCTCGGGCACCAACTAGTAATTTCAGGCAGTCTCAGAACCCCTCAAAACCCGCGTAGTCTATAGCTACAGCGGGTTTTCTTTTATTGAAGCAAGTGCTTAGGCGCACACTGGGTACTTTCCGCACGCGCGCAAGTCGGCAACTCCTCGGAGGCGCGTTCTCAGTTTGCAAATTCAAAACGCACGGAATGTTGAAATCGGGCAGTGACACGTCGGTGATACGGTGCTTACAATGAGCCGGGCGAAGAGGACGTGTCAAATTCACAATGAGGGAGGTCACTTTGAAAATTGACGCTACTTTTGACGATGTCTTACTCAACATAACGACCAGGAACTGAGTATCTATCCAGGCTATGGCCTGCTTTCGATCCTGGTCTCTTCAATACACTGCAGCCTATGCCACGCTATAACGCCCCGTTTGAAATCCATGTGCATGGACAAGTTACCTTGCGAACGGATGTCCAGTTTGAGCAGTTACAAGATGCGCTCAAGCCCTTATGGAAATACGCTGGTGCACGGTCACTCGCCGATGGAGCGAACAGTTCTTACGAAGATGAACCGGGTATCAAGTTTGATGCACCGGACCACTTGTTGCAAATGTGTTGGACGGTAGCGGGTGATCATGATTTCCGCCAGACCCTTGATGAGCTCTGTATGAATCTGAATGAGATCGCAGACGTCGGTGCCGCTATTGAGGTTACGTTTTACGACGCGGACTTCGATGAGGAAGATAGTCAGCCCGGCAGCGAATCAAGGGATGATTTTCTCATGCTGTTTGTTGGGCCCAACCCGGCTGCGATCATGCAGGTCCAGCGGGATTTGTTGGTGCAGGACGTCATCAGTCTGATGGAGCGACACTTTGACGGGGCGGAGTTGAGTGGCGTGGTTGGCGAGGTTGATAAATTGTTCGCACAGCGATTTGATGCGCTCGTGAGTTCACTTGCGCTTGGGAAGCCTCCCAGCGGCTCTGGCGGCAACCACGGCGGTGGCCATGGGGGTGGCCGCAAACCACGGCATCTGCACTGATGACCTGAATGCCGACCACTTTGCAGTACTGCTGCTATCCCTGCATTGCTAGCGCACGGGTCATAAGTTTGCCCGTTGATGAAGGCTAGGAGCACTCAACATGCTTAAAAAAATCAACGTCGAGCAGATGGTGGTTGGAATGCATCTCAAGGAGTTTTGCGGGTCGTGGATGGAGCATCCGTTTTGGCGTACGGGCTTTGTCGTATCGGATCCGAAGGACTTGGAAGCAATATTAGTAAGCAGCATCAAAGAGGTGTGGATTGACACCAGCAAAGGGCTTGATGTTGCGCGCGGTGGGCTGGCCGAATTAGAGCAAGAGTCTGAGGCCAAGATTGAGGAGCAACTTCTGGAGCTCACCGCCACTGAGCCCCGTCATATCGCGCCAGTTTCCATAGGGGCGGAACTTGAACGTGCAGCAAAGATTTGTTTCCAATCCAAGCAGGCTGTTATATCCATGTTCCAGGAAGCTCGAATGGGCAAGGCAGTGGATATTGGTGGGGCACAGCAACTTGTAGAGGAAATTTCTGATTCAGTCGCACGCAATCCCGGCGCCCTGATTAGTCTTGCCCGTTTGAAGACGGTGGATGATTACACCTACATGCATTCTGTCGCAGTTTGCGCCATGATGGTCAGCTTGGCCAAACAGATGGGCCTGTCGGAGCAGGAAACGCGATCTGCAGGAATGGCGGGCCTCATGCATGATCTCGGTAAGGCCTTGATGCCTATGGACGTTTTGAACAAACCAGGCAAGCTGACAGAGCGCGAATTCAAGGTAATAAAGACGCATCCGTCTGAAGGCCATAAGCTATTGTTGAGCGGTCTTAAAGTTGACGCCATGGTTCTCGACGTATGCCTCCATCACCATGAAAAGATGGATGGTTCTGGGTATCCGGATGCGCTCAAGGCTGACCAAATAAGCTTGTTTGCGAAGATGGGTGCTGTGTGTGACGTTTATGACGCCATAACCTCTAATCGCCCTTACAAAACAGGTTGGGACCCAGCCGAGTCTTTGCGCAAGATGGCTGAATGGGCCGATGGCCATTTTGATAAAATAGTTTTTCAAGCATTTGTCAAGAGCTTGGGCATTTACCCGATTGGATCGCTCGTAAAGCTTACGTCCGGGCGCCTGGGCGTGGTGGTAGAACAGACCGGCAAATCGTTAACCACACCCTCCATCAAGATATTCTTCTCCACCAAATCGAACCTCCGGATTCCGCCGGAGGTGATTGATCTGTCTCAACCTGGTACGACCGAGAAAATTGTGAGCCGCGAGGACCCGACCAAGTGGAGGTTCGCTGATCTCAATGAATTGTGGTCCGGGTTGAATAGTGCCCACAGGTAATTCGCCCAATGCCGGACAATAACTACGGCATTGGTGAATCTAGCCAAAGTCGAGTCACGCAGCAGTCGGCTTGACAGTGTATTTACCCAGCTCAGCTTTGGCAATAGCGTTGCGGTGAACTTCATCAGGGCCATCGGCAAAACGCAGTGTACGCGCGTTGGTGTAACTGTACGCAAGTGGGAAGTCATCGCACATTCCGGCGCCGCCATGGACCTGTATAGCCCAGTCGATCACGTCACAAGCCATGGTAGGAGCGACGACCTTGATCATTGCGATCTCGTTTTTCGCAAACTTGTTCCCAGCGATGTCCATCATCCAAGCTGCCTTGAGCGTCAACAAACGCGCCATGTCGATCTTGCAGCGTGCCTCGGCAATGCGTTCCTGCGTCACGGTTTGGGCAGCAATGGGTTTACCGAAGGCCACACGCGACGAAGCGCGTCTGCACATTAACTCCAAGGCCCTCTCTGCGAGACCGATCAGACGCATACAGTGGTGGATACGACCGGGGCCAAGGCGGCCTTGAGCAATCTCAAATCCGCGCCCCTCACCCAGCAAAATATTGCCGACTGGAACACGCACGTTCTCGAACAGCACTTCCATGTGGCCGTGGGGCGCGTCGTCGTAACCAAATACATTGAGCGGACGTACTACGGTAATGCCGTTTGAATCAGCCGGCACCAGCACCATGCTTTGCTGGGAGTGGCGTGGTGCCTCCGGATCAGTTTTGCCCATGGTGATATAGACGGAACAACGCGGATCACCGGCACCAGATGTCCACCATTTACGGCCATTGATGACGTATTCATCTCCTTGGCGCTCGATACGGGTTTCGATATTGGTCGCATCGCTGGATGCGACATCTGGCTCGGTCATTGCAAATGCGGAGCGAATTCGGCCTTCGAGCAGGGGTTTGAGCCAGCGTTCCTTGTTTTCTTCAGAGCCATAGCGGGCAATGGTTTCCATATTGCCGGTATCGGGCGCCGAACAATTGAACACTTCGCTCGACCACATGACGCGGCCCATGATTTCTGCCAACGGTGCATATTCTTGGTTGGTCAGCCCCGCTCCGTGGTATCCAGATGCCTGTGCACTGTCA
>JANXVI010000266.1 GCA_025351745.1 Rhodoferax sp.
TGCTAAGGTCGCCGGACGAGCCGACCCAGGCCAGCACCTCACCACTCGCGTTGTCCAGCACCACCAGCGCGCCGTCTTCCACATGGCGGCCAGACAGCTCGCGCAGGTGTTGTTGCAGGGTTTGCACGGCAAAGCGCTGCAGGGGGGCGCGCAGCGTGGTGCGGATAGGGGCCGGGGCAACGCCCGTTCGGGCTGAGCCTGTCGACGACTTTGTCGTGTTCTTAACCCCTTCGACTGGCTCAGGGCGAAGGGTAGCGCGCACCAACTGCCGCGCCACATGCGGCGCAATGCCTTCGCTGGCCGTGTAGTCACGCCGCTGCAGAGCAGCGGTAGTGAACAAGTCCAGCGCCACGCAGTCGGCGCGGCCATTCTGCAGGCTCTTGAGCACTTCGCAGGCCCGCTGTGTCACCTGTGCGGGCTTGGCGTTGGGTGCGCGCACCAGGGCGGTGGCCACGGCGGCCTCAGGGGCGTCCAGGCCGTGCGCAGCCTTGCCAAAGAGCGTGTGGCTCATGGCGTCTATGCCAACCAGCTCGCCGCGAAACGGCACCAGGTTGAGGTAGGCCTCCAGGATCTGGTCTTTGTGCCAATCGCGCTCCAGCCATTTGGCCGACACCGTTTGCCCCAGCTTTTGCACGACGCTGCGCCCGCCCGATGCGCGTTTGAGGTCTTCGTCCAACAAGCCCGACAGTTGCATCGTGATGGTGGAAGCACCGCGCGTTTTGCTGTTCCACAAATTGGCCCAGGCCGCGCTGGTGACGGCCTGCCAGTCCACACCGCTGTGTTCGTAAAAGCGCTTGTCTTCGGACAGCACCAGCGCCGTGCGCAGCGCCGGGGAGATGTCGGCCAGCGCCACCCACTGGCCGCGCCGCACCGATGCGTCGGTGCGCAGGCGGTGCAGCAGCGCGCCCTGGCGGTCCAGGATCAGCGTGTCGGACGGCTGGTAGCCAGAACGTACTTGGTCAAATGTGGCACTAGCCCTCGTGGAATCTGCGCATGCAGCTATGAAAAGCGTAGCAATCACGAATCGCACGCAACGGGCGGCCCCGCTGGTGCGAAAAATGGTTGCTGAGGGGGCGAGCGTTGAGTTGTCCATGGTGCGAGCCAGAGAATAACGTGGATTGGCAAGCGCGCTGTTAAGGCGTCTGGGCACCGCGGTTCAGATCGCACAACAGGCGGTTTGTCCTGCAATGGGGTACGGTTAGCCCAAAGGCGCAAGTCAGCTGGGTTCAAAAGCGTTGTGTCACTTTAGATGCATCCGTACGCGCCTACAATTTCGCACCCCGAGACGACGACTGGGCGTTTGGCCAGCCAAGACCGGCCCGCCAAATGCCCACAGTAGGACACAAACACTATGCAGAACCCCGCCACTTACTCCTCCGACCGTAACCCCGCGCGGCGCAAGCGGTTGTGGATCGCGCTGGCCGCCCTTGTTGTGGTGGGGGGTGTTGCGGTGTTCTTGATATCCAAGAATTCCGCTGCGCGCTCTGCAGACGAAGCCAAGAAGAATGCGCCTGCCGTCACGCTGGAATTCACGCCCAATGACATCGCCACCGTGGCACTGCAGCCCTTGGTCCGCACCAGCGCCATCGCGGGCACGTTGTAGCCATTGAGCCAGGCCATCGTCAAGGCCACGGTGGCAGGCCAGGTGCACAAGGTCTTGGTGCGCGAAGGCCAAGCTGTGCGCCAGGGTGAAGTCCTGGCCGAGTTGGACACCACCGACTTGCGCACCCGCCTGGACGCTGCTCAGGCCGAACAGGCCGAGCGGCGCTCCCACCTGGCCATAGCAGAGCGCAACCGCGACACCAATCAGACCCTGTTGAAGCAAAGCTTTATCTCGCAAAACGCCTTTGACCAATTGCTGAGCACCTACCAGGGCAGCGAGGCCGCGGTGCGCGGGTCCGACGCCCAAGTGCAGTTGGCCAAAAAGGCGCTGGACGACGCTGTGGTGCGAGCCCCCATCAACGGCATCGTCGCCAAACGCATGGTCAATGGCGGTGAGCGGGTGCTGCCCGATGCGCCCATGGTCACCATCGTCGATCTGTCACGCCTGGAGCTGGAGGCCACGGTGCCCGCGTCCGATATCGCCAGCGTCTCGCTAGGGCAGAAGGTGCGTTTCGAGGTGGACGGCTTTGGCGAGCGCCAGTTTGATGGCAAGGTGGAGCGCATCAACCCCGTGGCAGAGCCGGGCTCGCGCCATCAAGCTGTTTGTTGCCGTACCGAACGCCAATGGACTGTTGCGCGGGGGCATGTTTGCGCAGGGTCAGATCACGCTGTCGCAGTCCGCACTGGTGCCGGTGGTGCCCAATACGGCGCTGTTTGAAGAGGCCGGGCAGTCCTATGTGTTCACGGTAGAGGGTGGCAAGCTGGCCAAGCACGCGGTCAAGCTGGGCGCCCGCGATGACGTCAATGGCTTGAGCGAAGTCAGCAGCGGGCTGTCCCAAGGGTCAGACGTGGTGCGCGTTCGAATGGGCAGCCTCAAGGTGGGCGCGCCAGCGGTGGTGCGCAACAACGCTGCAGCGAGTGCCCCCGTGGGCGCGGCGTCCGGCGCGGCCAAGCCCTCCTGATTTGCAGAACAGAGGGACACGACCATGTGGATCACCAAGACCAGTATCAACCAGCCCGTATTCGCCACCATGGTCATGCTGGCCCTGATGGTGCTGGGCGTCATCTCGTACAACCGCCTGGGCGTGGAGCAGATGCCCGACATCCAGGTGCCCGGCGTGTGGATGCAGGTGCGCTACCCCGGCGCCTCACCCGAGCAGGTGGAAGCAGACCTGGCCAAGCCGTTGGAAGAGGCCATCAACACCGTCAACGGTGTGCGCAACATCTTCACCAATTCGCTCGAAGGCCGTGCCGAGATCTGGACCGAATTCGCGCTGTCTACCGACATGACCAAGGCAATACAAGATGTGCGCGACAAGGTGGCGCAGATACGCCCCGGCTTCCCCCGCGATGCCAAAGACCCGCTGATCGTGCGCGGTCAGTTTGACAATGCGCAGCCCACCGCCACGTTCGGCATCTTGTCTGACACACGCAGCAAACGCGAGTTGTCGACCTTTGCCGACCAGCAGATTGTCAAGCGGCTGCAGGGTGTGTCGGGTGTGGGTCAGGTCACGCTGGGTGGCGCGGTGCAGCGCCAGGTGTCGGTATCGCTCAAACCCCAGCAAATGTTGGCCTCCCAGATTGGTGTGGACGAGGTGGTCAACGCCATACGCCAGATCAACCAGGACATGCCGGCCGGTTCGCTGCGCGCCACGGAGCAAGAGCAGTTGGTGCGTGTGGAGGGCAAGCTTAAAAGCGTAGAGGCTTTTAAGCACATCATTGTGGCGCGCCGCGCTGGCACGCCGGTGACGCTGGACCAGCTGGCCACCATTACCGATGGCGAACGCGAAGAGCAATCCATAGGCCGCGTCAACGGGCAACCGGCGTTGACGGTCAGCGTATTCAAGACGCAAGACGCCAACCTGGTCGCC
>JANXVI010000268.1 GCA_025351745.1 Rhodoferax sp.
GCGCGAAGCGGCGTCGCGCTTGGCCAGCGCCAGTTGTTGCTGGCAAGTGGACAGGCTGTAGTACAGATTGGCTACTTCGGCCGCGACCGACACGCGCGCGTCGTGCCACTGGGCTTGGGTTCCCTCTACGTTGGCCAATGCAGCGCGACTCACCGCGCGGTTGGCGCCCACAACGTCAATCTCCCACGCGGATTGCAGTCCGATCTGCTGGGTGTTGGTCACCGGGAAGTTGGGCTGGCCGACACCGCGGCTGGCAGCGTACTGGGCGTTGAGGTTGGGCAGCAGGGCTGCGCGGGCCTGCGCCTGTTGCGCGCGCGACGCCTCGACCCGCGACAGGGCTTGGGATATGGATGGGCTGACAGCCTGAGCCGCGGTGATCAGCTCGACCAGCAGCGGGTCGCCTTGCTGTTCCCACCATTGGGTTAACGCGCCCACCTTGCCCTGGTGGGGCAGCGGTGCCTGCCACTGGGCGGGTGTTACCACATCGACCTGGTTGGGGGGCATAAAGGTGGAGCAGGCGGACAGCGCCAGAGCTACGCCAAAAGGCGTGAGTTTTTGAAGTGAATGCCGCATCATCATCGTCACCATCATGTTGGTATTTTTGGTTGCTTGGAACGCCGTGACAGCGGCGGTGATTGAACAGATTTTTGGGCTGGTGAGGCCGTTTTACGGGGTTTGGCAGGCGTCACGGGCAGTGCTGCACGGCGCAGCCCCTCGGCCGCGGTCAGAGCCATGGCATAGCCGACCAGCTTGTCGCAGTACACGTCCAGCGCTGCGTGCGACGCGATCAGGGCAGGCCGCACGGCCACTGTTACATCGCTGCAGATTTGCAGCATCACGCCCAGGCCCGCAATGGACAACGCCAGACGGTGGATGTCGTCGTCCGGCTGCGCGATGTTCAAGTGACGGCACAAGGCTGCGACCAGCGCATTGTGGGCGGGCTTGATGTTGGAATCGACCTCTTGTTGCCAGATGCCGGTGGGCTCCAGCATCTCGCGAAAGTGCAGACGCTTGCACTGCTGTACCAGGTGGCCTTGCTTGAGCGGCTCGACGAACGTGCGCATCAGGTTACCCAGCGACCACTCCAGTGGCTGGCTCGGGTCGTCGATCCGCTCCGGTGGTACGGTAGGGTTGCTGCGTGGATCGGTAAACACCGCCATGTACAGGCCGGCCTTGTCGCCAAAGTAGTAGCTGATGGAGGCGATATTGATTTGCGCAGCCAAAGCGATCTCGCGGGTGGAGGTCTTGGCGAACCCTTTCTCTGCAAACAGAGCCAGCGCGGCATCCAGCAGGCGGTTGCGCGCCTCGACGCCGTCACTGCGCAGAAGCTTGGCTGTAGCGGGGGAGGGGGATGGAGGGGCCTTAGACATGGGGCGCGATGATAACCTAGTTAAATCAATCGTTTGATTAAACTAAACCCTGTTTCGCAAGGGGTTTTGGTACCAGACAGTTACAGTTGGTCGCATTGAGGGGCGAGCTGTAGGGTTGGGATAGCCTTGGTGTGTATCAGTCGGGTAGCGGGTTTTGCTTCGTGTCCCCCGCCCGCTGCGCGGGCTCCTCCTTTACCTACGCAAAACCCGCTACCCGACTGATACGGCTTGGTTTGGTTTGCGCCGATCTGCCGAAAAACCTCCGGTAGCAGGGCTGGGGTGGGCGCCGCAGTGAGGTCAAGGAGGAGCCCGCAGGGCGGGGGACACGAACGGCGGTGATTACCCCAGCCCTACTGCGGGCGCGCGAAATGTATGCGCTATCCCGACATCAGCTTATGGACCAAGTCACCGGTGGTTGATGACTTGTATTTTCGCATCAGCCGGGCGCGGTAGATTTCCACGGTGCGGTGGCTGATATCCAGCGTCTTGCCAATTTGCTTGGAGGTCAGGCCCTGCATCAGGTAGGCGGCTACTTCGCGTTCGCGTGCTGTCAGATCAGCGGTGACTGGGCGTTGCGCGCTCAGGTCTTCAAAGCTCCAGATGCCGGCCTCGTGCGGTCTATCGCGGTTCAGGGCCCGGCCAGACACGTGGCACCAAAAGGCCTCGCCCTTCAGTCGGCCGTCGAATCGGCGCATGATGCGGTCGTCGGCATAGCTTCCACTGCGGTTCAGTATGGGGGCGATGCGTGCGCCCGTGCGCTCGAACTCGTCGGCACTGGGGTACAGCACCTGAAATGATTGGCCTACCAATTGGTCATGGGTGGCGCCAAACATCTCGCACAAGCGCTGGTTACAGTCCATGATGCTGCGATTGCGCGACAGCGCCAAGCCAATGGGGGCCAAGTCGAAGCCGAGACGGTAATCTATGTCCATAGGGTTGGGCTTTACGAAGAACTACGTAAGTAAATAAGTAGTATCGTATGTTAGTTAAATTTTCACAGGAGTCCGGTGCGATGAACAAGATATATCCCAGTGCGGCTGCCGCGCTTGACGGCGTCGTCAAAGACGGACAGTTGCTGGCGGTGGGCGGTTTCGGCCTGTGCGGCATTCCCGAAGCGCTGATCGAGGCGCTCAAGGACAGTGGCGCCAAAGACCTGACGGTGATATCCAACAACGCCGGTGTTGACGGTTTCGGTCTGGGCAAACTGTTGGAGACACGCCAGATCAAGAAAATGATTTCCAGCTATGTGGGCGAGAACAAGGAGTTTGAGCGCCAGTACCTGGCCGGTGAACTGCAACTGGAATTTACGCCGCAGGGCACGTTGGCCGAGAAGCTGCGCGCCGGTGGTGCCGGCATCCCGGCCTTCTTCACCAAGACTGGCGTGGGCACCATCGTGGCCGACGGCAAGGAGCTGCGTGAGTTCGATGGCGAGACCTATGTCATGGAGCGCGCATTGGTGCCCGATGTGGCGCTGGTCAAAGCCCACCGTGCAGACAAGTCGGGCAACCTGCAGTTCCGCCTGACGGCACGCAACTTCAACCCTGCCGCTGCCATGGCCGGCAAGGTCTGCATCGTCGAAGTGGAAGAGATCGTGGAGACCGGGGACATGGTGCCTGATCAGGTGCATTTGCCTGGCATCTATGTGCACCGCATCGTGCTGAATGCAATACCGGAAAAGCGCATCGAAAAACGGACTATCACTGAAAAGGCAGCAGCCTGAAACTTTGCGGGACAGACCTTTAGTTCTGTCCTCAACTAGAAAGGAAATTTATGGCGTGGACACAAGACCAAATGGCGGCGCGCGCCGCCCAAGAACTGCAAGACGGTTTTTACGTGAACCTGGGCATCGGCATACCCACGCTGGTGGCCAATTTCGTCCCTGCTGACAAAGAAGTCTGGCTGCAGTCCGAGAACGGCATGCTGGGCATTGGCCCATTCCCGACCGAAGACGAGGTGGATGCCGACCTGATCAACGCCGGCAAACAGACCGTGACCACGATCAAGGGTTCGTCCATTTTTGGCAGCCACGACAGCTTTGCGATGATCCGTGGCGGCAAGATCAACCTGTCCATCCTGGGTGCTATGCAGGTCAGTGAAAAGGGCGACCTGGCCAACTGGATGATCCCCGGAAAAATGGTCAAGGGCATGGGTGGCGCCATGGACCTGGTGGCAGGCGTCAAGCGTGTCATCGTGTTGATGGAACACGTGGCCAAGAAAAAAGACGGCACCATTGACCTGAAGATTTTGCCCAACTGCACGCTGCCACTGACCGGTGTGGGTGTGGTGGACCGCATCATCACCGACCTGGCGGTGATGGACGTGACGCCTGAAGGCTTGAAAGTCGTAGAGCTGGCACCCGGCGTGAGCCGCGACGATCTGCAGGCCAAAACCGGCGTGAAACTCCTCTGATGGCGGGTGGGGAAGACCACTAGTGTCAGGCCCCACTGAAACGCAGAAAGCGCGAAAACCCCGAGTAAGATAGCGCGAACTATTACCCGGGGGTTTCATGTCCAGAGCGCTCAAATTCCTGATGTTCATCTACTTCGTGGTGTTCATCACCACGGGTGCGTTCATGGTCCTTATCGTGAACGCAGATGAGGGCTCTGCCCCCTGGATCACCTTGCTTGCGCGCAACCACGGTATCGTGTTTGTATGGCACCTGGCCTGCTGGATGACAATGGGTATGTTCTCCAACTACTACTGGGACCTGTTCAACATGGGCAAAGGGCTGGATGCCGTGCAGGTGGAGCGCATCATCCTGCCGCTGCTGGTCTCGCCCATCGTGTTTTATCCCACCTACAACCTGTGGCTGTCCAGCAGTTCGCAGAGCTACATTTTGTTTGAAGTGATCGCCTTCCAAAGCGGCTTCTTCTGGCAAGCGCTGTTTACCAAGGCCAAACCGCTGGACCAGGCCACGGTCATTCCGTGGTCGGTGAACAATGGTGGTGCGCGCAGTGGCGTGCAGCAGGCCAAGACGCCGACCAATGGGACTTCAGCAATAGGTTGAGAAGGGCCGGCTCGGTGAGTCACTCGCCGACGGCAATGCAGTGCAGGGTTTGCCGCTGCAGAGGCTATGCGCGACATCTGGTCGTGATTGGAATGGCGACGTTCGAAATCGTGGTCGCAAAATTGGTGAGGAATGTGCACCGCTCCAGCCTGGTTTGCGTGGCCCTGGCGGCAACCAATCAATTGTCGATCTTCGTTGGGATCAGGCCCGCTACTCGCGTTTTCAACGTCGAATGAACCCCGCCATGGGTACTCAACGGCGCACCTGATTCGTCGAACTTTGTGCCCGTGTGTGCTGACACATCGGGGAATATGAGCCCCAATTGCCCCGGTAAATGGTCGACAGGTTCTATTTGCTTTGCCGGTTCACCCGCCTGCGCGACGCCACAGCCTGCTTCACCCACCCCAGCCCAAACCACCGCGCCGCCATGATGCCACCCCGCACCCATTCGTCCAGCGCATAGGCAATCCACACCCCGGTCAGCCCCAGCCCGAAGTGGATGCCCAGCAGCCACGAGCCAAAGCCCATGACCAGCACCATCGACGCAGCCCCCGCCACGACCGGAAAGCGCGCATCGCCCGCCGCCCGCAGCGCTGTGATGATTACGATATTGCAGGTGCGGCCCGGCTCCAATAGGACGGTGATCCACAACAAGGTGGTCGCTTGGGCAATGATGGAGGGGTCGTGGGTGAAAAGGCGCAGTGTCCACGGCGCGGTTGCAGCGGTCAGCACGGCCACGCTGAGCGCCACGCCCAAGCCCCAGAACAGGCATTTGCGCACCAGCTTCCACGCTGCGCGCAACTTGCCGGCGCCTATCAGATGGCCTACCAGGATTTCTCCAGCAAAGGCCAATGCCACCGTCGACAACACGATGACATTCATGATCTGCATGGCATAGCCCTGTGTTGCCAACTGGGCGGTGCCCATGCCCGAGACCACGGTGACCGACACCAGCATGGCCACGCGGTAGGCAATGTTCTCCGCAGCGCCAGGCAGGCCAATGGCGATGGAGCTGCGCAAGGTGCCCCAGCGCACCGTCAATGCATCGCGCCAACTGGGGTAGAGCCCCAGCACCTCGCGCCACAGCCACACGTGCACGCCCAGACCAAAGCCCCGACTTATGGCCAGAGCCAGTGCAAAACCCACCATGCCCAACGGCGATGCCGGGCCTACACCGCGCATCAGCGGAAAGCAAAGCGCGAGGTGCAATGCGTGCATGGATAGTATGTTGTACATGGTCTCGCGCGTGCGCAGGTGGGAACGCATCACAGCTGCCATGCTGGCATTGAAGGCATCCAGAAACAGCGCAAAGGCCAACACGTGCAGATAGGGCGCGGCCAGGGCACGCACATCTTCAGTGGCCTGCATGGCGGTCAGCAAGGGGCCGGTGGCGGCGAACAGAACCAGCGCGCTACCCAGGCCCAGCCAGGTGCTGGCGCCCAGGCTCGCCAAGGCCGTGCGGTCGGCGTCGCGGCGGTTACCCGCGCCCAGGTTTTGCGTGATGACCACGCCTACGCCCATGCTGATGATGCGAAACAACAGAAAGAATGCGCCCTGCACATGGTTGGCCAAGCCGAAGGCAGCCGAGGCCGTGTCGGACTCTTTGGACACCAGCCACATACCCACAAAGCCCACCCCAAACCCCAGTACCAATTCGGCCAGCAAGGGCCACGCCACGGCCAGCACATGGGGGCTGGAGGGCGGAGAATGCTTCCCGGGTTCGGTCATAGATTATGAGAGTGCATAGGGACCATTTATTACGCGATGGTTGTTACGTACTGGTGTAGGAGTCGGGCTCTTAAATAAGTAGTAATAATACATTTGTTACGTGAAAACACTTTATTTATAACAATAAAATTGTTAAAATGGTCAGATACCGGGGTGTTATTTTGTGTTGTATTACTACTTTTTACTGAGTATACTCAAGGATATCCTTGCGTCGCGTCGACCGGGCTGAATGAATCAATGCAACCGCAGCCAGTCTGCGGAACGGAGGTACAACGTGGCGGACGTAAAGTTATCGGGTGTAGGCAAGTCGTTTGGCGACGTAGCAATATTGCAGGGTGTTGACCTGCATATCCGTGACGGCGAGTTCGTCGTGTTTGTGGGCCCATCGGGCTGCGGCAAATCCACTCTGTTACGCATGATCGCCGGCCTGGAAGACATCTCTGCCGGTACGCTACACATTGGCAACCGCCTGGTCAACGACGTACCGCCAGCCGAGCGCGGCATTGCCATGGTTTTCCAGTCTTACGCGCTGTACCCGCACATGAGTCTGTACGACAACATGGCGTTTGGCCTGCAGCTTAAGAAGGTGCCCAAGGACGAAGTGGACCGCTTGGTGCAACAGGCTGCAAAGATTCTGGGCATTGAGCATCTGTTGGACCGCAAGCCCAAAGACCTTTCAGGTGGACAGCGTCAGCGCGTGGCCATTGGCCGTGCCATTGTGCGCAAGCCCGAGGTTTTTTTGTTTGACGAACCCTTGTCCAATTTGGACACCGCTCTGCGCGTGCGCATGCGCTACGAATTTGCGAAGCTGCACACCGACCTGAAGACCACGATGATTTATGTGACCCACGACCAGGTGGAGGCCATGACGCTGGCCGACCGCATCGTCGTGTTGTCGGCCGGCAAGATCGAACAAGTGGGCTCGCCGCTCGATCTGTACGAGCACCCGGACAACCTGTTTGTCGCCGGCTTCATTGGTTCGCCAGGCATGAACTTTATTGCGGCCGAGTTTGTATCTGGCAACATGACTGATGTGACAGTTCGGCTGGACGATGGAGCATTGATCCATTGCGCAGCCTCGGCCCCCACCGCCAGACCCGGCGACAAGGTCACTCTGGGTATCCGGCCCGAGCACGTGACCCGTGTGCCCTACGCCAACCGGTTGACCGCAACGGTAACCTTTGTAGAGTCGCTGGGCAGCGTGACGTATGCCTACTGCACTTTCCCGGGTGTAAATGAAGACTTCACCTGTGAGCTGACCGGCGTGGTGCGTGTAAAAGCGGGCGATACGCTGGAACTGGGCGTGGAGCCGGACCGTTGTTACCTGTTCGATGCCGCGGGCAAGGCTTTTCAGCGCACGGTTACTGCGCACGGAGCGGCGTGATGGGTCGGCGCATGGGTTTAGTCGGTTTGGCAACCGCGATAGCCGCATGTTGTGCACTGCCAGTGCGCGCAGCAGATGCCCCCAAGCTGCTGATCTGGATCAATGGCGACAAGGGCTACAACGGGCTGCAAAAAGTCGGCGATGCCTTTGCCAAAGAATCGGGCGTGACCGTGGTCGTGCAACACCCCGAAGGTGCAACCGACAAGTTTCAGGCGGCTGCTGCTGCAGGCAAAGGCCCGGACATTTTTTGCTGGCCGCATGACCGAACCGGCGAGTGGGCGCGCTCGGGCCTGCTGGTGCCCATCCACCCACCCAAGCGCGTACGTGACGAGATTGACGATTCTGCCTGGAAGGCCTTCACCTACAAGGGCAAGGTCTGGGGCTACCCATTGGCTATTGAGGCGGTGGGGCTGGTGGTGAACCGAGACTTGGTGAAGAACGTGCCCACCACCTTTGACGAGGTGATGGCGCTGGACAAAGAGCTCGCCAAGCGGGGCAAGAAGGCCATCTTGTGGGACTACAACAAGTCTTTCTTCACCTGGCCCCTGCTGGCTGGCGCCGGTGGCCAGGTGTTTGGCCGCAGCAGCAACGGTGAGCTTGACCCTTCCGTCGTGGGCGTGAACTCCACCGGTGCGGTGGCCGGTGCGAATATGCTGTCGCGTCTGATTGAAGAGGGTTATATGCCCCGGGGCGCGCGCTATGCCGAGATGGAAGCCGGCTTCGCACGCGGCGAGGTGGCGATGATGATCACCGGGCCCTGGGCGTGGGACAACGCGCGCAAAGCCAAGATCAACTTCAGCGTTGCGCCGGTACCTGCTGTCATCCCCGGCAAGCCTTCCAAGACCTTTGTCGGCGTATTGGGCTGCATGATCGCCGCACCCAGCAAAGTCAAAGACATCGCGCGCGAATTTATCGAGAACCACATGTTGCGCGTCGAGGGGCTCAAGACCATTTCCGCCGATGTCCCCTTGGGTACACCGGCCAACAAGGCCTACTTTGCCGAACTGTCGGGCGACGCCAATATCCGCGCCACGATGGAGAACGCCCGCACCGGCGAGCCCCTGCCCAATATCCCCGAGCTAGGCCGCTTTTTCCCGGCGATGGACGCTGCCTTGGAGGCCATCAGTCAGGGTCGCCAATCCCCCAAGGATGCGCTCGACGGCGCAGCCGCACGCATGTTGGTGAAGTGACATGCCGTTGACACCACACCTTTCACCCAGCGCTTCGTCTCGCACCCCATCGTCCATGCTGTCAAAGGCTATCGCCACACTTGTCGCCCTCGGCCTACTGTGGTTGAGCTTTGCCATTTACAGCAGCGGTCAGGCTGTTTGGGCCGCGCTGGTCTTGGGCTTGGGCGCCTTGAGTTTGTATGTCTATGTGTCGGCCAAAACACTGGCTTGGCGCTACCTTTTTCCTGGCGTTATGGCCATGTTGGTGTTCGTCGCCTTTCCGCTGGCCTACACCATTCAGATCGGCTTCACCAACTACTCGGCCAACAACCTTTTGAGTGAAGACCGCGCCCGCGCCTACCTGCTGGACCAGGCTGATGTCAATGAATCACGGGCCTTTGGGTTTAGCGTGCATGGCAACGGCAGCGACCTGCGGCTGGTGCTGACGCCCCAGGGGGAGAGTACATCCACTGCGCGTTACGTGTCGCCACCCCTCGCATGGGACGGCAAGGCCAAGGCCGCGCAGGTGATCATGCAGCCTTTAGCCGGTGACGTGTCTCTGGGCCAGCCCTACACCCTGCGTCAGACCATTGCGCACCGCGACGCCTTGATGTCCTTGCGTTTGACACTACCCGACCAGAGTGTGCTCGTTTATGCGGGCCTGCACGAGTTTGCGGTGTTTGAGCCGCTATGGCAAGCGCAAGAACAAGGTGCGCTCAAGCGACTGAGCGATGGCGCGCTGTACCACGCCAACTCGCAGACCGGTTTCTTTGAGGATGCCAAGGGCGACCGCTTGCAACCCGGCTTCAAGGTAGGTGTAGGTTTTGCCAATTACGCACGGCTATTTGGCGATGCCGACATGCGCGGTCCTTTGTTGTCCATCTTCATCTGGACCGTGGTGTTTGCCGGATTGACCGTGCTCTTTTCCACTGGCATTGGCATGACCCTGGCGGTGCTGCTGAATTGGGAAGCACTGAAATACCGCACCCTGTACCGCACATTGCTGTTCTTGCCGTATGCGGTTCCGGGCTTTATTTCGATCTTGGTGTTCAAGGGTTTGTTCAACCAAAACTTTGGCGAGATCAATGCCATTCTGGATGCCGTGTTTGGCATCAAGCCCGCATGGTTTGCCGACCCCACGTTGGCCAAGACCATGATTCTGATCGTCAACACCTGGCTGGGCTACCCCTACATCATGGTGTTGTGCACAGGCCTGATCAAATCCATTCCAGCAGATTTGTACGAAGCTTCGGCAATAGCCGGGGCCAAGCCGCTGACCAATTTCTGGCGCATCACCGCTCCGCTGATCATCAAGCCGCTGACGCCACTGCTGATCTCGGCCTTTGCGTTCAACTTCAACAACTTTGTATTGATCAGCTTGCTGACCGACGGTCGGCCCGACTACCTCAACACCAAGTTGCCTGCCGGTACCACGGACATTCTGGTGTCCTACACCTACCGCATTGCCTTCACCGATGCCGGAGCCAACTTCGGCCTGGCTGCGGCAATATCGACCGTCATCTTTTTCTTGATCGCCATCCTGTCGATGGTCAATTTGAAGTTGTCGCAATCCAAAGACCAACGCAAAGGAGGGCACTAGCCATGGCCGTTGTCACCGGTAAAAGCCAGCGCTGGCGCATCACAGCGGCCCATGTGGGGCTGTGGTTGCTCATTGCCGTCACGCTGTTCCCGCTGTTGGCGGTGGTGTCCATCTCGCTGCGCCCCGGCAACTTTGCGACGGGCTCGTTGATACCGACCGAGATCAGCTTGGAGCACTGGAAGCTGGCCTTGGGCTTTTCCTACACCCAGCCCGATGGCGTGGTGGTGCAACCGCCGTTCCCGGTGCTGTTGTGGCTGTGGAATTCGATCAAGATCGCCACCGTCTCGTCGCTGCTCATCGTCGGCATCTCCACCACGGCGGCCTATGGCTTTGCCCGACTGCGCTTTCGTTTCAAGTCCGCGATTTTGAACAGCATGCTGCTGCTGCAGATGTTCCCGGTGGCCGTGGCGCTGGTGGCTATCTATGCCATTTTTGAAGCGGTAGGTGGTTTCATTCCCTGGCTGGGCATCGAGACCCACGGCGGCCTGATCGTGGCCTACATAGGCGGCGTGGCCATGCATATCTGGACCATCAAGGGCTACTTCGAAATCATTCCGACCGAGATTGAAGAGTGCGCCAAGGTCGACGGTGCCACCTCGTGGCAAGCCTTCTACCGCGTGCTGCTGCCGATGGCGGTTCCGATCCTGATGGTGGTATTTGTGCTGGCCTTTATCGGCACCATCATCGAATACCCGATTGCGTCCGTGCTGCTGCGCGAAGAGCCCAACCTGACGCTGGCCGTGGGCTCAAAGTACTACCTGTACGAGCAGCGCTACCTGTGGGGCGACTTTGCCGCCGCTGCCGTGTTGTCGGGCCTGCCGATCACGCTGGTGTTTCTGGCCGCGCAGCGCTGGATTGTGTCGGGGCTGACATCGGGTGGGGTCAAGGGTTAGGCGCGGAGTTGCGGCTTCTGTTCGTTGTGATGGGCTTCTTGGCGGGCACGCAGGTGTCGGCACGATCGATCGTTTGGAAAATTCACCATCCCAATTTGTCGACGCACGGCATTTTGATGCGTGGCTGTCACCAAGCTACAGCGTCGAACAACGCAACAACTTTGTGTACATTTCGTGGATGCTTTGGTGCGCGACGCAGGTTACACCGATGCCAGCTACATGAGCCGGGTTTTCGACGGCACTGACCACAACGAGAAGGCCTGGTCCGCTCGGTTTGAGACGCCGGTTCACTTTCGGATGGGCCAGCACTGAGGCCCTGTGCATGCTTTTGCAAGAAACTGGTCTGGCCCAAGCCCTCAAACCGCAGTTTGGACTGTAGTTCACTTTCCATTTGCTATGTATTTAGGAGCTATTGGCGTCTATTTCACAGGGGCTACAGCATGTTTTTCTCTGCGCACTGCGCTTCGAACGGTCTGTAAAGCCTATATTGGGCAAAGGGACCTGACGTGACTCCGCACCAAGGATTCGAACCAGCGCCGGTCGATGGAAATTTCAAGAAGTCCCGCATCACCGCGTTGGCTGAAATCGCCTGCGATACGGTTGCGCCGTTAAACGCTTGGTAGCCCCCCGGCCCAGGAGCGCCCACCTGCTGAGCGAAGCGAGACTGACCTCGGTAAATTCTTGGCACGCGCGTGGGGTTCGGCAGTGGCAGCAATGCGTTGCCCAACTAAGCCTTTGCCAGCATGCGGTCCTTGGGGATGGAGTAGGTGCCCACGACGTGCGCAACCGGGTCGTCCAGTCCTTCCGAATACAAAGACACTTCTCCTACGGCCAAAGACTTGCCAACCTTCATCAGCTTGCAGACACCAATGATGTCGCGATCACCCGATGGTTTGCGAAGAAAGTTGATGCTCAGGCTGGTGGTTACAGCCAAGGGCACGATGCCAATCTCGCCCAGGATGGCAACGTAAAGTGCCACATCCGCCACGGCCATCATCACCGGCCCCGACACGGTGCCGCCGGGGCGTAATTCGGCTGCGCCCACCGGGTGCCGTATCGTTGCACCCTTGTCGCCTACAGCTTCGACGGTGCAGGGTGTCTGTGGGAATTCCTTGGCCAGGAAGGCGGAGAGTTCGGATTGTGTTGGCATGGGTTTCGAATCGTATGTAGTTGTGATTCCAGTTTATCTGGATGCCGCTACCCAACTAGGGGTCGTGTGGTTCCGTGTCGGGTTTGAACACCAGCAGGTCGCCAGGCTGGCACTGCAGGTATTCGCAAATGGCTTGCAGCGTATCAAAGCGTACACCTTTGACCTTGCCTTGTTTGAGCAGGGATAGGTTGGCTTCGGTGATGCCGATGTACTCGGCCAGGTCTTTGGACTTGGCTTTGCGTTCGGCCAAGATGACGTCGAGCTTGACAACGATGGGCACGGTGCGGGGCGGGTCTAAATGATTTGGGCGTTGTCTTCGGCGATCTCAACCGCGCGGGTCATGGCATGCCCCATCTGCCACACGATGCCGGAAAAGAGCAGCATCAACAAGGGTTGCGCGCCCAGGCTGACCGTCAGAACCCGTTGACCGGCTGGGGCGCCCAGGGTCAGCAGCCACACGATGGCGGTTGGTGCCAGCAACCCCGCGCTGCTGGACGCCAGCAGCCCGCTCGCAAAGCCTCGCAAATGTCGCACCGTACCCAAGCTAAAGACATCGCCGCGTGCGAAACCATTGAAGCACTGCTGTGCATGCCACAAGGCATAGGCCATGGCGCTGACTGGTAGCAGGCCGATGGCCACGGCCCCCCCATGCTGCCAAACGGTGATCGGCAAGCTGTGCAGATCAGCGCCCGAGGGCAACCGTATGCCCATCTGGACCAGCATATCCACCGGCGAGGCTTGCACGCAACCGTAGAGCGCGGCCGTCGGCAGCAACACGGCCAGCGCCAAGCAAGCCCAGGCCAAAAGCCGACTCAAAACCGGTTGGTGTTTTGTGGAAGCCGCGCTGTGCGATGCGTTCATGGTGAGCCTCGGAAAAGAAAAAGCTTTACAAAATTACTGTTAAACAATAATAATTTGTTTTATTACATTCATTTTACCGAGGTTTACTGCATGAAAACTGTTCCTTTTTCTTTGCGTCACGGCCGGCGACTCTGGGCGGTAGTGCGCGCGGTGGGCCTGGTGGGTGCCGCGCTGTCGGGCCTGGTCGGTTGTGCCGACACCCATTGGGCGCGTGCGGTCTACCAGGGGGCGCGCTATGGCAACGATCAATGCCAACTCAGGCGCAGCCCCACCGACGCACCCTGCGCTGAACTTGTCGACTACGACCATTACACGCAAGAGCGTGCCAAGGCCAGGAACGCCCCAGCGCTTTCCAACTCGGCCCCCGCCATAGAAGAGCAGCAGTTATGAGGACGGCGACCCCTTACCGCGTCGCCATCTTGTTGGCCTTGGTCACGGGCGGCTGCGGTGGTACTGGCGGCACCTCTGCCAACTCGGCGGGCGTGACCTCCAGCTCGTCTTGCCTGGCAGTCATGCCATTTGTGGGGGCCCCGCCGCACGCACCCTTGCCCGCGAGCCTATTCCCGGTAACGGCTAGCAAGGCCGCTACCGATGTGCCTGTGCCGGATGCGTTGGCGGCAGCATTGGATCAACAGGTCCACGACCTGTTGAACAAATCCGGCGCACCGGCCATTTCAGCTGCCATCACCGTCCCTGGATTGGGACGCTGGAGTAGCACGCAGGGTCTCGCCCAGGTTCGGCCTGCGCAAGCCGTGACCCATGGCACAGAGTTCTATTGGGGTAGCGTGGCCAAAACGCTGACCGCCGTTCTGGTTCTGCAGCTGATGGAGGAGGGCAAGCTTCGCCTGGAGGATCCCCTGTCGCGCTGGCTTCCGCAAATTCCGGATGCACAACACATCCGTATTGGGCACTTGCTGTCCCACACCAGTGGCTTGCAGACAAATGCCAACAGCCGCTCTGGCGAGGGCCCTGTCACGCCAACTTCAATGGCGACCAACATGGCGGGTATGCCGCTGCTGTTTTGCCCGGGTACCAGCGCCAGCTACTCCAACACCGGTTATGTGTTGCTGGCCCTCGTGGTGGAGGCTATTGAGCAGCAGTCACTGCACCAGACGGTGGAGCGGCGTATCGCCAAGCCCTTGGGCTTGCAATACTTGCGTGCGCTGCGGCCGGGTGAAGATGCTGCGGTAGCACTGGCCATCCCGCATGAGGGCCAAACGCCGATGGCGGACCCCACCGCCTGGACTCGCCTGGGCGCAGGCAATGTGGTGGGGCGGGCTGAAGATCTGGCGGTGTTTTGGCAGGCGGTTCTGACGGGGCGGTTGTTGGCACCCGCTACCGTGCAATCGCAATGGGAGATGCTCCATGTCCTAGGCCCCCAAACCACTGAAACCAGCCAGGCCCTCCAGTGGTTTGGCAAAGGTGTCATGCTGATGGAATGGACGGACCCCACGGGACGCGAACGCGCCTGGCTGGGCCACTTGGGCGGCATACCCACGGCCAACGCCGTGCTGCTGTATGACCCCGTAGCGGGAGCCTATGCGGCTGTCGCTGTGAACAGCGATGTGTCTTCGGCAGCTGCGGCCAATTCCTTGATAAAGACGGTTTTGGAGTGGCAGGCGCAACACTGAGTCGCGACAAAAAAACCCCCACCGCTTGCGCGATGGGGGAAACGCTATTGAGAACCCAACCTACTTAAAACTTGTAATTCAATCCAAACAAATACGTGCTGCCGTAGTTCACATATTCCAGCGGATGGTCAGGCGCATCGCCGTAAGTGCTGTATGGCGTATTGGTCACGTTGTTGACTTGCAGCAACAAGCCCAGGCCCTTCAAGCTACCGGTCTTGAATTCGTAGCCCAGTTGCATGTCCACCACTTTTTCCGGGTTGACCCAACGCAGTGCGCGGTCGCCAGCGAAGTTGCCAATTTCGCCGATGAACTCAGAGCGATTGCGCTGGCTCACCCGGGCGGACCAGCCGTCCTTTTCGTAGTACACGGTCAGGTTGGACACGTTCTTGGACAGACCAGGCAACGGTATGTTGGCCCCCACAGATGAACTATTGAAACCGCTGGTAGGCAGGCTGATAGCGCTATCGTTGTAAGAATAACTGAACGATGCACCGAATCCGTCCAACGCGGAGGAGATCATATTGAACGGCAGCGATGCCGACAACTCATAGCCCTTCAACGTACCACCATTGCCGTTGTAAGGCGCGCTGAAGTTGCCTTGGTTAGTCTTTGCAATTGTTCCTTGCGTGTAATTGCTAAAGTTAAACGGCCGGGCCTCTGTGTAGATGAATGTTTGCAGATCTTTGTAGTAAACGGCTGCAGCTACGTATGCCTTGGTACCAAAGTACTTTTCATAAGAGATGTCGAGGGCATTGGCCTTCCAAGGATCCAGCAACGGGTTGCCGCCATTGGCGCTAGGAATGAAGGTCGTCTTGCTCACGTCGAAATCGAACGATGCGCGCATTTGGTCAATGCGTGCGCGGGCGATTTGCTTGGCGGCCGCCATACGAATCGTCTGGTCGTTACCCAGCGAGAACGCCAGGTTCAAGCTTGGCAGGACGTCGGTGTAGGTTTTGCCAATGTTGACCGGGCGCTGTGTGCCGCCGTTGGAGTTGTCTACATACACAGCAGCAGACGATTGGTCGGTAGCCTGCACCTGCACACCAAAGTTTCCACGCACATTGACACCGCCAAGTTGGGTGTCAATGTCTGCCTTGACAAAACCGGTAGTGATCTTTTCTGTGACATCCCAGGCACGGCCCACTGCGCCCGAGTTAACGTCCGATGGGTTGAAGGGTTGGAAGTACTTGGCAACGACTCCTGGCACGTTCCAGGAAGGTACGATGCCGCTGCCAGAAAAGCCAAGGTCGACGGGGCTGTATAACAAGTCCGACGAAATGGTCGGGGAGCCATTGGCCTTCAATTCATCTTCCGGCTGGCGCTTTCTCTTGGTTCGGTCAGAATAGTTAAGGCCAACGTCCACGCCCGAGAACACGTCTTGCAATGCATTGAACATCGGCATTGTTGCTACCAGTTTGTAGCCTGCCAATTTGTCTTCCACTTGCGGTTTGCGGCCATAGCCTTGGCCGTAAATGGAATCGCCCAGGTAGAGTTTGCTGGCATCACTGTAGTTCAAACCGGGCCTGATGGTGGGGAAACCACCGCCACCCCAGTTCACCGTCAAGGTATCCAGATTTGCGCCATTGGCAAATCCACTTTTTGAACCGGCCAACTGAGTGTTGGTTTCCAATTGCACTTCGTCGCGTTTGGCTTGGGAGTAGTTCACATCGGCCAGCAAGGACCAGGTGTCAAACTTGAACTTGTTATTCCAACCAATGGCTTTGATGGTGTCCTTGCGGTCAAACGACTGACCCCGCACCAGCGGATATACATTGACCGTTTGGGCGCCTTGCAACGCACCGTTGACAATGATGGGGTTTGCGTACGTGAACGGAATATACGGATTGGTTCCGTTGTAGCCGCTCAAATTCACTTCGAACTGGTTGTTGGTGTCGAACTGTTTGAATTCAGAGGCGTACATATCCACTATGCTGGTCCACTGCTTGGACGGGCGGAACTCCAGTACCCCCATAAAGGCGTCGCGCTTCAAATTCCCAGTCTTGGCAAGCGACTTGATACCGTCTTGCAAATAGGTACCGGGTGTTACACCGGGGCGCGTTTCATTTTTCCAGGGCTCGTAAATACCGGTTTGCTGCTCCAGCGTTGGAGAATCCAGATGCGCGAATCCCAATGCGATACCGATGCTGCGGTCGGCGAACTGGTCTACGTAGCTCACGCTGAAGCGGTTACCGGTGTCCTTCGTGTCTGCAATGGCGCCAATGGTGCGCTTCTCACCCCGCACGTTGATCGAGACCACGCGCTCCTTGAAGTTCAACGGGCGCACGGTTTGCAAGTCAATAGTGCCGGACAGCCCTTGGCCGACCAAGCCCGCGTCGGGCGTCTTGTAGATGGTCACACCGCTGAGCAGCTCTGAAGGGTACTGGTCAAACTCGACGCTGCGATTGTCACCCGTGCTGACCTGTTCACGGCCATTGAGCAAGGTGGTCGCAAAGTCGGGTGCCAAACCGCGCACGCTGATGGCCTGTGCACGACCGGCCACGCGTTGTGCTGCCACACCGGGCAGGCGGGCGATGGACTCGGCAATGCTCACGTCGGGCAGCTTGCCAATGTCTTCGGCCGAGATGGCTTCCACGATGGAGGTGGAGTTTTTCTTGACGGAAATCGCGTCTTCAATGCCTTTGCGGATGCCGACAACGGTTACCGTGTTCAAGTCGGGAGCAGGCGCGGCGGTCTGCGCAAAGGCCGCAGACGACGTCACGATCAGCACGGCACAGCCGGCTGCCACGGGGGCTAGTTTGAAGAGGGAGCTGCGCGAGGGGGTCCTCGTGGAGCGCTGGACTATTGAACTCATTTTGGTATTTCTCCTGGTGCTCTGGGGCGGGCTATTCGTCTTTTGCGCGGGGGCTCAAAAGACACGTAATTGGGACGGCGTTTTCCCTACTCACACCCCAGTTTGTATCAAAACTAGATATTTACTGACATAGGGGTAAATACTAGTTTTGTCGGTGAAGTCGCTGGAAGCTGGAAAAAACCAGAAGAATTTGCTTAATTACAACAAAACATCGTTAAAGTCGAGTCGATTAGTTGCGAGAATCGCGATCTCGGACTGAATTATGTAGGCAAATTACACATTCTTTAATTTGATGTAGACTGAATGTTGTTAAACTACATACACGTTGCCGTATCCGTGGCGACAGGGAGTATCGGGAATGAATCAGGGTTATCCAAGACTGTTGGGCGATATCGGCGGCACCAATGCCCGCTGGGCCTGGCAGGCCAGCGCAGGTGCCGAACTGCAAGACGTTTCGGTACAACCATGTGAAGACAGTGGGTCGATCCAGGAGTCCGCGATCAACTACCTGCAAGCGCATGGGCACAAAAGCCCGCGCTGGGCCGGTATTGGCATTGCTACGGTGATCACGGGTGACGATGTGCGCCTGACCAATAGCAGTTGGCGCTTCTCGATCGATGCGTTCCAAAAGGCCATGGGTCTGGAGCGTTGCTTGGTGATCAATGACTTTACGGCGCTGGCCATGAGCCTCCCCGCACTGCGGCCGCGCGACCTGCGCGCTCTGGGTGGCGGTTGCGCCGTGGCCGGATCGACCATTGGGTTGCTAGGGCCCGGCACGGGTTTGGGGGTTTCTGGTCTGGTGCCTGACGCGGCTGGCCGTTACAGCGCGTTGGCCGGAGAGGGCGGCCATGTCACGCTGTCTGCAAATGACGATGTCGAATCTACCTTGCTGAGCCTGCTCCGAAAACAGTTTGAGCATGTCAGCGCCGAGCGTGTGTTGTCGGGATCGGGTCTGGTAAATCTTTACCAGGCCATCTGCGCCATGGAAGGCCGCACGCCACGGGCGCTGGAACCTGCTGATGTGACCGATGCGGCCGTGGCCGGCAATGACGCGCAATGCGTGCAGGCGGTGCACTATTTCACCTGCTTCCTGGGCAACGTGGCGGGCAATCTGGCGCTCACCTTGGGCTCACTGGGCGGTGTCTACATCGGCGGCGGCATCGTGCCACGCCTGGGGGCTGCTTTCGATGCAACGGTGTTTCGCCACAGCTTTGAGAGCAAGGGGCGCTACCGGTCTTTGTTGTCTACGCTGCCGGTCTGGGTGATCACTGCGTCCACACCGGCCCTGGTGGGTGCCAGTTGCGCGCTGGATACCTTGCCCTGAGCCGGCCAGCCGCCGCGCCGGGCCGCGCGCCCTCTAGGGAAGCAGCGCAGTACGTGCATCGACAAGCGTGGGGGCCTTGCGTCTTCCGTTAAGCTCCCTCCCTTGATGGATAGTGCATTAGTAATCTCAGAGGGAAGTTGACATATGTCCGAACCGCGTTTTGACCACCCGCGCCTGATTGCCGATATTGGCGGCACATTCGCCCGGTTCGCGCTGGAAGTCGCGCCCCATGTGTTTGAGCAAAGCGAGTCCTTGCGCTGCCAGGACTTTCCAGACTTTCATGCGGCTGTCACGGCCTACCTCTCCAAGCTCAAAGGCGTTGCGGCGGGCGACATCAAGCACGCCGCGGTGGCCATCGCCAATCCGGTGGCCGGTGACCAGGTCCGCATGACGAACTACCACTGGCAGTTCTCGATCGAGAAGATGCGCGAGCGCCTGCACTTCGACAACCTGGTGGTAGTCAACGACTTCACCGCACTGGCCATGGCCGTGCCCAGCCTGACGCCGCAGCAGCGGCGCCAATTTGGTGGCGGCACTGCAGTTGCGCGCAGCGTGGTCGGGCTGATTGGTGCGGGCACTGGTCTGGGCGTCTCGGGCTTGATTCCTGCCGATGATGGTTGGATCGCGCTGGGCACCGAGGGCGGGCACACCAGCTTTTCACCACACGATGAGCGCGAAATCGCCATCCTGCAATACGCCTGGCGCACCTATGACCACGTGTCGTTTGAACGGCTGCTGTCAGGCACCGGCATCGAGCTGATCTTTAAGGCGTTGAGTGACCGCGCGGGGCAACCCCAACGCCCGTTGGATGCACCCGAAATCACACGCCTGGCGCTGGAGGGCAGCGACGCCATTTGCAAGGAAACGATTGATGTGTTTTGCGCCATCTTGGGCACGGCAGCAGCCAATCTGGCGGTCAGCCAGGGCGCGTTTGGCGGCATCTACATTGGTGGCGGCATCGTGCCGCGCCTGGGGCTGTACTTTGACCAGTCGCCATTTCGCGAACGCTTTGAAGACAAGGGCCGCTTCACCGACTACATGAAGGGCATCCCCACCTTCGTCATCACCGCGACCGATGCCACGCTAGTGGGTGCTTCCGTCATTTTGGCCTCGCAGCTGCGCGAGTTGGACGGGGCCAGCGGTTCGGCCATTTTGAGCCAGATCCGCCGTGCCTTGCCCAACCTGTCGCCGGCCGAGCAACGCGTGGCGCAGCATGTGCTGGCGCAACCGCGTTCGGCGTTGAATGACCCCATTGCAACTATTGCCCGTTCGGCCGACGTCAGCCAACCGACCGTGATTCGCTTTTGCCGCTCTCTGGGTTGTGAAGGCCTGTCGGATTTCAAGCTCCGCTTGGCTTCTGGCCTGACCGGCACCATACCCATTACCCACACCCAGGTCACAGGCAACGACTCGATGTTGGAACTGGGTGCCAAGGTGCTGGGCAATACGGCCTCGGCCATTCTGCAAG
Source organism: Rhodoferax sp. (assembly GCA_025351745.1). Taxonomy (GTDB): domain Bacteria; phylum Pseudomonadota; class Gammaproteobacteria; order Burkholderiales; family Burkholderiaceae_C; genus Allorhodoferax. The sequence goes on from JANXVI010000268.1 coordinate 20,398, forward strand.
CGCGCGACCACCTGAACCGCGACAGTATGGAGCGGGCGATGCGCATGATTGCCGACTCGCGCCGTGTCGAGATTTATGCAGTGGGCCACTATGGCGCCGTAGCCAGTGACGCGCAGTTCAAGTTTCTGCGCGTGGGCGTGTCGGCCGTGGCCTACACCGACCCGCGCTTGCAAACGCTGTCTGCCAGTTTGCTGCGCCCTGACGATGTGGTGCTGATCAGCAGCAGCAGCGGCCGTATTGCGGAGCTGCTGGCCGTCGCCGAGACCGCGCAACAGCGAGGCGCCAAAGTGATTGCGATAACCGAGAGCCAGTCGCCGTTGGCCCGCAAGGCTGATTTGGCCTTGATCGTCGACCACGTGGAAGACATTGCAACCCAGGTGCCGATGATCAGCCGCATCCTGCACCTGCTGATGGTCGACATCTTGGTGGTCGGTGTGACCTTGCACCGCGGCACCAGCGTGCCAGCCATGGGTAGTGACGCCACCTTGGGGCTCGATGAGGTGCCACCCGGTGGTCAGCCTGCTCCAGGGGCGCGGCGTAAAGGGCCAGGTGTCAGCGCGGCGGGGCCGTTGGCGCATTTGACATCCCACAGCCGGTAAAAACCCAAAAAGGGTTTTTTTGACCGTCTGGTGGGCACGTTGCGAGCATTTTGTGCCGCTAGCCCTCGTAGAATATACGTATACAGCTATACAAGTTATAGCAAAACTGTCGAGCGTTATCGCTGAATCCATGCCGATCAGCAGCGGCGAACACGTCGGTGGCAAAGCTGATCGAGGCCGAGCAGAAGCGTGCGTTGCTAGCGCCCCGTGCATAGTTCCACCCATCATCGATTTCTGCCGCTCAACCTAAACCACTGGAGCGCGCAGGGCGTAAAAAATACGATTCCCGCATCAACTTATCAATCAAGGAGTCTGTATGTTGAAGCGGGTTTTGATAAAGCCATTGGTGTCGGGTCTTGTTGCTGTAGCCGCGTTGTCGGCCGGATGGGGGGCTCATGCCGCCGAGCCTACGGCATTCAGCGTGCAGGTAACGGGCAAGGGCAGGCCCATGATCCTGATTGCCGGTTTGGCATCGTCCGGTGCGGTGTGGGATGCCACGGTGGCGCACTTTGCGCCCCACTACAAGTGCTATGTCTTGCAACTGGCGGGCTTTGCCGGGGCGCCCACCATACAGGCGCCCCTGCTGGAGACGGTGGAGAAAGAGCTTGCTGCTTATATCGACGACCAGCATCTGGAGCACCCCACCATCGTCGGGCATAGCCTGGGTGGCTTCCTGGCGCTGAAGCTGGCGATCGACTACCCCACCAAGTTGGGCCAGTTGGTCATCGTCGATTCGTTGCCCGCCCTGGGTGCGGCGCAAATGCCTGACCTCACACCCGGGCAATTGAAGGACATGGCCCGCCGCATACGCGACGGCATGCTGTCCGGTGACGCCGCCGCGCAAGAGGCCGGCCGCCGCGCCACCATTGCCGGCATGGTCTCAGCGCCGCAGGATGTGGAGCGCATCGTGCAGTGGGGCGGCCAGTCGGACCGTAAGGTGGTGGCCGATGCCATGTACGACATCATGGCAACCGATTTGCGCCAGGACATTGCACGCATCAAGGCGCCCACACTGGTGCTGGGCTCGTGGGTGGCTTACAAGGCCTATGCGCCCAAGGCCGCGTTCGAAGCCAACTACAAGGCGCAATACGCGAAATTGCCGGGTGTGCAGGTGGCCCTGTCCGATATTGCGCGACACTTCATCATGTATGACGACTCCGAGTGGATGTTCGCCCGCATGGATGAATTCCTGAAGTAAAGCCCCAACCGATGCCGCTCCTCCACATGACCCTCACGCCAGCTCCACGTCCAGCACCCTGGTACTGGCTGTGCCAATTGGTGGGCTGGGGTGCGGTTGTGCTGTTGAACATCAGCTTCTCGTTGGCGGGCAGCCCCGAACTGCGCAACCCTCTGATTCTGATTTGGCTGTGGGGCGGCCTGACCAGTGTGGTGTTGTCACATGGCTGGAGGCGTTACCTGCATGCCCACCGTGTGTTTGTGCATGGCAACGCCTTGCCGTATGGACGCCTGGTGACGGGTGCGGTGATGCTGGCCGCGGCACAGGTTGGCTTGGTTTACTGCGCATTTCTAGCGTGGCCGAACTACCCACGCCCAGGCAACCTCGCTTGGTTGCCCGGCGCCGCTGCATTTTGGCTTTTCATGTTTATGGGGTGGACCGTGGTCTACGGTGCCGCGATGGCCATGCGCCATGCCAAGCGCGCCGAGATCGAAAAGCTGCAGTTGCAAGTGCAGGTCAAGGATGCCGAACTGCGGGCACTGCAATCCCAGGTCAACCCGCATTTCTTTTTCAACAGCCTCAACAGCATCCGCGCCCTGATGTACCAGGACGTGCCCGCTGCCGCGCAAGTGGTGGACCGCCTGGCTGAAATGATGCGCTACAACCTGCAGATGGGCCATGCCGACACCGTGACGTTGGAGCGCGAACTGGGCGCTGTGCGCAGCTACCTGGCGGTGGAGAAGGTGCGATTTGAAGAACGCATGGTGGTGGTCGAGCAGATTGACCCATCCCTGAACGGCATGGCCGTGCCCGCGCTGGCGATCCAGACGCTGGTGGAAAACGCCGTCAAATACGGTGTGGAGATGCGCGCCCAAGGTTGTGAGATACGCATCTCTGCACAGCGCAAAGGCGACTATGTTTGCGTCGCCGTAGCCAACCAGGGCGTGCTGCAAAGCGCTGGCAGCAGCACACAAATTGGATTGGAAAACACGTCCAAACGTTTGGAATTGTTATTCGATGGCAAGGCCAGCTTATCCGTCGTGCAAGACCAGGGCTGGGTTGTCGCCACGATCCGTTTACCAGAGGAAACCCGATGAAAGCCATCATCGTTGACGATGAACGCCTGGCGCGCATGGAGATGCGCCGCTTGCTTGCCACACATGCCGATGTGCAGATTGTGGGTGAGGCGGCCGATGTGGCCTCAGCCAAAGCCATGATCGAAGACCTGAACCCGGACTTGGTGTTCCTGGATATCCAGATGCCCGATGGCACTGGCTTCGATGTGTTGGGCCAGTTGGCCGACGCGCCCGACGTCATCTTCACGACGGCATTTGACCGCTACGCCATGCAGGCGTTTGAGGCCAATGCGCTGGACTATTTGCTCAAGCCGATTGAGCCTAACCGCCTGGCATCGGCCCTGCAAAAGATCAAGCCGCAGCCAGAAGCACAGGAGCGGCCCGTGCAGCGTGACAGCAAGATTTTCATCAAGGATGGCGAGCGCTGCTGGTTCGTCAAGCTCGATGCGATCACGCTGTGCGAATCCGAGGGCAACTACACCCGCGTCTACTTCGACGGCAACCGGCCGTTGTTGTTGCGCTCACTGAACCAGTTGGAACAGCGACTGGACCCATCGCTATTTTTCAGGGCCAGCCGCCGCCATATCGTCAACCTGGACCATGTGACCACCGTCACACCATCAAGCACCGGCGCGCTGACGCTGCAAATGAAGGATGGGCTGTTGATCGAGATGTCGCGCCGCCGCGCGGCCGAGTTCAAGCAGTTGATGCACTTGTAGCGCGGCTTAATAGAGCGGCTTACCAAGGCCATAATCCGCCCATGAAAAAGTTCTGGCTCATGAAATCCGAACCCAGCGAAGTCTCGGTGGACGACGCACTGGCTGCACCCAAGTCCACCGTGCCCTGGACCGGCGTGCGCAACTACCAGGCGCGCAACTTCATGCGCGACGGCATGCAGGTGGGTGACGGCGTGTTGTTCTACCACTCCAGCTGTGCCGAGCCCGGCGTCGTCGGCATTGCGCGCGTGGCATCTGCCGCCTACACCGACCCCACCCAGTTCGACCCGCAGTCGCCGTATTGCGACCTTGCCTCCAAACCCGAGGCACCGCGCTGGCTGCTGGTGGATGTGCAGGTGGTGCACAAGACCCGCAACCTCACCCTGCCCGAGTTGCGGGCAGACGCCGATCTGCAGGACTTGCTGGTGCTGAAGAAGGGCAACCGCCTGTCCATCACACCGGTGGAGCCCGCGCACTGGCACGTCATCTTGCTAAGGTTAGGTGTTTCGGAATGACATTGCTATCGTATCAATAGCGGTACCGCTATATTCCACGAGGGCTAAGGGCTGTTTTTCTCGAAGTCCTCTATAAAAACTCCGTATTGGGTATGAGTAGCCGTTTTTCTTCACAGCGTTCTCATTTCGTTGATACTACAATTCAACGATTGTTAAAATATTTATGCGACCCAGAGACCTAGGGGCTGCAATCCGCCCGGGTTCTGCAGTCCGGCTAGCTGTCAACGAAAGCATTCCCATGACGCCGACGCAAACGGTAAAAGCCTTGGCAGCGCTAGCCCATGAGACACGGCTGGCCGTCTTTCGCCTGCTGGTGCAGGCCGGCCCAGATGGCCAGACGCCCGGCGGCATTGCCGAGGCGCTGGCGATTGCCGCGTCGCCCCTGTCCTTTCACCTTAAGGAGCTGACCCATGCGGGCCTGATCGCAGCCCGTCCGGACGGCCGCAAGATTTACTACAGCGCCAACTTTGCCGCCATGAGCGAACTCGTCGCCTACCTCACCGAAAACTGCTGCGGTGGGTTGGCGTGTGAGGCCACTGGTGCGGCGGACGCTGCCGATGCGTGCTGCACACCATGAGCGCGACGCACCAGCCCGCGCGCAAACTTGTGCGCACCAAACGCGCTATCGCATCCGAGTTCATCGGCACGGCCATGCTGCTGGCCACCGTGGTGGGCTCGGGCATCATGGGGGAGCGCCTGGCAGGCGGCAATGTGGCCGTCGCGCTGCTGGCCAATACGCTGGCAACCGGCGCGGCCCTGGTCGCACTGATTGCCACCTTTGGCCCGCGCTCGGGCGCGCATTTCAACCCGCTGGTCACGCTGACCGAAGTTGCGCTCAAGCGCCTGGGCTGGGCCACCGCAGGCGCCTATCTGGCGGCGCAAATCCTGGGCGCCATTGCGGGCGTGGTTGCGGCGCACTATATGTTCGATCTGCCAATGCTGATGGAGTCCGCCCACGTGCGTACCGGGCCGCACCAGTGGTTGAGCGAAACGGTCGCGTCGTTCGGCCTGCTCACCGTTATTTTGAATGTGGCCAAGACGCGGCCCGACTTCGTGCCCGTTGCCGTGGGGTCATACATCACGGCTGCGTATTGGTTCACGGCGTCCACGTCGTTTGCCAACCCGGCCGTGACGACGGTCCGGTCGTTGACCGATACCTTCTCCGGCATCCGCCCGGTCGATGTGCCCGGCTTTGTGCTGGCACAACTGGTCGGCGCGGCACTCGCCTTTGCCCTGTTTACCTGGTTTGAAACCGATTGCTCTGAGCAACTCCCATACTAAAACCGCCACCATGTCTAACCCCATCACGATCTACCACAACCCCGCCTGCGGCACCTCTCGCAACACACTGGCCCTGATCCGCAACAGCGGTGCCGAGCCCGAAGTCATCGAATACCTGAAGACGCCGCCCAGTAAGGAGCGTCTGCAACAACTCTTGCAGGCCATGGGCATCAGCGCGCGCGAACTGTTGCGCGAGAAGGGTACGCCTTACGATGCGTTGGGCTTGGCCGATCCCAAGTGGACCGACGCCGAGCTGGTCGACTTCATCGTTCAACACCCCATACTGATGAACCGCCCCGTGGTGGTGACGCCCCTGGGAACCAGCCTGTGCCGCCCCAGCGAGCAGGTGTTGGACATCTTGCCCAGCCCACAGCGCGGTGCCTTTAGCAAGGAAGATGGCGAAGCCGTCATCAACGCACAAGGCCAACGTGTCTGATTGTGCATTGCCATCCACCAACATTGACGCGGCGTGCTTCCAGGCGCCAAGCCACACCGGTCTGACCGCCAAAGCACCATCCAGCCATCCGCCGAGAATCCTGCTGTTGTACGGCTCGCTGCGTGAGCGCTCGTACAGCAAGCTCCTGACGCTGGAAGCCGCCCGGCTGCTGCAGGCCATGGGGGCCGAGGCCAAGGTGTTTGACCCCCTGGGCTTGCCCCAGCCCGACGCGGCGCCCGACACCCACCCGAAGGTGCAAGAGCTGCGGGACCTGGCAGCCTGGTCTGAAGGTATGGTCTGGTGTTCGCCCGAGCGCCATGGTGCCATGACCGGCATCATGAAGAGCCAGATCGACTGGATTCCGCTGTCGGTTGGTGCCGTGCGTCCCACCCAGGGTAAGACGCTGGCGGTGATGGAGGTCAGCGGTGGCTCTCAGTCGTTCAACGCCGTCAACCAGTTGCGCATTCTGGGCCGCTGGATGCGCATGCTCACCATCCCCAACCAAAGCTCGGTCGCCAAGGCGTTTCTCGAATTTGACGAGGCCGGGCGCATGAAGCCCTCTGCCTACTACGATCGCGTGGTGGATGTCATGGAAGAGCTGGTCAAGTTTACGCTGCTGACGCGCGATGTGGCGCCGTACCTGGTGGACCGCTACAGCGAGCGCAAGGAGAGTGCAGAGGCACTGAGCCGGCGGGTGAATCAGCGAACCCTTTAGTCACTGTTGGATGACATGCCATGCGAGCAACACAACCCACCGCCCCCACGCTGGCCGACGCACTCAACCACGGTTGCCGCTGCCAGACGCTGGACCCTGAACAACTACGCCGTGAAATCGGGCGCGATGCGGGGCTGCGCGATATGGCCAGCACGCTGGCAGACACCCATGCGCACCTGTTTTCCAACACTGCAGTGTTTGCCTCGCAGGCCACGGTGCAGGTGGTCCAGGACGCCGTGGCGGCCCTGGAGCGCACGCTCTCCTTGCCCGCCTGGGCGCAGCAGGTACTGCCCAGTGCGGGGGCGATTGCGCAGAAAGACCATGGCCCGCTGGGCGTGTTCATGGGCTACGACTTTCACATCACCCCACAGGGCCCGCAGCTCATCGAGATCAACACCAACGCCGGTGGTGCCATGCTCAACGCGGTGCTGCTGCGCGCACAGGCCGTGTGCTGCGGGCTGATGCATCCGTCGCTCAATGCCTACCGCAACATGGCCACGCTGGAGGAGGAGTTTGTGTCCATGTTCCAGGCAGAGTGGGACTTGTTCAACCAGGCCAGGCTGCAGCCCTGCAGGCCTTGGGCGTGCCACTGGCGGATCAGGAAACGCTATTGGCAACGGTGCCCGCCTGAGAGCGGGTGCGGCCGGAGAATGCGTCAACACTGTGGGAGCAACGCAAACACCTGTTCTTCAAACCCCTGGAAGGCTTTGGAGCCCGCGCGGTCTACCGTGGCGACAAGCTCACCAAGAAGGTGTGGGAGCAGATTCTGCAAGGCGACTACATTGCCCAGACCCTGGTGCCGCCCCCGGTGCGTGCCATGCAGGTTGGCGACACGGAAACTGCGCTCAAGTTCGACCTGCGCGCCTACACCTATGGTGGGCGCGTGCAACTGCTGGCCGCGCGCACCTACAGCGGCCAGACCACCAATTTCCGCACCGAGGGTGGTGGCTTCGCCCCGGTGATGTGGGTGGCGGACAATGGTTAGACCGTCCTACCCGCCACCTGTTCTTCACGGGCAAGGGCGGCGTAGGCAAAACCTCGTTGTCCACTGCGGTTGCGATCCATCTGGCCGATGCCGGCAAACGCGTGCTGCTGGTCAGCACCGATGCCGCGTCCAACCTGGATGAAATGCTGGGCGTGGAACTTAAAAACACGGCAACCGCTGTGCCGCATGTTGCGGGCCTGTCGGTGCTCAATATCGACCCAGACACCGCCGCCGAGTCGTACCGCCAGCGGGTGGCGGCGCAGATGGCGGCAGACGCTACCGATGCGCAACGCTTCACGGTGCGTGAGCAGTTGTCTGGCGCGTGCACGACCGAGATTGCATCGTTCGATGAATTCGCCTCGCTCTTGTCCGATGCAGACCAGCGCTATGACCACATCGTGTTCGACACCGCGCCCACCGGCCACACACTGCGTTTGTTGAGCCTGCCAAAAGCCTGGAGCGGATTCCTGGCAGGCAATGACCGGGGTGCATCCTGCCTGGGGCCGCACTCGGGTCTGAAGATGCAGGAGGTGCGTTTCAAGGCCGCGCTCGCCGCACTCAGTGCCCCGACCCTGACCACGGTGGTACTGGTAACGCGTGCCGAAACCGGCGCCATAGCCGAGGCATCGCGCACGTCGGACGAGTTGCATGCCCTGGGGCTGCACAACCAGCGCTTGGTGGTGAATGGCGTCTTCCATGCGAGCGATCCGCAGGATGCCATTGCTGCAGCGATAGAGGCCTTGGGCACGCGCGCCCTGCAGGCCATGCCCCAGAACCTGTGCGCACTGCCGCAAGACCAGGTGCCCTTGCGGGCGTTTGACACGGTGGGGCTGCCGGCGCTGCGGGCGCTGTTGTCCGACGCACCGGGCGATGGCGTGCAGGCACATTCGGCAGCACTGCCGACCCTGCCCCCGGGCCAAGGTCTGGATGCCCTGGCCGACACCCTGGCGCAGGCCGAGCATGGCCTCATCATGGTCATGGGCAAGGGCGGTGTGGGCAAGACCACCATCGCCGCTGCTTTGGCCATCGGCCTGGTGCAGCGCGGCAAGAGTGTGCACCTCAGCACCACAGACCCTGCCGCCCATCTGGCCGCCACGCTGGATGGTGCGGTGCCAGGCCTGCGGGTAGACCGCATCGACCCGATCGCAGAGACCCGTAACTACGTCGACAAGATCATGGCGACCAAGGGTGCCGGACTGTCTGAATCTGAAAAGGCCTTGATGCTGGAGGACCTGCGTTCACCCTGCACCGAAGAGGTTGCTGTATTCCATGCTTTCTCCAAGGTGGTCAGCGAGGCACGCAGTGCGTTTGTGGTGCTGGACACGGCGCCGACCGGCCATTCGTTGCTGTTGATGGATGCCACCGGCGCCTACCACCGCCAGATGGTGCGCGAGTTTGAAGGCCACACTGCGGGCCGCATGGTGACGCCGTTGATGCGCTTGCAAGACCCGGCCTATACCCGGATCATTCTGGTCACGCTGCCCGAGACAACACCGGTGTCCCAGGCCCAGGCTTTACAGGAGGATTTGCGCCGGGCCCAGATTGAACCCTTCGCCTGCGTCATCAACAAAAGCGTTGCGGCGGCGGGTACGCACGACCCACTGTTGTGGGCGCGACTGGACGGTGAACGCAAGCAAATGCAACACGTAGCGAACGGACTGGCCCAGCGCACCTATGTCTTGCCGTGGAAAGCACGTGCGCCGATCGGCGTTTCGGAGCTATCCGCCTTGGTTACCCAGGCCACCCTTAACGAACCAGGATTTGGCGCAAAAAGCACCAGGCCGATCTAAGCGTTAACCCAGGGGTGGTCGCGGATTGTTCAGCGGTGGACGGTTGGAATTGCAGGCTGTAGGGCTTTTGTTTGTAATACCATTATCTGCACTGTCACGAGCACCTTTTTCCTTATGAAAACCCCTGCCATGCGCCTTTGGACCCAAAACATTCAACACTGGTTGCGCGCGCGCAAAGGAAACGAGGGCAGTACGCTGCCCGACGCTATGGGTCTGTTGGAGCGCAAGTCTCTGACCACTGTTTTCCAACCCATGGTGGACCTGCGCACGGGCTCGGTCATGGGCCATGAGGCGCTGATCCGCATGCCGCGTAGCGTCGGGGAAATGTCCTACGAAGATTTGATCCGCGCCGCCAAAGAACAACGCTGCCAGGCACCATTTGAATTGGGGTGTATGGAAGTAGCCATCGAGCGCTGGTTGGTGGATCGGCCCGGCGGCCAGCTTTTTGTCAACTTCAGCGCCCAGACGCTGGTGGAGTTGCAGGAAGCCGAGGGCATCGACACGCTGCTTCAAGTGCTGCGCAAGCACAGGCTGCAACCCAAGCGCATGGGGTTGGACATTACCGGTTACACACGTGTCTCCAACATCCTCACACTGGTCGATGCGCTCAAGCCACTGCGTGCTGCGGGCATGAGTGTTGCGCTGGATGACTTCAAGGTCACTGAAGCCGGGTTGCGCGTTTGGACCAAAGTATTACCCACCATCGTCAAAATGGCCGCCCGCTGGACGGACAAGATCGATTCGAGCGCGGAAAACAGTGCCATGGTGGCCAGCATGGTTCGCCAGGCGCAAAACCATGAATGCCTGTT
>JANXVI010000280.1 GCA_025351745.1 Rhodoferax sp.
CCCGCCATCATGGGGCGCAGGCTGGACGCATTGGAAGAGCGCCTGGGCGTCAAGCTGCTGCTGCGCACCACGCGCCGGATCACGTTGACGCACGAGGGTAGTGCCTTCCTCGAAGACTGCCAGCGCTTGCTCGCCGATTTGGCCAATGCCGAGGCCAGCGTCAGCGCCGGAGGCGTCAAGGCCAGCGGGCATTTGCGCATCACCGCACCGGCGGGTTTTGGCCGACGCCGGGTCGCACCACTGGTGCCCAAGTTCCGCGAGCTGCACCCGGAGGTCAACATCTCCCTGAACCTCAGCGACCGCGTGGTGGACATTGCCAGCGAGGGCTACGACTGTGCGGTGCGCGTGGGCGACATGCCCGACTCGTCCTTGGTTAGCGTGCGCCTGGCAGACAACCGCCGCATGTGCGTAGCCACGCCCGCCTACCTGGCGCGCCACGGTACGCCACAAACCCCGCAGGACCTGGCCAAGTTCGACTGCCTGACCTTGTCCAGCGACGCCTCCCAAACCCGGGGCTGGGCCTTTAGCGTGGGTGCGCAGGGCGCGCGCGAGGTGATCCATTTCAAACCCGGCGGTCCGCTGGACTGTTCGGACGGGCAGGTGTTGCACGACTGGTGTTTGGCTGGCTACGGTATCGCATGGCGCAGCATCTGGGAGGTAGAGGCCGAGATTGCCGCTGGCGCGCTGGCCGTGCTGCTGGATGGATTTGCTGCGCCACCCAATGGCATCTTCGCCGTGTTCCCCCAGCGCAAGCACCTACCGTTGCGCGTGCGGCTGTGGATCGACTTTTTGAAGCACCATTACGGCACACCGGGATTTTGGCAGGCGCTATAAAAACAAGAGCGTCTTACGCAAATAGGACGAGGGCTAGACGCCCATTCGGCTCAAGGTTCGCCGAATTCCTTGCCCATCTCAACGGCACGATCGTGCGCTGCGTGCAGGGCCTTGGCGAACAAATCCTTGACGTGGCTGTCGTCCATGAATGTGATCGCCGCATGGGTGGTGCCGCCTTTGGAGGTGACACGCTGGCGCAAGATCTCGGGTGGTTCGTGGCTGGACTGGGCCAGTTCGCCAGCGCCAATGAAGGTGGCCACGGCCAATTGGTAGGCTTGCTCGCGTTCCAGGCCCATCTCGGCACCGGCGTCCGTCATGGCCTCCATCAGATAGAACATGTACGCAGGGCCCGAGCCTGAGATGGCGGTCACGGCGTCTAGCTGGCCTTCGTTGCGCAGCCACAAAAATTGGCCCATGCCCGAGACCACGCGTTCTGCATGCTGGTGGTCGGCCTCGGTCACGGCGGCGCGTGCAAACAGAGCAGTAATGCCCTTGCCGATCAGGGCTGGCGTGTTTGGCATGGTCCGAATCACCCGCTCGTTGCCCAGCCACTTGGCAATGCTGTCGCTGGGAATACCGGCCGCCACGCTGATGTGCAGTGCGTCACGGGTGTGAAACCGGCTTTGCAGCGCGGCTTCCTTGAAGGACTGGGGTTTGACCGCCCAAATGACCATGCTGGCGCTGTTCAGAAAAGGGCCGGCCTGGGCTTGGGCCGCAATGCCTAGGTGCGACTGAAGGCGTTCCCGAGCCTGTGCAACGGGCTCCACCACGTCGAGCTGCCCGGCGGGGAAGCCCTGTTTCAGCAATCCGTTGATCATGGCGGTGGCCATATTGCCGCCACCAATGAAGGCGATGTGGTGTTGGTGCATGCGAATCTCCGGTGCAGGTCCTGCCTACATAAGTTCGGTGGAATAGGAAGACTGAAGGCGATTGTCGCAGGCGCAAAAGAGCCGGTCCTGGCAGCGTGGGTAGACGATGCTTCATAACAGCCCACAAAAAAGTTTTGACGAAGTGAAAAACATGTGGCATACTTGCGGGCTTCGCTTGTAAAAGCTGAAGGTTCTGCCCAAATGGATGTGGCGCGAGTGGTTCGCGCCAAGTACAGCGGGCCCAAGACTGACTCGTTGTTGGTGTTTGCCAGAGAGCTGGCAGGTGCTGCTCCTGGTGCAAGTTGGGAATATTGAAATGATCCAGACTGAATCTCGATTAGAAGTCGCTGACAATACCGGCGCTAAGTCCGTCCTGTGCATCAAGGTGCTCGGCGGTTCCAAGCGTCGCTACGCCAGCGTCGGTGACATCATCAAAGTAAGCATTAAAGAAGCTGCTCCCCGCGGACGCGTCAAAAAAGGCGAAGTCTACAGCGCGGTTGTGGTTCGCACTGCCAAGGGCATCCGTCGCAGCGACGGCTCTTTGGTGAAGTTTGACGGCAATGCAGCAGTGTTGCTCAACGCCAAGTTGGAGCCTATCGGCACTCGCATCTTTGGACCCGTGACGCGTGAACTGCGTACCGAGAAGTTCATGAAGATCGTGTCTCTGGCTCCTGAAGTTTTGTAAGGACGAGCCATGAATAAGATTCGCAAGGGCGATCAAGTCATTGTTATCGCTGGTCGCGATAAGGGTAAGCGCGGGACTGTGTCCCTGCGCAAAGATGACACCCATTTGGTTGTCGATGGTATTAACTTGGTAAAAAAACACACCAAGCCTAATCCCATGAAGGGTGCGGTCGGCGGTATTGTTGAAAAGACAATGCCCATTCACCAGTCCAATGTGGCAATTTTCAATGCTGCGACTGGCAAGGCGGACCGTGTAGGTATCAAGATGTTGGCTGACGGCAAGCGCGCACGCGTTTTCAAGTCCAGCGGCGAAGAAATCAAGGTGGCATAAGCATGGCACGTCTGCAACAACAATACCGCGAAAAGCTCGCTCCCGAGTTGATGGCCAAGTTTGGCTACACCTCGCCGATGCAAGTGCCGCGTCTGACCAAGATCACCCTGAATATGGGTGTGAGCGAAGCCGTCGCCGACAAAAAGATCATGGACCATGCGGTCAGTGATCTGACAAAAATTGGTGGCCAAAAGCCTGTTGTCACGATGTCGAAGAAAGCCATTGCCGGCTTTAAGATTCGTGAGAACCAAGCTATTGGCTGTATGGTGACACTGCGCGGTGTGCAAATGTACGAATTCCTGGATCGTTTCGTCACCGTGGCTTTGCCCCGTGTGCGTGACTTCCGCGGCATTTCTGGTCGCGCATTTGATGGCCGTGGTAACTACAATATCGGCGTCAAAGAGCAGATCATTTTTCCTGAAATTGAATATGACAAGGTGGATGCCTTGCGTGGTCTCAATATCAGTATCACCACGACGGCCAAGACCGACGAAGAGTGCAAGGCACTGCTCGCTGGCTTCCGTTTCCCGTTCAAGAACTGAGGTGACCCGTGGCTAAAATGGCTTTAATCCAGCGCGAAGCAAAGCGTGACCAATTGGCGGCAAAGTACGCCAAGAAGTATGCAGAATTCAAGGCAATTGCCGGTGACTTCAAGCGCACTGACGAAGAGCGTGCTGCTGCCCGTATGGGTCTGCAAAAGCTCCCGCGCAATTCGAACCCAACCCGCCAGCGTAACCGTTGCGCCATTACTGGACGCCCCCGCGGTACGTTCCAGCACTTTGGCTTGGCGCGCGCCAAGATCCGTGAAATGGCCTTTGCTGGGGAAATCCCTGGCATCGTCAAGGCCAGCTGGTAAGCGACAGGAGAACCAAACATGAGCATGAGTGATCCCATCGCCGACTTGTTG
>JANXVI010000317.1 GCA_025351745.1 Rhodoferax sp.
GCGCCTGTCGGCCGGGCGCCAGAGCATGTCGGAGGCCGTGCAGGCCCTGTGTTTTGTGGCCGGCGCCAATTCCATCTTCTATGGCGACAAGCTGCTGACCACACCCAACCCGGCTGGCAATTCCGATCTGGACCTGCTCGCGCGCCTGGGCCTGAAAACTGGCCAGCCGGTGGCCAGGGCATAAGGGCAGGCCTGACGCACGAACGCCTGGTCGCCCGCTATGGTGTTCCTGACTCTGCTTCCTCTGGGTGCACACACCCTGTCTGCTTTTGTGCTGGGCGGGGCTGTGCTGGTGGCCCTGGCGGTGGACCATTGGCTGGGCGAACCCGCAGTGCGCTGGCACCCTGTGGTGTGGATGGGTAATTTTCTAGCCTGGGGCGGCCGCCACGTGCAGGCCCACACCCGTCAAGAGCCGATTCCGGCCAGAGACCTTAAGGCATTCTGGCTCGGAGCCCTCGTGTGGACAGGTGGAGCTGCTCTCATTTTTATAGTGTCCATGGTTTTGCAAGCCGCCATCGCCCGTTTGAACGACCTGGGTGGCTGGATCGTTGCCGCGTCGTTATTGGGCCTGCTGCTCAAGCCCCTGCTAGCCTGGGCACTGCTCAAAAGCGAGGTGCAGGCGGTGGAAGTTGCGCTCAGCGATCCGAACACCGGTTCGCTGGAGGCGGGCCGCGAGCGCTTGCGCTGGCTGGTCAGCCGCGACGTCACCACCTTGAGCGAATCCCAGGTCCGCGAAAGCGCTATCGAGACGCTGGCCGAAAATTTGAACGACTCCGTCATCGCGCCGCTGTTCTGGTTTGCGCTCTTGGGTCTGCCGGGCGCGGCGCTGTTTCGCTTTGCCAATACCGCCGACGCCATGTGGGGCTACCCCGGCCTTTACCCCCATGACGGCCAGGGCCGCAACTGGGCCTGGGCTGGCAAATGGGCGGCGCGGGCCGACGACGTGCTGGCGTGGGCGCCCGCGCGCATCACGGCCTTGTTGCTTGTGGTCGTTGGCGGGGGGGTGTCCTGGACCCGCCTGCGTACTGAGGCCGTACGCACACCATCGCCCAACAGCGGTTGGCCCATGGCCGCCATGGCGCTGGCGCTGGGTGTGCGCTTGGGTAAGCCGGGGGGCTATGCGCTCAACGGCGATGCGCCCGCACCACGAGTGCAAGATACGGCGCGAGCAATTCGCCTTGGATCAAATGCGCTTCTAGCCCTCGTCGGCATTGCGTTAGTAGCTATTATTTTGATAGCACACGGGGGCATTGGATGAGCATCGTCCAAACTCCACACGGCGGGCCAGACGCGCTGGGCGTGCCGCTACATGATTTTTCCACCAACAGCAACGCCTGCGGGCCGTGCCCCCACACGCTGGCGGCCCTGCAGTCCTGCGATGCCAGCCGTTACCCCGATCCCGCGTACACCGATGTGAAGGCGCAGTTGGCCGATTTTCATGGCGTATTGCCCGAACGCATCCTGTTGGCCAGCAGCGCCAGTGAGTTCATTTTCCGGATCACGGCCTGGATAGCGCAACAAGGCTGGCAGCGGGGCGACCCTGCCGTGCGCGTGCCCCTGCATGCCTATGGCGACTATGCGCAGGCCGCCCGTGCGTGGGGGCTGTCGGTTGTCACCAGCGGGCAAGATGCGGCATTGCAATGGCATGCCGATCCGTCCAGCCCGCTGGGACAATCCGTAGGCGGTGATGGGGTAACCAGCGCCGCGTCTGTACAAGTGCTGGACTGCGCCTACGGACCCCTGCGGCTGAGCGGTATTTCCCCTTGGGGAGGAGCGCAGCGCGACCTGCTGTGGCAGCTCTACACCCCCAACAAAGCCCTGGGCCTGACCGGCGTGCGCGCCGCCTATGCGATTGCACCGTTTGGTAGCACCGAAGCTGTTGCCGCGTTGAAAGCACTGTGCGCATCGTGGCCGGTGGGTGCCCACGGCGTCGCGCTGCTGCAGAGCTGGGTGCAAGCCGACACGCAAGCCTGGTTGCACAGCAGCCTGCAGACACTGCGCGGCTGGAAGCTGCGGCAAACCCAGTTGTTGCAGGACGCAGGCTGGACCGTGCAGCCCAGCGAAACGCCATTCTTTTGCGCCCAGCCACCTGCGGGTGTGGACGCGGCGGCGCTGTGCGTGCAGTTGCGCGCGCAAGGCATCAAGCTGCGGGATGCCACCTCATTTGGCTTGCCAGGCTGGGTGAGAGTCAGCGTACAAGCTCCGGCTTCGCAGGATGCCCTGAAGGCTGTTGTGCTTAACCCCCATTTGGAGACTTCGCATGTCCGCTAAATGCGTCATGGTGCTGGGCACCACCAGTGGCGCCGGCAAGAGCTGGCTGACCACGGCGCTGTGCCGCTATTACGCGCGTCAAGGATTGAAGGTCGCGCCATTCAAGGCGCAGAACATGAGCAACAACGCAAGGGTAGTGGCCTCTGAGAATGGCCAGGGCGAGATCGGATCGGCGCAATATTTCCAGGCGTTGGCGGCCAACGCCGTGCCAGATGTGCGCATGAACCCCTTATTGCTCAAGCCCGAGCGCGACACACACAGCCAGGTAGTGCTGATGGGCCAGGTCAGCGCCGAGTTGACGGCCTTGCCGTGGCGCGGCCGCAGCCTGTTGGTCTGGCCTCAGATTGCCGCGGCGCTGGACGCACTGCGCGCCGAGAACGATGTGGTGGTGATCGAAGGTGCGGGGTCACCGGCCGAGATCAACTTGTCCAGCAGCGACATCGTCAATATGCGCGTGGCCAAGCACTGCCATGCGGCCTGCCTGCTGGTGACGGACATCGACCGCGGTGGCGCCTTCGCCCATCTGTACGGCACCTGGGCGCTGTTGCCCGAGAATGAGCGTGCCCTGATTAAGGGCTTTGTGCTCAACAAGTTTCGCGGTGATGCGACGCTGCTGGCGCCTGCGCCGCGGATGTTGCAGGGCCTGACCGGTATCCCCACGGTGGCCACCTTGCCCATGTGGTGGCATCACGGTTTGCCCGAGGAAGATGGTGTGTTTGATGACCGCAGCGTGGCTAAAGGCGCGGTGAACCTGACAGTGGCTGTTGTGGCCTATCCGCGTATCAGTAATCTGGATGAGTTCCAGCCGCTCAAAAACATTCCGGGGTTGCGTTTGCAGTGGGTGCGCAGTCCATCCGAATTGGCTGGCCTCAAGCCTACGGACTGGATCATTTTGCCGGGTTCCAAGCACACCCGTGGTGACCTGACCTGGCTACGCGCGCAGGGGCTGGACGCGGCGGTTGCGCGGCATGCCGGGCAGGGTAGGGCGGTGTTGGGGGTGTGTGGTGGGTTGCAGATGCTGGGTGAGGCGCTGATTGACACGCATGGCATTGATGGCAATGCACCCGGTTTGGGGTTGTTGCCGTTGGTGACGGTGTTTGCGGAGGATAAGACGGTTAGGCATACGGTCACGCGTTTTGCTGATGAGTTGTCCGCGCACGCCAATGGGGGCAAGGCCGGGGGGCTCATGGTGCCAAACGCGCACAAATCGCCCCCCGACCTCACCCCCATCGGCTCGGGTGCTAGTGTTGTGCCGCCGGCGCCTTCACCATGGGCATCCCTGGCAGGCGTGACTGTGGGCGGTTACGAGATCCACCATGGGCAGACACAGCAGCATGTGGCCATGGCCGCTGGGGGGGATGTTGCACACGCTGTGCTGCCCGATGGCCTGGGTTGGATGAACGCGCGGGGCAATGTGATGGGTATTTATCTGCACGGCCTGTTTGAAGACCCCAACGCGTTGCAAGCCTTGTTTGGCGCGCAGTTGCAAGGCGCCGTGCCCACGTTGGACACAGTGTTTGATGGGCTGGCAGATTTTATT
>JANXVI010000344.1 GCA_025351745.1 Rhodoferax sp.
ATGCGCTGCACCCGCAAATTGCCCACTTGGTCGCCCGGTGCGTACAGACGCGCACCCACCATCAGGTAGGGCTTGCCATCACGCACAAAAACGGTCATTCCTTCCACGCCAGCGGCTGAGCCCGCTGAACCCGGTGTGACCCCGGGCGAGTTAGGTGCTACGGTGGGATCGCGTGCGACATCCTGCGCGACGGCGTGGGTGGTGACCATCAGCCCGATCATGGCGCCAAGGGCTATGGTGAGGCGGAGGCTGGGGCTCATGGGGGCACCCCCACGACAAAAACCTGCAAGGTCATTTCCGGCGACTGTTTTGTGGTCTTAAGCTGCAACGTGCCCCAGCGCAGCGTGGGCAGGGCGTTTTCCAGCGTGCGCACGTAGCGGACCAGATTGGCGTAGCTGCCTGACACGCTCAACTCCATACCGCGCCGCGACAAAACGGGTGCGGTGCCGGGAGCTCCCCCGGGCGCAGGCACGTCCACAGCCGCGGAGCCAGCCATAGTACCGGGAACCGTTCCCGTGCGCAGCAGTGTGAGCCCCTCCTGGCGGCGCAAGAACTGCACCAGCGCCTGCTCGATAGCGGGGCCTCCCTCGGCGAGCGGGGCGATAGCCCTTATCTCCTGGTTGATCGCTTCGAGCCGAACGTTGGTGGCCGCGATGTCGTCGCGTACGGACTTGCTGGCGTCTATGGGCAGTGCGGAGGACTTCAGTTCGCTGCGTAGCCGATCCAGTTCCCTGCCTTGCGCCGCGAACTGCACCGTGGCCTGTTTGTGCGCCACCTGTGCGGGCGAAAGCCACAGCGTGTCGGCCAGAGCCATGCAGCTGACGATGATGGCTAAAAACAGAAACACCCGCTCCCGCAATTGCATGGCATCTATGCGGACCGCCAACGTGTGCCACTGCTTCTTCATGGATTGCTCCCACGATCGCTGGCCTTCGCGCTCGGTGCGGCGGCAACCGGCTCCACGCTGACGAGATTAAAGGACCAGACGGGCCGCACCGGTGCAGCCGGTGCGGCGGGCGCTGAAGCAGCCGAGGCCGCCACAGTGGGTACGGCGATGGTCGCGGCGGTCGCGTTCTCCACCTTTACCGTAGCAAGTTTCAGCCCTTGCATCAGTGGACTGACCGACAACTTGTCCACCCATTCATTCAAGGCAGCAGGCTCCATCGTGAAGCCGCTGACCTCGAAACGCGAACCATCCATCCGCACCTCGGTAATCCATACCGGCGAAGGGATACTGCGTGCCACCCATGTGAGCCGATCAGAGTGGCCCCAGCCGGGACGGAACACGCCCTCACGCAATGCATCCTTCAGTTTTTCGCGCTGGGCTAGCGCATTGCGCCGCTCCGCCAACTGCGCCAGCAGTGCCGGGTCGACGGGTGCTGCATTGGCCTGACTGCGCACGATGGCGGCCTTCAGGCTTTCCATTTCCACTGTGTGACCGGCTATGGCCTGCTGGAAAGCCGCGCTGGCACGATCCAGATTCCATACCCACACGCCACACAGCACGCCACCCAGCAAAAAGAACACGGTCAGCGCAACCAGCATGGTGTGCGCAGAAAAGTAACGCTTTTGCGTTAGCAGTATGGGCGCACAAAGATTGATTTGCTGGGGCATGGTGGTGCGATGGTGCGCTGGCGTGCGGGCCTAGAGCTTGCGGCTTTCGGTGCGCAACAATACACCCAGTAGCGGCAGGCAATAGGCCTGGTCCGCCACGGCCATGGCGTTCAGCCCGGGAAAGGTAGTTTCCATATCCATGGCCGAGACTGCTTGGCCCATTTCGCGGCTCAGCCAACTGGCCATTTCTGCAGACCGTTCCCCGGCATAGACGCGCAGGCCACCCAGCGGCATGCTGGACCAGGCCCGGTCCCACAAGTCCAGCGAGCGCTGTATTTCGACCACGAAGCGCTGCAGCCGTTCAGCGTCTCCGCGGTCGGAGCTGGCCGCCGCGCTGACCGCTCCGGCCCCAGCGTAATCGGGAACATATTCGCTCACAGGCGTGAAGGCGTCCGGTGCAACATCGGCCGCTGCATCGTAGGCTGCATCCCAGGGCATGCTTAAAAAACCCTGTGGCAAATCCAGACGGCGCGTGAAAAACAATTCTTCATTGGCGCTGATGGTCAGCAGGGCTTGGAGCTCGTCGGTAATAAGCAGGGCCGCGTCGGCGCGCTCCAGTCGGCCATCTTGTTTGGCAAGGATGCTTTGCAGGTTGCGCTGTGCGGTCTCCTGGATGTCAATGACCTGCAACTTCCAACCCAGCGCGTTGCCAAGCCCGACGACCTGGCGCACGGAATCGTTCTTCGCCGCCACGACAAACAGGTTGTTTGGCCCCTTGTGCTGGCCATCTCCGACCTGCATCACATCCAGTGTGATGTCGTCGATATGCACATTCACCATTTCGCGGATCTGAAAACGTGCGGCCGCTCGCAACTCTTCTGGCGCAACCGGTGGAGCGTCTATTTGCAGTAGTTGGTACTGTTCTGGCCGCAGCATGGCATGTGCTGGCAAGCCCTTGAGGCCCAACGACTGCAAGCGACGCACCAAGTCGTCCATGCTGTCGGAGCCCTGCAGTTCGACGCCTATTTGCTGCACCGCAAGCAGGCCATCGGCTGTAGCGCGCGCCCGAACAAACGCGAATGTCCCAGAAGACCAGGATACGATGAGCTGGTCTCGCGAAGAGTTGCGTTTCCAAGGCCGACGCATGCCTAGGCGGGTCCCCGCAGGGTCTGGGATAGGTAGGACCGAATGGCTGCAATCATTGGATGGACCCGCAATTGGAAATCTGCTCTCATTTTAATAGCTGATTGCGCAATCATGTCACTGATTGGAAGCTTTGGGGAAATGTCTGAAGCATGCGATGCCAATTAACATCAGTAGTTTTCACGGCGGTAGATCAGCGGGCTTTTGAAAATACCAAAAACCACCGACGCAGCTGGGTTGGACTGGATGGCGGGACTGGTCCAACCGTATTTGAGCCACGGAGCTGCAACCGATGTCGCCAGAGGACCCGCTGCGCCTGCAGCCGTACATTGTTTGCCCGCCGCGGTTCCATCCAGATTTAACATGACGCACATGTTCCCGCCGGTGGTCGGTTTGGCAAGCTTGACATTCCAAGGTGACTTGTAGGGGCCGACTCCCGTAGTCGTGATCGACAAAGCTGTAATGCAGGACGAAACTGCAGTTGTGCAACTGGGCGCTGCGGTGGCGAACGCAAAGTTTGCGGCGACCAAATTGGTACAGGCGTCAGTTCCAGCCCGCCAGCCCGTTGGAGTCGTATCGTAGTACTCAACCAGCATAGTTAAAGGCAAGCCATTGTTTAGCAGTTCAGAGCCGTAAGCGTTAGACAGACGGATACGTCCGCTGCGAATAGGTGCAATTGCCTCGGTAGGCCCGGATGACGTAACCTCCCCATCGGTAGCGCGCAAAATCAAGCTTATTTGAGCCGTCTCTTTGTTGGTAAACGTATAAGTCGGGAAGCCAGTCGCTACGCCTGCGGTAAACGCAGCAGCCGCAAGGGCGGGATTATTCGTAAAGGTCCCAGCGGGTGAAGCACTGCCGTCCGTCAAATTCACTGCCCGGGCAAAGGCACCCGTGTAGTTGGGGGTTGGCGAAGTTGAAGCGGCCCCGTCCATCGCTGAGACGGTTATCTGCGTTATCGGTTGACCGGAATAGGTGAACGGGCCACAGCCGGGTATGGTCAAATCGGTCTTGAAACTCTTGGGAGAAAATCGTCCCATCACAACGCTTTGACCCGTTACGGGCTGCGCAAAGTACGTGCCCGATGCACTGATCTTCATGGCTCCGGACTGGGTCCAGCTCTGCGTTGCCGTGGTGTTGGTTCCTGCCGCTAAGACTGCAGTTGTGCTGGTCATGGCTCCTGCGGTTCCACCGGTGGGTGCCACCAGGGTTGGGCTCAAATTCACCGTTCCAGCGTAGTTCGGGGCTACCGGGTTATCCGTCAGATCTGAGTCTGCGTTTACCGTCCATAGGGCGGCTATGACTGTTGAGGAGAAGGCTCCACCTGCAGATGCAACCCTCGCACTACCGCCCGCCGCCGTATCACAGCCGGCCGACGGAAAGGTAGCGCAGGCGGTTTGGGTAGCACCAGTTGCTTGCACCGTTGCGGCGGTGATGCCGTAGCCAACTGGTACCGAGGTCACCCCAGAAGTGCCGGTCAGTGTGAGCGCCGGAGTGCTCGCCGTGGCGGCCACATCTAAGGTCGCATTGAGCGCGAATTGACCCGTGTCCATGTGCTTGAGCCAGAATGCAGAGCTCGCCGCGCCATCAAAATTCAGTCCTGTAACGTTGTTTACCGCGGGCACGGATTGCGGGGTGGAGGCATAGGGCCCAGCCGATGCGTTTGCCACCTGCGGCGCCCCTCCGACCGTGACTCCCGCAGAACTCGACGTTGCAGCGAAAGCGGCTGGTGACGTGGCAGTAGTCCAGATTTTCAAGCCGACGGCATTGAGGTTTTGCACCGGGACGCACGCGGCGCCGGGTGTCGGAGGCGACTGCACAGCCTGCACAGTAACTGACGTTGGTTGACCACCCGTAATGACGCCAGGGGTGGGCACTGGAGGCACAGTAAGCAGTAGTCCCCCGTTAGCAGAAGTCCAATTGCAAGACCCGGCAACCCCGCCCACAATGCATTTTGTCGGGTTGGGAATGGCCACCGGCATACCGGAACCCGTGGCGTTCATCGTCGTCGTGCCGGTCGCAGTGTAGAAAGTTTTGTTGGCGCTGGACTGTCCATTTCCTATGGTGATCGAGGCGCCGCCCGTTGCGGGGTCCCACACTGTCGCAGCGCCGGTCGATGATAGGGTTGCGACCAAGCCGCCGGTGTAAGGCGTACAGGCTGGCCCTACCGTTGCGTTGGCGCACGCGGCAACCACCATGGTGCCCGGCGCGCAGGCAAGCCCGGACCAACTGGCGGGTCGTAGCTCCAGGTGATCTATGACAAAAGTGTTGCAAGCGTGGGTCTGGCTACGGGCACCAAGAACTTGGCCTTGGCTGAGTTCAGAGTTGTAAAAGCGCAATTCGTCCATAGTGCCGTTGGCCGAGTTGACCGTGCCTTTCGTCCCGGCAAAACCACTGGGGTTATCCCCGGCATAGACATAGTCAAGCGCAGCTAATGTTCCCGCAGACGTAAATGCAGAGATGGTTGGTGCGCCGCCTTCGACAAATATCTGCAGGTGGTCACTATTTGCAGTTGGAGACGCATTGAAGTTCCAGGAGATTGCAATGTGGACCCAGGTATTTGCGGCGAAAGCTTGTACGGGAGTTTCTACAGAGTATGTGGTCCCCGTGCTGTCGGCAACCTGAAAATACAGCGTTCCGGTAGGAGTCTTGGTCAGATAAAACCACTGGCCATTGGTCAGCGTTGCATCGAGCAACTGCGCCGCCTGCCCACTGTTCCACGCCAAATTGGAGTTGTACCAAAACATGGCCGTGCCTTGGCCCGTCATGTTTATTCCCGCATCAGAAAAGCGCACGCCCGTTTTGATGGCATCTACTGTTGCGCCTGTGGTGTTGAGCGGAATGGATGCCCCACGGCAGACCTTGCCGGACGGCGTTTCTTGCACTGAACCCAAAGTCATACCGTGCAGCAGTTTGACCGATGAATCTGTTACCTGCCCGGCGCCGGAAGGTGCCCATGCGCCTTCCTCAAAACGGTATTCGGCCAGCGGGCTTCCAGATGGGATGTAAAACAAAATGGCCGTGGACGGGCCAGGTTCGGTGGATGCACCAAACGTCAGCACGCTATAGTCAGCAGTCGTTAGTTCCCAGCCGATCTGCGCCTGACCGGTGCCGCCATGCACGATCGTGTTGTATTGGTAAACAAAGCTTCCGTCCTCGTTCAAGATGACCTGAAAGGTAAACGAGCCGCTGGTTTTGCTAGCCGTCACCCATTCCGGCACGTTGACCCAACTGATTACAAACTTGCGATTCGGGGCTACACCAATGCTGGCATAAGATATGTAGCAGGTCGCGATACTGGTGCAGGTGGTTTTGCTTGCCGCAGCCGGGTAATTGGGTACGTCTGCCAAGCTGGTAGGGTCCAAATCGACCCCGAAAGGCTTCATGGTGTTGACTACCGCCGCAAGCGGGTAGGTGTAGGTGTAGGTTTGCGGTGGGCCAATGCTTTGGGTGCCATTGGTGCAGGCGGCGTTGTTGAATTGGACGCGACCGTTGGATTCGATGCGGATAGAGTTATAGCTGGTCGCGCCGAATAAGAAATTCCAACCAATGGGGATGACGTCGCTGATGGTGTCGTCTAGTGTGGGGACACTTGTCCCACAGTTGTTGAACTTGTAGGGCGCGGTGTTGTAGCTTACTTTGGTATGGGCGGCGGGGTCAATCCAACTGTAGGTCGTGCTGGCGTTGGTGTAAGTTGCGGCTTGCAGACTGGGGGCCCAACAGGCTAGCCACAGCAAGCAGAAGCCAGCCAATCGACGGAGAAATAAGTTGGGACCTTGAGTGGACTGCCGCATTTCTATTTCTCCAAAGACGCCGATACGCTGCGCTCAACATATCCAGGCGTTCCTATCGTTCCCGCTCTTGCAACGGAAGTCAGCTGAAACATGTAGACGCTACCTATAGTACCGGCCACCGCTCTATCTGTGTAGACACTTGATGCAATGCAGGTGATGGTTAAGGAAAAGCCGTCCACGGAAACGGGGGGGGGTGTAGCCCAGCACGCGGTTGCGCCAACACTGGCAATTGCCCATTCCAGTCCTGCCCGCGCCGCCCAGTACGCCCGCGACCCTTGCACGTCCTGCGCAGCAGTAAGTTGCTGGGTGTTAGAAAAGGTCAGCATGAAGCCCCCCAGCGCAGCCAACAACACGACAATAACAATGGCGGCTATGGCGGCAAAGCCGGTTTGAAGTGTTCGAAGGTGCTTCATGGCGTGTTGTCGATATGCACCTCGTGGTACAGGCTCACGGTTTCGGCGCTATTGCTGTCCGTGAAGGAAATGTTGAGTTGCACCATGCCATTGCGCAAATCCGAGGTGTCGTACACGAAAGAACACGAACCCACATTGGTAGCCATAACTGCGCCAGAAGTAGGGCAGCTTGTGGTTGACGCGGTTGCCAGAGTGCTGACCGTGCGAAGCAACTGCGTGCCACTGCACACGTACGACACCACTTGCTCGCTCCCGGGGATCACGTGAAAGCGGTTGCTTCCAGAGGACAGGGGGAATTGTTTACCGGGGTTGAGATCGATTTTGGTCTCAGACGCCGGCGTCAGGCCAGACACAAGGGCAGTATTTCCGCCCTGATATGCGTCCGAACCGGCAATACCCAGGTTGTAAACGGCAATGACGTCACCAACAGCAATCTGCTCCGTTGTGGGCAGTAAACTGCTGTTGCCAAGCATATTAAAAGTCGTGTCCGCCAAACCGAAGTTCAGGTTTTTGTTATCGCCCGATACTAGCTCTTCGATCCGGTAGCGCCCGCCGGTCTTGGTGGTAATGAATTCAATGCACTGCGTATTGATCGCTGCTGGACTAATCGACTGGCGCAAGCTGTTGGGTAGCGCTTTATGGATGTCGCGTGCCATACGCCGCACAACAGTGTCTGCAACGTCGGTCAGCGCGGCGCGTCGGGCGCTGTCAATGTAGGCGTCAAAAGGCCGCTTCATGAACACAGCCACCATGCCACCGACCACTCCCATGATGACAATGACCATGATTAACTCGACCAACGTAAAGCCGGTTTCGTTGCGGTGGTAGTGGGTTATGGCGCGCATGCCAGGTCGTCTCCATAGCGGGTCCGATAACCCATCATGCTAATGCTCTCGCCAAGGCCGGCCACGGAGACAGTTACCTTTTTGGCGGGAATGTTGGGTGCCGTACCCAATGTTGTAGCGTCGCTTGCGACTGTAATAGCGATGGTGTACTTGGCTAATAGTGATGCTGGTACCGGATAGGTGCCAACAGAAAACAGTGCATTGCCCTTGCCGTTAAAGTCCATCACGTCGTCCATGGTGTCGCGTGTTGTTTCTACCGTAGGCCCACAGTAGGACTTTTGCAATATCTCCTCCAAAATAGAGTCTGCTAAGGCAATTGCCTGTTTGCGCGTGATGGGGTCGGCACTAGACTTCACAACTGTGTTCATCACCGACAGGACCCCGGCCAACGCGCTACTCACAATGACGATGAAGACGATCATCTCAAACAGTGTGAACCCATGCGGGCGCGATCTAGTCATGGACATAGCCGCCACCGGTTTCTACAACCACGTCGGCTGCATTGCTGATTTTGATGATTTGTTGAGGTTGTGCAGCGCCGTTCGATTGGATAGGCTGCCCTAGGCCGTCAAAACTAAAGGCCGTGGGGACTGCGGGCGCGCCACTGATGCCGTAGGCTACTGTTCCCTTTGCCGTAATCTGTATGGTACCGGTCATTGCGACTTGCAGAGCGCAGTTGGTTGTACTTGCCCCCGATGCCATGGACAAACTGGCTGAGTTGTTAGTGAAACTCACGCATACAGTGCGTCTTTGGGCGATGGCGGTTTTTTGGGCAGTACGCAATAGGGCCAAGGTTTGGTCGTGAAAACCCCGTGCATTGAAGTCGTCCAAATTGAGAATTCGGGGCGCAGCGTATACAGCCAATATACCCAATATGACGATGACTAGGATCAACTCGATAAGCGTAAAACCCTGTCGGGTCAACTTTTTTTGCATATGCCAAGTTAGCCATAGTAGGCGCTAAGAATTCTGACGTTATCGGTTGGACGCTGGTTGAACACTATCTCTTTGACTAATTCATTTCATGTGACCGTGAGACCTCGAGAAAATTCAAGCTGCTTTTCGAGTCCGTAGCCAGTTTTCCTTTGCCCAAAATATCTTGGGATTTGTTATTTGCAAAACAAAAAACGCGAGAGTCTCTGTAGGAAACCCTAGCGTTTTTGTTCTGGTATGGTTTTTGTCCAGAATCCTATTGCAGTCTCATTGCAAAAGCTGTCTTGTTTAAGTCAATGTAAAACGGCAAACTTGAGTTACTTAGCGCAAATTACTGAAACAGGTTTCGCAGTAGTGCTTGGACCATTTGCTTGGATGCTACACGCGACAGCAGTCCCATCGGCCGCCGCGCCGCTGCAATCTCCAGTAACTCCTGAGAGAATGGTGAAATTACCGTCCGCTGTAGCTAACGCTGCTGCTCCAGAAACCAAAGTAACGCCGGATACATACGGTTGGAGAAGCGCTGCTGTGCAGACATTTGCTGCAACTACAGCAACACCTGATGCGTTACCAACTTTCTTTGCGCCGTAGTTAATCGATGTCCCCGAGGCAATTGACCCTGCGACTCCTTGTGCTGACGCATTTCGAGCATCTGCAGATAGATCCACAAATTTCGGAAGTGCTACCGCAGCCAAAATTCCAATGATCACAATCACCATCACCAATTCAATCAACGTAAAACCTTGTTGTGTCCGTTTCATAGTATTCACCTCTTAATAAGTATTTCAATTTACCCGGCATCACTGCCGGGTCCAACGACCAGGAAGGCCGAGTTCTCAAGGAAATTCTAGTCCCCTTATCTCAAGCTGTGCGTAAACTTTGGGCAGTAAACATATGAATTAGTTCACAAAAATAGCACAAATCGTCGCTTATCTCACTTGAGTCGAGTGCCCAACCACAGATAGTCTGCCAGCGGGGTCAGGGTGGAGTCACCCTGCGTATTTGTTATGCGAAACCAGACGGCCCCGACCTCCAGGGCAGGCTCCAGCCATTCCGGATAGAGCAAGCGGTAGCCCACACAAGGGCATGCAGGATCAAAGACCCAACTGCCTGGCGCAACCCTGTGAACATTACGCATAGACACTTCACCGGCGAAGTTGGCGGGTATCTGCTGCAGCAATAGAAAAGGGTTTTGCACTGCGAGGCTTTTGTCCTCCGGGCGTACCCGCTGGGCCAGTCGATTGAGCACCAACGCCGTTCGCAGTGAAGCCAGACTGGACCCAACCAGGGCGCGCTCACTCTGGGCCCGCAGCGCCCGCGTTTCGCGCTCAAACACAAAACCCAGCCCCAGCAATACCAGGGCCACCAGACACCACTCCGTCAGACGCCGACTCCACAGGGGTGACGACAAGATGGGTGCGTTGGTCAATCTGATGCTTCCTAACCGCCGCCCTTGCCCATGGCCGCCTGCCCCAGATTCCACAAGGGCAGAAACACACCCAGGGCCAACAAGAGCACCAACACGCCGATGACGGCCAGCAAGATGGGCTCTATGGCGGCAGACAGGCCTTTGATGCTGTAGTCGGTCTCGCGCTCGTACATGCCGGCAATCTCAAACAGCAGGTTGTCCAACTCGCCGGTCTCTTCCCCCACATTGATCATTTGCAACACGACCGGGGTGAACACGCCCGTGGCCGCTGCACAGCGTGAGATGCTTTCGCCGCGTTCAATACCATCGCGCATCTGTTCGATGCGGGTGCCGATGAATGCGTTGTCTACCGTCTGCGCCACCACGGTCAGTGCCTGCACCAACGGTACGCCACTTTGGCTGGACAGCGCAAAACTGCGGGCAAACCGGGCCAACGTGGCTTTGAGGATGATCTCGCCAATGATGGGTAGTTTGAGCTTGCGTGCGTCCCAACGGTAGCGCCCTTCTGGCGTACGCAGATAGGCGCGCCACGCCACCGCCGCGCCAATAGCGCCTCCAATCAGTATCGGCCACCACTTGACCATCCAGGCCGAAAAACCAAGCAGGCCTCTGGTGATCAGCGGCAACTGGGTGTTGAAGCCTGCAAACACTTTGGCAAAAACCGGTATGACGAAGATATTGAGAATGACGATGGCAATGGCCATCGCGATCAATACAAAGATGGGGTAGCGCGTGGCCTGTTTGATGCGCTCGCGCACGTCGCGTTCAAACTCCATGTGTTCATTGAGGCGAAGGAACACTTCGGTCAGGCGCCCGGTCATCTCGCCCACCCGGATCATCGAAATGTAAAACCCGCCAAATAGGTTCTGGTGACGGGCCATCGCCGCCGATAGTTCACGCCCCTGGTCCAGGCTGGCGCGTATGTCTTTGAGCAAATCCACCATGGCCGGCTTGGTGGCCGACGCCTGCAAGCCAGAAAACGCCCGTAGTATCGGGACACCGGCCTTGTTCAGCGTGTACATCTGGCGCGAGAAGACCATCAGGTCTTCGTCGACAACGGGTTTGCGGTTGAGCCGGGTAAACCAGTTGTCGGCGGTGTTTTCCTCAACCGCACTGGCCAGTGCGATGTACACCGGTGCC
>JANXVI010000401.1 GCA_025351745.1 Rhodoferax sp.
TTAGCAAGGCTGATTACTTGCTACCCGGAATCTTCCCTTCCACGCCCTTGACATAAAAGTTCAGGCCGCCCAGAAATTTGTCGTCTGCTACAGCATCCTTGGCAATCTGTTCCTTGCCGGTGTTGTCCATGATCGGGCCCCTCCAGATGACAAAGCTGCCGTCTTTCAAGCCAGCCTTGACTGTTTCCACCTTGGACTTGGTGTCGGCAGGCACGTCTTCCGCGATCGACACGATGTCAATCGCGCCTTCCTTCACACCCCACCAGCTTTGCGTGGAAGCGTTTTTGCCTTCCAGCGCGTCTTTGGTGGTCTTGATGTAGTACGGTGCCCAGTTGATGATGCTCGACGCCAAGTGGGCTTTGGGGCCGTAGGCAGTCATGTCAGAGTCCCAACCAAAGGCGCGTTTGCCCTTGTCTTGCGCCGTCTTCAGCACAGCGGGCGAGTCGGTGTTTTGGAACAGCACGTCAGCACCGCCGTTGATCAGGCTGGTCGCCGCTTCGGTTTCTTTCGGTGGGTTGAACCACTCGTTGACCCACACAACCTTGGTCTTGATCTTGGGGTTGCTGGTTTGCGCACCCAGGGTGAAGGCGTTGATATTGCGAATGACTTCAGGAATCGGCACCGACGCCACCACGCCCAGCGTGCCGCTCTTGGTCATCTTGCCAGCGATAATGCCCGCCATGTAGGCTCCCTCATACGTGCGGCTGTCGTAGGTGCTCAGGTTGTCAGCCGTCTTGAAACCGGTGGCGTGCTGGAAGTTAACGCCTTTGAATTCCGGTGCAACCTTGAGCATGGGCTCCATGTACCCGAAGGTCGTACCAAAAATCAGCTTGTTGCCCTGCCCGGCCAAGTCGCGGATCACGCGTTCGGCATCGGCGGATTCGGGAACGTTTTCTACCATCGACGTCTTTACTTTGTCGCCAAATTCCTTTTCCAGCGCCAGGCGCCCGCGGTCGTGTGCAAAGCTCCAGCCGCCGTCACCCACAGGACCAACGTAGGCAAAGGCGATCTTCAGTGGCTCAGCCTTGGGCGCTGGTGCCGAAGCCACGGGTGCGGGCGCGGGCACAACCACTACCGGCTCCTCCTTTTTGCCACAGCCAACCAGTGCAGCGCTGGCAACAGCCGTCAAAGCTGCGATCTTCAATAACGCGCGTTTTTGCAAATCTGTCATGTTAGTTCCTTCTAAAGACTAAAGGGGTTGCGGAAAATTAAGCGAATCGGCCGAGAAAACTAGGAGCCAGGGTAAAACGGCTTCCCCATGGAAGCAGGCATATTAATCCGAATCCAGCCCCGATCCCGCGAGATCAAAACCAGCACAACGATGTTCGCAACAAACGGCAGCATATTTAAAAACTGCGGCGGAAAGTCCACGCCAATATTCTGCAAAAAAAACGACAACATCATCGTGCCACCAAACAGGTAAGCCCCAAGCAACACGCGCGCCGGGCGCCATGTGGCGAAGGTGGTCAGCGCCAGCGCAATCCAGCCCTTGCCCGACACCATGCCCTCCACCCATAACGGCGTGTAGATGATCGACAGGTACGCACCGGCCAGACCACACAGAGCACCACCTGCGGCAACCGCAGCCATGCGTATCCAGCGCACGGGGTAACCCAGGGCGTGCGCCGATTCGGGGCTCTCGCCCACACTGCGCAAGACCAAACCGGCACGCGTGCGGTACAGGAACCAGATCAACACAAAAGCAAAGATGATGGACAGGTAGACCAGCGGATGCTGGCGAAAAAACGCCGGGCCGACCCACGGGATGTCCGACAAAAACGGAACGGCAAAGCTGGGCCGCTCTGGCAAGTTTTCTTTGACATAGCCTGTGCCGACAAATGCCGAGAGCCCCGCACCAAACAGTGCCAGTGCCAGACCGGTTGCGTACTGGTTGGTGTTAAGCCAGATAACCAGCACGCCAAAGATGGCTGCCATCACCGCACCGGCCCCCATGCCGGCCATGAAACCCATGGTGTCACTACCCGTGTGCACCACAGCGGCGAATCCGGCCATGGCGGCGCACAGCATCATCCCCTCTGCGCCCAGGTTAACAACGCCAGCCTTCTCATTGATCAACAAACCCAAAGAGGCGATGGCCAACACGGTACCCGCGTTCAGCGCGGCAGCCATCAGGAGTGCATAGGCTTCCATTAGTGTGTTGCTCCCAGCGCCAGAGATTGTGGATTGGGCCCCGCCCACCGCCAGCGGTAGTTCACCAGTGTGTCGCAGGCCAATAGCGTAAACAGCAGCAGCCCCTGAAAGACGCCAGTTAACGACTTGGGCAGCCCCAGACGGGACTGCGCCAACTCACCCCCGATATAAAACATGCTCATCAGCAACGCGGAGAACACCATGCCTACGGGATGTAGACGCCCAACAAACGCTACGATGATGGCGGCAAAGCCATAGCCCGCAGGCAGATAAATTGTCAATTGGCCAATCGGGCCGGCCACCTCCAGCGCACCGGCAAGTCCCGCCAGGCCACCCGACACCAACAAGGCCGTCCACAGCGCGCGCCGTGACGAAAACCCTGCGTAGCGCGAAGCGGCCTTGGCCAGCCCCCCCACTTGCAGCGCAAAACCCGCCCGCGTGCGGAACAAGAATACCGACACTACGGCTACGCCGACGAGGGCCAGCAGCGCCCCGATGCTGACGCGAGAGCCGTCAAAAAGGCGGGGAATGCGTGTGACAGCCTCAAACGTCTTGCTTTGCGGGAAGTTGTAGCCCTGCGGGTCTTTCAACGGCCCTGCGACCAGGTAACCGAGTAATTGCACTGCGATGTAGACGAGAAACAGGCTCACCAAAATTTCATTGGCGTTGAAGCGGTCGCGCAGCAGGGCGGTCAGCCCGCCCCATAGCATGCCACCCAGCACGCCAGCAAGCAAAATTGCCAGCACGATCCATCCGCTGCTGGTCTTGTCCGCCATCAGCGCCACCATGCCAGCAGCGATGGCGCCCAGAACATATTGCCCCTCGGCCCCAATATTCCAGACGTTGGACCTGAAGCACACCGCCAAACCCAAGGCAATCAGCAGCAGAGGTGTCGCCTTGACCAGCAACTCCCCTATTGCATAGCCGCTCTTGATGGGTTCCCAGAAAAAGACCTGCAGGCCACTCAGCGGGTTCTTGCCCAACAGCGCGAATAGCATCACACCAATAACAACCGTGCACAACAATGCCAACACTGGCGAGCCATAGCTCCAGCCCCGCGATGGCTGGGGTCGAGCTTCAAGCTTGAGCATGGTACTGATCAGTTGGCGACAGAGCTTGCGGCTGCGCCGCTGCGGTCTGTCCCGCAAGGTCCCACAGACCACTCATCCACTCGCCGATTTTTTCCACAGTAGCCTGTGCAATCGGTACCGATGGCGACAACCTGCCGCGTGCGATCACGTGCAGTCGGTCGCACACCTCAAACAATTCATCCAGTTCTTCACTGACAACCAGCACCGCACAACCGGCATCGCGCAGCGCCAGAATCTCGCCGCGAATCTGGGCTGCGGCACCCACGTCCACACCCCAGGTGGGTTGCGACACGATCAACAATTTGGGCTTGGCATCAATCTCGCGACCCACAATAAATTTCTGCAAATTGCCGCCCGACAAAGAGCGCGCCGCCGCGTGAGGGCCATTGGCCTTGACCTTGTATTTCCGGATAAGCCGGGCAGCGTGTGCCTCCAACCGGCGCACCCGTATCCAGCCACCGGCAAAGCGCGGCATCGAGATGGATTCGGTACGCGTTAACAAAAGGTTGTGCGCCAGGCTCATCGTTGGCACGGCACCGCGGCCCAGGCGTTCTTCAGGCACAAAGTGCAGGCCCAAGGCGCGGCGCTTGCCGGGGTGCAGGTGCGATACATCCACGTCACCCATCACGATACTGCCGCGCGGCGAACGGCAGTCTTCGCCCGACAAGGCGTACAACAACTCTCTCTGGCCATTACCCGAAACACCGGCAATGCCCACCACTTCGCCCGCGCGCACCTGCAGTTGGATGCCTTCCAGGTCCACGCCAAACTGGTCGTCGCGCGCCAGGCTCAGGCCTTTGACATGTATTACCGCAGCACCGGGGGCGCGTGTGGCACGCTCCAGCAGCGGTGGCTCGGCGCCAATCATCAGGCGCGACAACGAGGCGTTTGTCTCTTGCTGCGGATTGCACACGCCAGTGACCTTGCCGCCGCGCAGCACCGTGCAGGCCGTGCAGAGCTCGCGGATCTCGTGCAGCTTGTGGCTGATGTAGAGAATGCTGCAACCTTCGCTGGACAACCTCTTTAGCACGACAAACAATTTCTCTACGGCCTGCGGTGTCAGCACCGATGTGGGCTCGTCCAATATCAACAGCTCGGGCCGCGTCAGCAAGGCACGGATGATCTCCACGCGCTGCATCTCGCCGACGCTCAGCGTGTGCACGGGGCGGGCGGGATCGATGTCCAAGCCGTATTCGGTGGCCTTCGCGACGATGCTGGCGGTTACGTCTTCCAGCGAACTGCGGCTAAGTCCCAGCCACACGTTCTCGGCTACCGTCATGGTGTCAAACAGGTTGAAGTGCTGGAACACCATGCTGATGCCGTTGGCCCGCGCCTCTTTGGGGTTGCGGATGTGCATCTCCTGGCCGTTGATCAGCACGCGGCCGGCGTCAGGTTTGACCGAGCCGTAGATGATCTTCATCAGCGTCGATTTACCAGCACCGTTTTCGCCCAGCACCGCGTGTATCTCTCCGGGCATGACCGTCAGCGCAACATCGCTATTGGCGACAACGCCAGGGTAGGCTTTGGTGATGCCGGTCAGTTGAAGTCTAGGTGTTCTCATGTCGTCGTCGGTCTCACTCTTTTCTAATGGCTGCTGCAACCGACTTCACGCAATCACGCAGCCAGCGGGCCGAGGCCGATGTGTGCGTGCGATCGTGCCACAGTTGGTAATACAGCAGCCGGGGGAACACCACCGGGCAAGGCAATATCGTGACCGGCAAAGTATCGGTGAACCGCTCGCAATACTGTCGCCCCGTGGTCATAACCAGCAAGGTTGATGCCACCATGGCGGGTATCTGGCCAAAGTAGGGGCAGCGCGCCGCAATGTGGCGACTCAGGCCCAGGCTGGTCAGGTGGTCGTCGATGACACCCTTGGCACCCGGATGGGTTGCGCCCGGCGCAATGTGGTCAGCCTCCAGCCACGAGGCTTCGTCCCAGCCACGGCGCACTGCCGGGTGCTTGTTCGACACCAGGCACACCACTTCGTCGCCAAACAGGCGGCCCAGGTGCAACTCGTCAGGCGGCGTGGCCCAGTTGCCAATCACCACATCCACTTCGCCTTGGGCCAACTGCGCGCGGTAGTCGGCACTGCCAGTGAGCGACAGGATTTCGATCTCAACCAACGGTGCCTGCGACTTGATGCGTGCCACCAGATGGGGGAGGAAGAAAGGGTCGAGGTAATCACTGGCCGCCACGCGAAAGGTGTTGCGCGCTGTGGCGGGCTCAAAGCCCTTGGCGTCGGAGAACAGCATCTCGGCGGCACGCAAGATGCTGGCGCTGGGCTCCAGCATGCGCAGCGCCACATCGGTGGGTACCATGCCGGAGCCTGAGCGCACCAAGAGGGGGTCCCCCGCAAAATCACGCAAGCGTTTGAGTGCACTGCTCACCGCGGGCTGGTGCATACCCAGGCGGACGGCGGCTTTGGAAACGCTGCGTTCGGTCAACACGGTATGGAGAACCCTAATCAAATGAAGGTCTATCTTGTCAAATAGGGAATGGTTTCTCATACGATGCAACGAATTTGTGTCATATCCTAAGGAATATGGCCCACAGCTGCCACCCGATTTACCCTCACGGACCAGGAATTGTCCACACAACCCATGAACACCAAACCCTTGAGATTTGTCCGGCGCGGCGAAATCGTCAGCTTACCCGCTGTGGATACCAACCGAACGGTGCTGGAGCTGCTGCGCGAAGATTTGCACAGTTGCGGCACCAAGGAAGGCTGTGGCGAGGGCGACTGTGGTGCCTGCACCGTGGTGGTGGCCGAAGTCGATGGCACAGGACTGAAATACAGCGCCATCAACAGTTGCATACGGCTCGCCCATTCCATCGACGGTATGGCGCTGTGGACCGTGGAAGATATTGCCCCCACGCTTGCCACTGCGTGTGCTGCGCTGCCCCCCGAGGGGGCCGTGCCTTGCTTGGGGCGGCCCGGCGCTGCGGCTGCCCTTGCGAACCTTCATCCGGTGCAGCAGGCCATGGTCGACTGCCATGGCTCGCAATGCGGCTTCTGCACACCGGGCTTTGTGATGAGCCTGTTTGGCCAGTACCAAAACAAAACCTGCAAGGGCATAGCCATCAGTCGGGCCGATGCGAAGGGCGCGCTGTCGGGCAACCTGTGCCGCTGCACCGGCTATCGCCCCATCTTGGACGCTGCCGAAGCCATGCAGGCGCTACCCGTCGCCCGTGTCAACGAAACTCAAGTGCTATCAACTTTGAAGCAGCTCAATAAGGATCCACGAGGGCTAGAGGCCGATTCTTCATATATGCTCCCCCGCAGCCTGGCCGAGCTGCTGGCCCAACGCGCCGCGCACCCCGACGCCCAACTGGTGGCCGGCTGCACGGACGTGGGCCTGTGGGTCACCAAGATGCATATGCAGTTTGCCAAGGTGCTGGACGTGACCCAGGTGGCCGAGCTGCGCCGCGTGGTGGACTACCCGCACCACATCGCCATCGGCGCTGCCGTATCGCTGACCGACGCCTTTGCGGCACTGGTGGCAGACCGCCCGCACCTGGCCGAGTTTGCCCACCGCTTTGCCGGCCTGCCCGTGCGCAACAGCGGCACGCTGGGCGGCAACGTAGCCAACGGATCACCGATTGGCGACTCCATGCCGCTGCTGATCGCACTGGGTGCCAATGTGGTGCTGATGCGCCAGAGTGGCAAAAAGCACGCCCACCGCGAGCTGCGACTGGAAGACCTGTACACCGGCTACCGCAAGAACGTGATGGCGTCGGACGAAGTGCTGGCCTGGATCAAGGTGCCCAAGTCTACGGCTGGCGAAACCAGCAGGGTCTACAAAATCTCCAAACGCTTTGAAGACGACATTTCCGCCGTCTGCCTGGCCATCAACCTGCACGTAGCGGACGGCCGGGTACGCAGCGCGTCGATCGGCGCAGGTGGTGTGGCCGCCACGCCGGTGCGTGCCCGCAAGACCGAAGCCGCACTGGTCGGCCAAGTGTGGACACAAGACACCGTCACCCAGGCCATGCAAACCTTGCGCGGCGAGTTTGCTCCCATATCCGACATGCGTGCCACGGCGGCCTACCGCAGTACGGTGCTGGGTAATCTGCTGCAACGCTTCTGGCTGGAGAGCCAAGGCACCGCGCTGACCGATGTGCGCAGCCTGAGCCTGGACGATGCAGCGCAGGGGGTGGCAGCATGAGCACCCACACCCATTCGCCAAAGCCTCAGGCAGCCGCCGACGTCAGCCGCCCGCACGCAAGCGGAACATCGAAACCGCACGAAAGTGCGGCGGCCCAAGTGGTCGGCGGCGCCACCTATATCGACGACATTCCCGAAGTACGCGGCACGCTGCAAGCCGCGCCCATACTCTCTACCGTGGCCCACGGCCGCCTGCTGGGTGTGGACGCATCGGCAGCACTAGCCATGCCAGGTGTGCGCGACGTGATCTTGTGCCGCGACATCCCCGGTGACCCCATGCTGGCCGCCTTTGCCGGTGACGAGCCCGTGTTTGCCATCGACACCGTGCAGCACGTCGGCCAGGTTGTCGGCCTGGTGATCGCCGACACGGTGATGCAAGCCCGCCGCGCCGCGCGCAAGGTCCAACTCCACATCGAAGCCCTGCCCGCCATCCTGACGGTGCAGGACGCACTGGCCGCGCAGAACTATGTGCTGCCCCCCGTATATGTGAAGCGCGGCGACGCCACTGCGGCCTTGGCCCGCGCCCCGCACACCCTCAGCGGTGCGCTGGCGGTGGGCGGTCAAGAGCATTTTTACCTGGAAGGCCAAGTCGCCTATGTGATGCCGCTGGAGCAGAACCAATGGTGGGTGTACTCCAGCAC
>JANXVI010000414.1 GCA_025351745.1 Rhodoferax sp.
CCGTCAACTTGATTCCGTTTCCAGAACCAAGTGCACTTTGATAGATCGGGTCTTGCACCCGATGGAGCCGATCCGGTGAGGGAGTCGACACCTTCATGAAAGGCAGGCACAAGGCCTGCGAGTGAGCGACACGTGTCGCACAAGCCTATCAATTATAGCCCGAGACGGGGAACTGTGTACAAATGCCCCTCGCGGACCGCTCTCCCAGTCTCAAAAACGCTGCATTTTGCAGGTAGTGGGCAGCTCCGCAGCCTCTGGCGCCAGGGTTTTGATGACGCGAAAGCCGTAGCCCGAGCCTTCCACATCAAATTTGACGCCGGGAGTGCCCTGGCGGTCCATGACCCCAACCACCAGCGGTTGCTGGAACTGGTGGTCGGCGGCGCGCATAGAGCCGCCCTGCCCACTCAGACTGACTTTCGCCTTTTCCATCTGCGTGGCTATGGCTGCAATGTCCAAGCCTCCGGGGCTGCCAGCCGTAACTTGCTTGCCAGCCGCCTCCATGGCCTGCGCCAGGGCTTCGATCAGCAGTTGCATGCGCATGTGCACGTAATCGTCCGCCGCCAGCGGATAACGCGTGCGGAAAGACTTGTAAAACGCCTCGCTACCAGCCGTCTGCACGTTGGGCAACCAGTCCGCTACGGCCACCACCTTGCCGATGCCCGCGTCGCCAATAGCGGCCTGCGCGCCCAAGGCATTGCCGTAAAAGGTGTAGAACTTGCCTTCAAAACCCACCTCTTTGGCGGCCTTGATCAACAAGGTCAGGTCATTGCCCCAGTTACCAGTGATGACAGCCCCTGCCCCGCTGGCCTTAATCTTGTTGGCATAGGGCAAAAAGTCCTTGACGCGCGCCATGGGGTGCAGCTCCTCACCGACGATGGCAATGTCCGGCCGCTGCACGCCCAACTGGCGCCGCGCCTCGCGCAGTACCGATTGGCCAAAGCTGTAATCCTGGCCAATCAGGTACACGCCTTTGAGCGCCTTGTCATCCTTGATGACGTCCATCAAGGCGGCCATGCGCATGTCGGCATGGGCATCGAAGCGGAAGTGCCAAAAGCTGCACTTCTCATTGGTCAATGTGGGGTCAACCGCCGAGTAGTTCAGGAACAACACGCGTTTGCCCGGTTCACGCTCGTTGTGTTTGTTGATGGCATCTATCAAGGCAGCGGCGTTGGCAGACGAATTACCTTGCAACACAATGCGTGCGCCACTGTCGATGACAGAGCGCAGCGCCGACAAGGCCTCCTCGTTTTGCCCCTTGCTGTCGTAACGCTCCAGCACCAGCATTTGGCTACCACCGGCGGACGTTGGCAGCTTCACACCACCCCGTGCATTGACCCGCTCCACCGCCCAGGCCAGGTTACGAAACACCGCTTCTCCGGGGGCTGCATTGGGTCCGCTCAAGCCTTCGATCATGGCCAGCTTGATGGGTGGTGCAGAGACGGTCTGCGCAGTGGCTATGCCGCCCGCGAGGGGCAATACACATAGCACCGTCGACACGGTTTTCAAGACCTTGTGGAGAAGAATAAACATGGGATTTTTTTCTTGAAAAAAGAAGAACGGGTCGCAGCTTAGATCCATGCGGCGATCGCTGTGAGAGCCGCGCAGTGTACTAGGAGTACTCACCATGTTTTTCGCTACTACCGCTCACCCTCATCTGCATCGCCACGCCCAAGCAAACGCCGGCCGTACGCTGGAACGTTTCATGGACGAAGCGCTGGGCACCAGCGCCAACAAGGCCGTCACCTATACCCAGGATGAAACCAGCTTCACGCTGAGCCTGGACATGCCCGGCATCGCCAAAGACCAACTGAGCATCGCCATCGAAGGCGCTGTGGTGCGCATCAGCAGCAAGGAAGGC
This sequence comes from Rhodoferax sp., assembly GCA_025351745.1. Taxonomy (GTDB): domain Bacteria; phylum Pseudomonadota; class Gammaproteobacteria; order Burkholderiales; family Burkholderiaceae_C; genus Allorhodoferax. The sequence goes on from JANXVI010000414.1 coordinate 1,859, forward strand.
GCTGCACGCCGCTACAACGCCGCGTACGAATTGCCGCTGGAAATTGATACCGCGACCAGCGAAGCCAAATTGGAAAACGGTGTGTTGACGCTGAAGTTGATCAAGAAGGTACCCGTCAGCAATGCCGCTGAATTGACCATCCAGTAAAAGAGAAAGCCCCTTCGGGGGCGTTTTCAGTTTCAGCTATGCGCCCGCAGCAGACATGGGGTGGCCGTTCTGCTCCGTGTCCCCCGCCCGCTGCGCGGGCTCCTCCTTGACCTGCGCAGAACGGCCACCCCATGCCTGCTGCTCGGACCCTTGCTTGCGATGACCAACACGCTGAGATCACCTTGGGACCGTTGATGCGGGCTGTTTTTCTTTCACCCGATCGGCACAAACCAAGCCGCGCGGTATCGATCGGATAGTGGGTTTTGCGCAGGTCAAGGAGGAGGCCGAAGGCCGGGGGACACGGAGCAAAACCCGCTATCCGATTGATACCAAAGTCACTTAGGTACTCACGTTGCCTAAAGGCTATCCAAAGGCCAGCGCGGCTTGACATCAAACGCATACGTCTTGCTGGCCTGCTGCTGGCCGCTCTGCAAGCGCATCGCAGCGGCCATGGCAATCATGGCGCCATTGTCAGTGCACAAATGCAACTCCGGGTAATGCACCCGTATATGGCGTTTGGCACAAGCAGCGTTCAACTGCTCCCGAAGGCTACGGTTCGCGCCCACTCCACCAGCAACTACCAGCCGCTGTAAGCCGGTTTGCTTCAACGCCACCATGGATTTCTTCACCAGCACGTCCACAATGGCCGCCTGGGTAGAGGCTGCCAAGTCACTGCGCTGCTGCAGAGGCAGCGCATCAAAACCTTCGGTCGTTCCGGCGTTGGATTGCGCGGTAATGGGGGGCAGGCCTGCGGCACGCGCCGCTTCTGAAGCCACCATGCGCTGTGCCTGTACCAACACCGCCGTCTTCAAGCCCGCAAACGAAAAATCCAGATTGCCACTGTGCAGCAGAGGTCGAGGCAACTTGTAAGCCACCGGGTCGCCCTGCTCCGCCATCTTGGCCAAGGCTGGCCCACCTGGATAGCCCAGACCCATCAGCTTGGCGGATTTGTCAAAGGCCTCGCCGGCCGCATCGTCAATGGTTTCGCCCAACAGTTCATAGCGCCCTACCCCATCGACCCGCATCAACTGCGTGTGGCCACCGGATACCAGCAAGGCAATAAACGGAAACTGCGGTGGGTCGGCACTCAAAAACGGCGATAGCAAATGCCCTTCCAGGTGGTGCACGCCCAGCACCTGTTTATCCAGGGCCGCACCCAGCGCGCAGGCCACACCGGCCCCGACCAGTAGTGCGCCGGCCAGACCTGGACCACGGGTATAGGCCACCACATCTACATCTGCCAACGTACGGCCACTTTCGGCCAATACTTCCTGGGTCAGCGGCAACACGCGGCGGATGTGGTCGCGGCTGGCCAGTTCGGGCACCACTCCGCCAAAGGCTTGGTGCATGTCGATCTGGCTGTACAGCGCATGCGACAGCAGCGTGGGCATGGCCTGCCCCTGCCATTGCACCAACGCC
>JANXVI010000447.1 GCA_025351745.1 Rhodoferax sp.
CAAGCTGGCCTGGTGGCAGTCTGAAGTAGCCAAGGCCTATGCCGGCCAGCCCAGCCACCCAGTCATGCAGGCCCTGATGCCGAGGGCTACCGAGTTCAACATCGAGCAGCGCCACCTGCAAGCTGTCATAGAAGGCTGCCAAATGGACCTGACCCAAACCCGCTACCTGGACTACCCCGGCCTGCAGCGCTATTGCCACCTAGTGGCCGGGGTTGTAGGTGAAGTGGCGGCTGGCATCTTCGGCCAGACCCAGGCCAAGACCACCGAGTACGCGCACAAGCTAGGCCAGGCCCTGCAGTTGACCAACATCATCCGCGACGTCGGTGAAGACGCGCTGCGTGACCGCATCTACCTGCCCGTCAACGAACTCAAGCAGTTTGATGTGAGGGCGCATGAGATCTTGAAGCGCACTTACTCCGACAACTTCACCGCGCTGATGCGCTTCCAGGCCCAGCGCGCCCACGGCCTGTACGACGAGGCCCTGGCCCTGCTGCCTGCGGCGGACTTCCGCGCGCAAAAGCCCGGCCTGATGATGGCCAGCATCTACCGTGCGCTGCTGCGCGAGATAGAGCGTGACAACTTCCAGGTGTTGCACCAACGGGTCAGCCTCACGCCGCTGCGCAAGATGTGGCTGGCGTGGAAGGTGCAAGCCCTGGGCAAGCTATGACCCCCACGGTCGCGAAACACGACCCGAAACGGTGGCTGCGGTGAAAGTCGCCGTCGTTGGTGCCGGCTGGGCCGGCATGGCCGCCGCCGTGGCTGCATGCGAGAAAGGCCACTCAGTCACCGTCTTTGAGGCGTCCCGCACGCTGGGCGGCCGGGCGCGGGCGTTGCAGGGCACGCTGCCCGACGGCACGCCTGTCATGCTGGACAACGGCCAGCACATTCTGATCGGCGCCTACACCGAAACTCTGCGGCTGATGCGCCTGGTGGGCCTGGACCCGGACGCGCTGCTGCTACGTCAAGCCTTGTCCCTGCCCTTCCCCGATGGCACCGGCCTGCAAACACCCGCGTACGCCCAGCACTGGTCCGCCCCTTTTGATGCGATAGCGGCCATCGCCACCGCGCGCGGATGGACCTGGGGCGAGCGGCTGTCGTTGATACGGGCGTCGCTGGGTTGGCAGTTGAAGCGCTTTAATTGCGCGCCCGAACTGTCTGTGGCGCAACTTTGCAAAACGACGGCGCCACGCGTGCTGCACGAGCTGATCGAGCCACTGTGTGTCTCAGCGCTGAACACGCCAGCGTCCCGAGCCAGTGCCCAGGTATTTTTGCGGGTCATGAAGGACGCGCTGTTTGGCGTGCGCGGTGGCTCGCATCTGCTGCTGCCCCGCACCGACCTCAGCGCGCTGTTCCCGGTGGCCGCCGCCCAGTGGATCACCCAACGGGGCGGCCAAGTGCATCTGGGCCAGCGCGCGGGCAACCTGCACTGGCTGGCGCCTCACTGGTTGCTGGACGGACAGGCCTTCGACCGCGTCATCTGGGCAACGTCTTCATCAAATGCGGCGATAGCCCTCGTGGAATATGCACATACCGCTCCTGAATCTATAGCAAATGCGATAAAAAACTGGGCAGCAACCACCGCCGCCATGCGCTTTGAGTCCATAGCCACGGTCTACGCCTGGGCTCCACAAGCCCGCCTGCCCCACGCCATGCTGGCGCTGCGCAATACGCCCACAGCACCAGCCCAGTTTGTGTTTGACCGCGGGCAACTGAACGGGCCGCAAGGGCTGCTGGCCTTTGTCGTCAGCGCCAGCGAGGGCAACCGCGAAGAGCTCCAATGCGCCGTGCTGCAGCAGGCCAAGGACCAGCTTGCCGCCTTGGATCTACCCGCATTGCAGCCCGTTCAAACCGTGGTTGAAAAACACGCAACTTTTGCCTGCACGCCTGGCCTACAGCGCCCACCGCAACAGATTGCGCCGGGTCTGCTGGCCGCTGGCGACTATGTGCAAGGCCCCTACCCCGCCACGCTGGAAGGTGCGGTGCGCAGCGGATGGGCGGCGGGATGTTCGTCTCTTCAGCGGGGCGAGGGCAGCCGTTCGGGTTTGTAATCAGACGGGCTAAAGTTAAACATCAATCGATCGTTAAGCCTCATGGATGACACTCTCTTTCGCAGCGGAATTTGAAGAGCAGATGCGGCTTGCCAAGGCTGAACTCGGTTTGGCAGTTGGCGATCTATACGAGGATTGCTCTTGCCACCCAGTGCTATGTATTGGTATCAGCTGTGAGGAAGACAACGTTTGGGGCATCTCACTGATTGACGGCTCGCAACCTCGTAGCTGTAGCTTGCGCCATTGCGGCGTTCGTAAATTGACTCTAGAAGAGGCTTGGAAAATTAAGTTGGAAGGCCCGACCGATGAAGAATA
>JANXVI010000492.1 GCA_025351745.1 Rhodoferax sp.
GTATGCGCATTTACGGCGCCGGTATCGCATCCTCGTTCTCCGAGAGCACGTACTCTGTCCAGAGTGATTCGCCTAACCGCATCGGCTTTGATCTGGAGCGCGTGATGCGCACCAACTATCGCATCGACGATTTCCAGGAAAGTTATTTCGTGTTGGATAAGTTGGAAGATTTGCTGGCCCTGGCCAACACCGAGTTCGCGCCGTACTACGCACGCCTGGATAGCGGCCCTACTTACCAGCCCGGTGATGTGCTGCCGACGGACGTGGTGCCGCACCGGGGCACCGGCAACTATCACAGCACTCGCCATGTAGCGACTGCTACCAATGCGCAATGAATCAGCGGCCATAGACGCTTCCCGCCTATCCAGGCGTAACTCGAATTTTCAGCGTGCTCCGCGACCGTCGTTTCGGTTCGCCTCTTTCTTTGCTAAAACTGATTGAAGAAGTCCCGTGCCGCAACCGCACATGCGGCGAACACCATGTTGCCGTGATAATTTTCCGCGCTGAGAGGGTCTCCGCCTGCCGCAACGACGCTTTGACGGGTCGAGGCAAATACCGACTTTGCACCTGCAAACGGATCGGTCGAACTAATTGCGGAATCTACATCCAGCAACGACACGCTGCTGCCATGTTGCAGGAAATACGCCTGCGTCAACTGTGCATTGAGGAAGACAACTTCCGTGTCGGCTTTGCCGCCGCACATTAGCATTGGCGCTGTGGGTGCCCACGTGCGCAAATCGTTTTTTAGCCAGGCAGAGCGCGTTGTATTCGCAGTCACGCAGTCCAGCGGTTCGGTTGCCGAGGTGATTGGGCAAGGATGGGAGGCAATATCGTTCGCTAACCGCGTTACATACGGAGTAGTAAGCAAGCTTTGTGCGGGAGGACCGTAGTTGACACTGTCTAGATTACTCAAGCTTGAATATCCGGGCATGTCTGTGCCCAAAAGAAACTTTGGAAATTTGCCGGCCCCAATGAGTGAGTCAAGGGGGCGAGTGGTTGGCAGAAGTGTTTCAATAGCTTTGGCATCCGCGACTGCATAGACATCCGTGGGTGAATCGTAAATATTGCCATATGCTTTCTGCCAAGCAGTTAACTGCATCGCCATTTGCAAACGCGACTCAAGCGAAATGGCCCCAAGTCGATTCAGTGCACCAGGCAGCCCCAAGCTTTCATAACTTACGCTCTCGGCATAGCTACCACTTTGAGGCACCGACGCTGTAACCGTCATGCCCGCAGCCTGCATGGCCCGGTGTGTCGCCATGCTGACGTACCCGCCTTCAGAGTATCCGGTGATAAACAGTTTGCCATTCTCGGCGACGGGATTAGACAGATTTGGAAATGCTTTGCGGGCAGCTGTGAGCGCATCGATCATGTCTTTTGATTGCTGATCAGCAATGTGGTGCGGGTGATAACTAAGCGTTGAGGTGTCGTAGCCTGCATAGTTGGGAGCCACCACGATATATCCTTGCGCTGCATACAGTGCCGCTATCTGGATGGCGTTCCCGGCACGAGAATTGGCGCCACTTATGTCAGCCATATTCACATTGCGGAGCAGTGAACTGCCATGCCCATACAAAAGCACGGGACGCGGGCCCCTGCAAATTGGATCGTTGCCGGTTGGCACCATCAGCCCACCAGATGCCGTGGTCTGTTCTTCGGCAGCGCCGACTGTGCTGTATTCAAAATGGTGGAAATCGACATCACACTTTGGCGTGCCTGCAATAGCCAGCAGAGACGGCATGGCGGCCTGCAACTGCTCTGTGAAGTGAGTTGTCTTCAACGTTCCAATTCGGGTCGGCGGATTTTCGATCAGCGCACCGCGCGCACCGGAGTGATCGACCTCCACAGTTAACTGCTTATTTTCAGCATTGTTGAGCTTGGCGCCGCCGCCACAGCCTGGTAGCAATAAGGCTATTGATAGCAATATTGCATGGATGAAATATGGCCTCATCGCAGCTTTCATATGGGGCCAGTGAATAGAACTTTTCATTTTTGGATACTTTCTTTCAGAGATTGCTGTACGACGAAGCGGGATTTCCGACAATGCAAATTTTTCCACTTCTGATAGAAAGTTTAGCCTGTAATTTCTTAATTACAATAAATAATTGTTGTAAAACAATAAATGTTTTACTTCGGTTGCCTTGCTCAAATGGGAGAGACATATGGAGTTGGAGTAGAGTTCAACGGTGACGGCCGCTAATTGCCGCGGCGGTTTTAATGACCATCTTTTCTTCAAAACGGGTTTTCACCTATCCTCCATGCAGTATTTTTTTTGGGTGCAAGGTCACGCACCCGCACCCAAAAAAGGGGCCGATGTGCATGGACAATAGTGCCCATGTATTCGACATCTACAACCCCCATTCCCGCTCCCCAGATAGCCGGCCACCTGCTGGTGCAATGTCTGATTGAACAAGGCGTTACCCACGCCTTTGGAGTACCCGGCGAAAGCTATCTGGCCGTCTTGGATGGCTTCCATCTGTTCCGCGACAGCATCCAGTTCGTCGTTAACCGCCAAGAGGGCGGGGCAGCCTTCATGGCCGAGGCCCATGGCAAGCTGACTGGTCGCCCCGGCGTCTGCTTTGTGACGCGTGGCCCCGGGGCCACCAACGCCTGCATCGGCGTGCACACCGCGTTCCAGGACTCCACACCCATGGTGCTGCTGATCGGTGATGTGGCCAGCGACCAGCGTGACCGCGAAGCGTTTCAAGAAATGGACTACCGCGTCATGTTTGGCCCGAGCGCCCTGGGCATGGCCAAGCGCGTGGAACGCATTGACGATGCGGCCCGTATCCCCGAATACATTGCCCGCGCCTTTGCCACTGCGATGAATGGCCGACCCGGCCCCGTGGTGCTGGTGCTGCCCGAAGACATGCTGACGCAAGCCGTTAAAGCCAACCCCCTAACCGGCGCCATGCCTGCGCCATTGGCTCGCGTCGAGCCATCCGACGCGTGGAGCGACCCCGGCGCGTTGCGCACGCTGCGCGAGATGCTGCTCAAGGCCGAGCGTCCGTTCGTCATCGCCGGTGGCAGCGGTTGGACGCCGCAGTCCGCCCAGGCGCTGCAGCGCTTTGCCGAGGCCTGGCGCCTGCCGGTGGGCAATGCGTTCCGCTTCCAGGACACGTTTGACAACCACCACCCGCTGTACGCCGGTGACGTCGGCATTGGCATCAACCCTGCGTTGGCCAAACGCATTAGCGAGAGCGACCTGGTCATTGCCATCGGCCCGCGCCTGGGCGAGATGACCACCGGCGGCTACACGCTGTTGCAGGCGCCCCGCAGCAAACAAACCCTGGTGCACATCCACTCCAGCGCCGAAGAGCTCAACCGCGTCTACCAGGCCGACCTGGCCATCCACGCCAGCATGCGCGCGGCGGCCCGTTCGCTGGAGGTGTTGGACGCGCCGAAAGACGTGGTGTGGGAAGCGTGGGCGCAGGCATGCAGTGCCGACTACGTGGCCAACCTGCAGGCCAGCACGATCAAGGACCTGCCAGCCGACACCGAACGCGGCCTGGTGGACATGCACAGCGTCATCGCCACCGTGCAAAAGCATCTGCCAGCGGATGCGGTGCTGACCAACGGTGCTGGCAATTTTGCAAGTTGGTTACACCGCTTCTACCGCTACAGCGGCCTCGCCCGGGGCTTCAAGACTCAGCTGGCACCCACCAATGGCGCCATGGGCTACGGCGTGCCGGCTGGCATTGCCGCCGCCATCACCAGCAAGGCCAGCCCCGCGGCGGCCGGGCAGGGCAGGGTAGTGTTCACCATCGCCGGGGATGGCGACTTTTTGATGAACGGCCAAGAGCTGGCCACCGCCGTGCAGCATGGCGCCAAGACCATCATCCTGCTGCTGAACAACGGCATGTACGGCACCATCCGCATGCACCAGGAGCGCGAGTACCCGACCCACACGTCCGGTGCCGGCACCTCGCTGCACAACCCCGACTTCGCCGCGCTGGCCCGAGCCTATGGCTACGCCGGTGTGCGCATCCAGCGCACTGCCGACTTCGAGGCGGAGCTGCTGGCGGCACTGGAGCGACCCGAGGGCACGTTGATCGAGGTGATGCTGGAGCCCGAGCTGATCAGCACCCGTATCTCGCTGGCGGGAGTCACACAAGCGGCGTTGAAGCGGTGATGGGCCGTAAAGCCCTTTAGACGCCTTTTCAAAGAGCCGTCATTCATAAAAATACCCGCTAGCTCTCGTGGAATATGACTAATACGCTATTAAAAATATAGCAACCAAAGAAAGACTGAAAATTTATGATCACCATCCTTCGCACCATGGCACTCATGGCAATCCTCGTGTCTGCGTTGGCACATGCCCAAGTCACTGTCGTCGCAAACACCAACCAAGAGCTGATGGTTTCAAGCCCCGATCCCACGTTAGCGGCGAACAAGCGCCTGGTGTACGACTTCTGGCGCGAAGTCTTCGAGGGCGGCCACATGGAACGGGCCGAGAAGTACCTGACGGAGTCCTATATCCAACACAACCCCAATGTACCGACGGGGCGTGCGGCTTTCGTGGCCTTCTTCTCCAAGTTTGCGAAGGCAAAGCCCATTGAAGCCCATATCAAAGCTCCGTTGGTGACCATGACTGCAGAAGGCGACATCGTCATCCTGAGTTTCGTTCGCGAAAACAGTGATCCCAAGGACAACGCCCACAAGTACACCACGACCTGGTTTGACATGTTTCGCATCGAAGGCGGAAAGATCGCCGAGCACTGGGACCCCGCCACGAAGCAATAGCCATCAGCGCAAGCCATGCAAGTACGTCCCATTCAAGCATCCGAAATCGAGCAGGCGCGTTTGCTACTCGTTGCCAACGACTGGGGCGCCCGCGTCGCCCATGCTGAAACATTCCGTGAACTCGCCTCCCGCTCGCAGATTGCACTGGTAGTGGTGCAGGGGGACGAGGTCGTCGGATTCTTGCGGGCAATAACAGACGGCCTCTTCAACGGCTACATCTCCATGGTCGTCGTGGCGCAGGCGCACCGGGGCAAGGGCGTTGGTACAGCACTCGTTCGCGCTGCAATGGGCGACGATTCCAAGATGACCTGGGTCTTGCGCGCGGGAAGAACCGGCGTCGCGGCCTTCTATGAAAAGCTTGGCTTTGCAGTGTCCGAAGTCGCCATGGAGCGACCGGGGCAGCGATCGTGACGCGGCCATTCCTGTGGCTCAGGGGCCTCCCATGCTGTTCCGGCAATCGGTATATACAAAACGGGCCGCCAGCCCTCAAGGGACAAGCGTAAGTCGCTATCAAAACAGGAGCGATCTTTGAAACAAACTATAGGCCAGCTCTCCCTTGTCGTGCGCGACTACGACGAGGCAATCCACTTTTACGTCGACCAGTTGGGCTTCACGTTGGTGGAAGACACCGCCCTGCCAACGCAAAACAAGCGCTGGGTGGTCGTGGCTCCGCAGCGCTCGGAGGGTTTGCGTTTGCTGTTGGCCCGCGCCGTCGGTGATGCGCAACTCTCGCGGGTCGGTAACCAGACCGGCGGAAGGGTATTTTTGTTTTTGTACACGGATGATTGCTGGCGCGACTTCGATGCCTACCTGGCGCGTGGTGTGGTTTTTGTACGCGAACCTAAAGAAGAAGTCTATGGAACGGTTGCCGTGTTCCAGGACTTGTATGGCAATTTATGGGACTTGGTGCAAGAAAAGCCACCTGCGGGGTGACGGCCGCCGTTACAAGCTGCCCCCATCCTTGTGCACAATGCGCCATCGTTATTCACGTACTGTTCCATGAAATCACTTCGTCGACCAAGCCTGCTGGCTACCTTGTTCCTTTGCGCAGTGTCGGCCACGGCCGCGCCCCAAGGGTTCTACCGCCAACCTGCCATCCATGGCGACACCCTGGTTTTCCTCAGCCAGGGCGACCTGTGGCGCGCGCCGGTACAGGGTGGCAGCGCCATGCGCCTGACCAGCCACGCTGGGCAGGAGTCCAACCCGGTGCTGCTGCCGGACGGCCGCACGCTGGCCTATGTGGGGCAGCGGGACGGTGCGGGCGACATCTACACGCAGCCGGTCGATGGTGGCGAGCCTACCCGGCGCACCTGGCTGGCCAGCAGCCAGTTGCGACTGTGGGGTAGCGACGCGGCAGGCGCGCTGCTGATCACCGCGCCTGCCGTGGATGGTCGCCCCGTGACGCAGGCCTTTCGCCTGACGGGCGAACGCCTGGAGGCCTTGCCCATCGCCGATGCCAGCGACCTGGCTGTCAGCGTCGATGGCAAGCAATGGATCTTCACACGCCAAGGCCTGCGCGGCGATAACGCCAAGGGCTACCGTGGTGGCGCGGTGGCAAGCCTGTGGCGCATGGATATCGCCGGGTCCGTGGAGGCCCGCCCCTTGCTGGACGCCAATGTCCCGGTTGCCAACAATAAACGCCCCATGCCCTACCGCGATGCCCAGGGCCGCGAGCGCATCGCCTTCTTAAGCGACCGCGATGGCATCTTCAACCTGTGGAGTGTGGCCATCGATGGCAGCGATGCACAGCAGCACACGCAGTGGCGTGAATTCGATGTGCGCTGGGCCAGCATCCAAGGCAGCCAAGTTGTTGTGGCACGGGGTGCTGATCTGCACCGGGTGGATTTGAACGCACCCGCTGCGGGTCCGCTGGCCAACCCACCGGCCTTGGCGGTCACCTTGCTGGGTGATCAGAACCTGGCCGTGGGCACACGCTGGGTCAAGCGGCCACACGAGTTCTTGACCGAAGTGGGCCTGAGCTCCGACGGTGAACGCGCGCTGATCGGCGTGCGGGGTCGCCTTGCCAGCCAAGGCACGCAGGGCTTGCGCCGTGCGGTGCTGCAGCAGCCGGATGGCTCGCGCTGTCGCGAAGCCAGCTTCAGCCCGGATGGACGATGGGTCTACGCCCTGTGCGATTTTTCGGGTGAGGTAGAAGTCTGGCAACTGGACGCACTCGGTGGTGCTGCACGCAAGCAGCTCACGCAGGGCTCGCAGGTGCTGCGCAACCGCCTGAAAGTGAGTCCCGATGGCCGATACCTGGCGCATGCCGATCTCAGTGGCGCACTCGCGTTAACAGATCTGAAGGCCGAAGGCGGCGCGCAAACCCGAGTGATCGACCAGGCTACGCGCGACGACTTTTCAAGTCTGGTCTGGCACCCCGACAGCCAGGCGCTGGCGTATGCCAAGGCCGGTGCCGATACAGGTTTCCGCACCCAGATGTGGCTCTACGCGCTGGCCGACAAAAAGGCCCGTGCATTGACCACTGCGCGCTTTGACAACGCAGACCCTGCGTTCAGCCCGGACGGTCAATGGCTCTACTTCGGTTCGCGCCGCCACTTCGCGACCCAGCCCGGTTCCAGCGTGTGGGCCGACCGCAATATGGGCCCGGCCTTTGAGCCCGGCATCAAGGTCTATGCACTGGCACTGCAAGCGGGGCTTGTGCATCCGATGGAAGCCAAGAGCGAGCTCAGTGCGCGTGACAAGCCCAAGGCCGACGCGGTCAAGGGTGACAAAGAAGATCCGGACGCCAAAGAGAGCAAAGACCCCAAGGACACCGACTCCAGCAAGGACCCAAAGGACTCAAAGAACACGAAAGATCCGAAGGACACCAAGGACGCTAAATCGGCCAAACCCGCCCTGCCCAAAATCGCGCTCGAGGGCTTGGCTGACCGGTTGGTTGAGCTGCCCCTGCCCGCCGGGACCTACCGTGGCTTGGCCGTGAATGCCAAGCGCCTGTGGTGGCTGGAGCAGGAGAATCCCGATGGTGTGGCCACCTTGCGCTCCATCGCCCTGGAGCAGGATGCCAGTGCGGAAACCCACAGCGAGAAAGTAAAGCACTTTGAATTGAGTGGAAACGGCAAGCACATGCTGCTGCACCGCGAACTCACCAAAGGCGGCGTTCCGGAGCTGCTGATTGTGGAAGCCGCGTCCAAGCTGCCCGCGGAGCTGCCCAAGTCCACGTTGCGCTGGAGCGATTGGAACGTGGACGTTAGCCCGCGCCAAGAGTGGCAGCAATTGTTTGATGACGCTTGGCGTCTGAGCCGCGACCATTTCTATGATGCCAAGCTGCACGGCACAGACTGGAACGCAAGCCGCACCCGCCACGCCGCACTGCTGCCCCGCGTGGGCGACCGGCTGGAGCTGGCCGAACTGATGGGGCAGATGACCTCAGACCTGAACCTATTGCACAGCCAAGTCGCGCCCGGAGACCTGCCGCCCCTGCCGGAGGACGCACCCGCACTGGCCGGCCTTGGCGCACAGCTGGAGCCACACGCCAAGGGCGCGCGGATTGTGCGCATCTACCGCGGTGACGCCGAATTGGTCAGCGAGCGGGGCCCGCTTCAGGCACCGCGCGTGGATGTGCGCGAGGGCGATGTCATCGTCGCTGTCAATGGGCGTGCCGCGGTCTGGCCCAAGGCGGCCACTCTGTTGCAGGGCGAGGCCGGCAAGCAAGTGCGGCTGGAAGTGCAACGCGGCGACAGTGCGCCGCGCCCCTTCATCGTGACCGCGGTGGATGCACGCCGCGAGTCCGCCTTGCGCTACCAAGACTGGCGCACCAGCCGCATGGACGCGGTAGACAAGGCCAGCAAAGGCCGCGTGGGTTATCTGCATTTGCGCGCCATGGGCAAGGACGATATTGCCGACTTCGCCAAAGACTTCTACGCCCAGTTGGAGAAAGAGGCCTTGATCATTGACGTACGCTTCAACAATGGCGGCAACATCGATAGCTGGGTGCTGGAGAAGCTGCTGCGCCGGGCCTGGGCCTGGTGGCAGCCGCGCCACCCCGCCGCCGAATTGGGTGCTGCCAGCTACCCGAACATGCAAGGCTCATTCAACGGTCCTCTGGCCGCGCTAATCAATGAAAACACCTACAGCGATGGAGAAACCTTCGCCGAAGGCTTCAAACGCCTGAAGCTGGGGCCGCTGATCGGCAAGACGACCAGCGGCGCAGGCGTCTGGCTCAGTGACCGCAACCGGTTGGTCGACAAAGGGATTGTGCGGGCCGCCGAGACTGCACAGATGGATGCGGAGGGGCACATTCTGGTGGAAGGAAAGGGCGTGACGCCGGACATCGAGGTGGACAACCCGCCCCGCGCAACCGCTGCAGGGGGTGACGCCCAACTGGACGCTGCGGTAGCAGCCCTGATGAAGACCTTGCCAGCGAGCCCGCCGCAGCGACGCACGCCCAAGGTAGTGGGCTATCCCAAGTATTGACGCGTCGGCTCAAACGCAGTGTCTGCACCACCACGGTAAACGCTGATCCTGTGAGGGTGAACAGCACTTCACCGCCCCAGCTTTCAAAGCATCTCTTCAGGGGCAATGGGTCCTAGCAGCTTGAGCGCAAACCGCAGAAAGGCGCTGGTGTCGGGCTCGCTGGTGCTGTCTTTCAGATTGGAGCCCTGCGGGGCCCGCCATATCAACTGGCCGCCGTCGAGCTCGACCCGGTACGAGCCGGTTGCCATGGTCGGCTCGATCAGCCCGATGGCCTCTGTTGAAATGGCGCGGTTGCGGATGGCGACGGCAACTTCGCTGTTTTGCAACTGTGAGCGCAGATCGAGGTTCATCGATCCCACCACCAGTATCCGGTCGTCGACCACCACGACTTTGGAATGCAGACTGACGCGCGAGTTGCCGCCTCCGGTAGAACCGCCGATGGACCCCGTCAAAATGGCCGCAGAGCCAAAACTGCGGAAGGTGCCCACTTGTTCGGCGCGCATTTCATAGATCTCGACGCCCATTTCCAACAGCGCCTTGCGGTAGCGGGCGTATCCAACATGGGCGGCAGGCGCGTCGTTGGACGCCAACGAGTTGGTCAGCACCCGCACGCGGACGCCGCGTCTGCGCAGGTCTGCGAACTGCCTCATCGTACGTTCGCCCGGTACAAAGTAGGGCGACACGATCAGCAGATCGGTTTTGGCCTGTCCCATCAGTTGCAGCAGGCCATCTACGGTCGTGTCTTCGGCGGCTTCAACATCGTCTGCATCGGCGGCAATCTTGCCGGGTTTGTCCGCCAGCAGGGTTGATGGTGCCCACGTCCATTTCAATAGGCGCAAGTCAGTTGAATCTGGCAGCGGCGCAATCGTGGGAGTAGTGGCGTTGATCGTACCGGTGGGGTCGGCCGGCGCGGTGACCAGAGGCATGGGCAGTAAAGATTCGGCGGCTGCAGTGCCTGCCGCGGCAGCATCCGCAGGATCGGCGGGTTCACCTGGTTTGTTGGCACCTGTGGTGGGTACGGGCTTGAGAGCCTCAATTTCGTGGGCCGTCATCAGCGACTGCACCGGGAAAGACAGCGGGTTGTTCCAGTATTGGTCAAAACTTTGCGATAGGTCACGTGCGATGCGGCCCGCCGCCAGCACGTCAACGTCCACAAAGTTCGTGCCTGCGCTTTGTCCGAAGTAGGTTTCACCCAGGTTGCGGCCACCGGTAATGGCCAACGCGTTGTCGGCTACAAAAATTTTGTTGTGCATGCGCCGCTGGATGCGGGCCACGTCATTCAAGTTGGTGATGATGCGCAGGGCCAGCGAACTACGGCCTCCGGGCAGTGGGTTGAACAGGCGCAATTCCATGTTTTTTTCAAATGCGAGCTTGAGTACCTGGGCGTTTTTGCCGGAGGTGTTGAAGTCGTCCAGCAGGATGCGAATGCGCACCCCACGGGCTGCGGCCTCGCGCAGTGCATCAAACAGCCGTTCGGTCGTTTTGTCGGAAAAAATGGCGTAGTACTGGATGTCCAGGGTCTTTTCAGCCGCCTTGATGAGGGTCATGCGGCTGGTAAAAGCCAGCTCGGCACTCCCGACCAGCGCAAACCCCGAGTCGTTGCGGGTGCCGGCTTTTTTTGCACGGTCCGCAATCACACTACCCAGACGCGTTTGCGAGGGGTTGGCCAGGGCAGTCGATACGGGCCTATCGACCTGGTCGGGTAGCGACGCGCATGCCGACAGACACAACACAGATATCAGAAATAGCCAGCGCGCCCAAGGGCGGACAGGCCGGCATCGCATCGCGGCGTCAGCCCAATCAGATAGGGAAAATTGTTGGGGCAATTCGGGTAGGGTAGCGGTTGCAGACATGTATGGAATGGTACAGGGACTATGGCGTCAACCTGTCTTTTGGGCCTATAGTGGCTCTATGTGCGCTACCGCACATAGCAAAGGCTGGTCGCTATGTACGCTAGCCGCTTGTGCATCTTCCCGCATTCGTGCTAGGTGCTTCAGTTGAAAGTTGCAGGTTCTCTGAGCCATTTTTATGTTCAGGTAGGTATGCGCTATTTTGGACATAAGACATGCCTGACTCAGAACACACGCCGCCACAACTTTACGGTGTAGGCGGCGCGGACGGCTCTGCCGATGCCCAGCACCAAGAGGCATTGCTGAAAGCAGGAGCGTTGCAAAGCGCCATTTTCAACAGCGCTAATTTTTCCTGCATAGCCACTGACGCCAAGGGCGTGATCCAGATTTTCAACGTCGGGGCCGAGCGCATGCTGGGCTACGCGGTGGCTGATGTGATGAACAAGATCACACCGGCCGACATATCTGATCCGCGGGAGCTGATCGAACGGGCCAAGGCCCTTAGCAAGGAACTGGACACTCCTATCAACCCGGGCTTTGAGGCCCTGGTCTTCAAGGCTGCGCGGGGTATAGAAGACATTTACGAGCTCACCTACATTCGCAAAGGCGGCAGTCGTTTCCCTGCGGTGGTCTCAGTCACAGCCCTGCGGGATGCGCAAAACGCCATCATCGGTTACCTGCTGATTGGCACCGACAACACGGCCCGCAAGCAAGCCGAAGACGCACTCTTGAAGGCTGGCGCCCTGCAGAACGCGATTTTTAACAGCGCCAATTTCTCATCCATCGCCACCGATGCCAGGGGCGTGATCCAGATTTTTAACGTCGGTGCCGAGCGCATGCTGGGCTACACCGCTGCGGATGTGGTTGACAAAATCACACCGGCGGACATCTCTGACCCACAGGAGGTGATAGAACGCGCCCAAACCCTGAGCCTGGAACTGGACACGCACATCCTGCCAGGCTTTGAGGCGCTGGTGTTCAAGGCCTCGCGCGGAATCGAAGACATTTATGAGTTGACCTATATCCGTAAAGACGGCAGCCGCTTGCCTGCAGTGGTATCGGTCACAGCGCTGCGGGACGCGCAGAACATCATCATTGGTTACCTGTTGATCGGCACCGACAACACCGCGCGCCAGCAGGTGGAGGACGAACGCAAAAAGCTGGACCAGCGCCTGCGCGACCAACAGTTCTACACCCGGTCCTTGATCGAGTCCCACATTGATGCTTTGATGACCACGGATCCGGCTGGCGTGATTTCGGACGTGAACCAGCAGATGGAGGCCTTGACCGGCTGCACGCGCGATGAGTTGATCGGCGCGCCATTCAAGAGTTTTTTCACCGATCCGCTTCGGGCTGAGGCGGGCATTAAACGCGTGCTGAAAGAAAACAAGGTCGCCAATTACGAGCTGACCGCGCGGGCACGGGATGGCAAAGAAACCGTGGTGTCGTACAACGCGACAACCTTCTATGACCGGGACCGCAAACTGCAAGGCGTGTTCGCCGCCGCACGCGACGTGACCGAGCGCAAACTGCTGGACCAGGCGCTGCAAGAAAATAATATTGAGCTGGAGATGGCCAAGTCGGTCGCTGAAAAAGCCAACCTGGCCAAGTCGGATTTTCTGTCCAGCATGAGCCATGAACTGCGCACACCACTCAATGCGATTTTGGGTTTTGCCCAGCTCATTGACTCTGGTGATCCAGTGCCAACCCCCGCGCAAAAGCGCAGCACCGACCAGATATTACAAGCAGGGTGGTATCTGCTGGATCTCATCAACGAAATTCTGGATCTGGCCCTGATCGAATCGGGCAAGCTCATGCTGATGCCAGAGCCAGTTTCGCTGGCTGAGGTCATGGCTGAGTGTGAAACCATGATCGAGTCTCAGGCCAAGAAGCGGGGCATCTGCATCCACTTTCCGGCGTTTGACGTGCAGTATTGCGTGAAGGCGGACCGCACGCGGGTCAAGCAAGTGTTAATCAACCTGCTCTCCAATGCGATCAAATACAACCGACCGAATGGCACGGTGGCCGTGACCTTGGCTGCCAACAGACCCGGACGCATGCGCATTGCCGTGGCCGATACGGGCGAAGGGCTGTCGCCAGTGCAAATCGCCCATCTCTTCCAACCATTTAACCGCCTGGGACAGGAGGCCACTGCCGAGGAGGGCACTGGCATCGGCTTGGTAGTCTGCAAACGCCTGGTCGAGCTGATGGGCGGAACCATCGGTGTGGAGAGTACCGTAGGCAAGGGCAGTTCGTTCTGGATAGACCTTGAGCTGACCGCCGAGCGGCAAGCCAGCGAAAGCGAGTCGCCTTCCGCGGTGGTACCGCTGCCTGTTGAGGCCGGTGCGCGCATCCACACGGTGCTGTATGTTGAAGACAATGCGGCCAACCTGATGCTGGTAGAAGCATTGATTGGCCGACGCGCAGGTATGCGCTTGCTGTCTGCCAGTAACGGCTTGAGTGGGATCGAGATTGCGCGAACCGCACTGCCTGACGTCATTTTGATGGACATCAATTTGCCCGGCATGAGCGGTAGCAAGGCGCTGGCCATGTTGGCGGTCGACCCTATCACCGCACACATACCGGTGATTGCCATCAGCGCCAATGCCATGCCAAGCGATATTGAAAAAGGTCTGGCGGCTGGGTTTTTCCGCTATCTGACCAAGCCCATTCGCGTGGACCAATTCATGAAAACGCTAGACGAGGTTTTAGCCCTGCACGCTAAAGACGCCAAGCCGCACGGTTAAGGGTATCCGTTAACGGCATTGGCATCCCTCGTATTTTTGGATTGCTATATAAATAGTAGCAACTGGAGTCCATCTGACGAGGGCTAGACGACTGTTTCGTTAGTGGTGGCAACCAGGTACCGCCCCTTTCGCAAGCTGGTCCGTCTCAGACTTCAACCGGTAACAGCTAGACCCGTGGTGTCAACGCTGCGCACGCCTTTGATTTTCTCGGCAATGGATTTGACCACGTCCACCGCATCTTGGGTTGGTAGCTTGCCTTTGAGCGTGACCGCGCCGTGTTTGGTCTTGACTTGCACCTTGAAACCCTTGGAAACGCTGTTGGCCAGTATTTCGGATTTCACCTTGGTGGTAATCCAGCTATCGGACACAACCCGCTCTGTTTTGTGGGCAGCTTTTTCCGGTGCAGAAGGCGCATCGGTGGTGGCGGCTTGCGCGACCAGACCATTGGCGGCAAATGCGGCCAACACCAGGGCAGGGCGCAAGTACTTCGCGTAGCGCGAAGTGAGGGATTTTTCGGTGGACATAGATGAGTCTCCTTCAATTTAAGTTGTGCTGGCATGACCAAAGCTTATCAATGCCATGCGTCATATAGCGGAATCCAACAATGCCAAAACGCGGTTTTTGCGTCGGTGCGCTGCCACACAGTGGAAGGCAGCAAAGGGGGTATTGGCGGGCGTCTCCAGCCCTCACGCAGGCGCGTGGGGCGGGTCATCACTGGCATTGTTGCCTATCAAACCGTGCGATGCCTTGTAGGCCATCTGCGCTTTGGACAACGCCTGTATCACGGCATCGATAGCCCCCATGTCCGTCACGGCGGCTGATTGCAAGGCCACCAATCGCGTCCTCAAAATGAAATATTGTTCGCGGGCAACCACTTGTTCCAGGTTGCTATCGGTGCCATTGGGCAAGACGGGTATATCGGTCATAGTGCTGCTTCCTTGGGTTGAACATTTGACGCAACGCCCGATGCCTGGATGAACCGGTGCACAAAGTGCAGCTTGGTAATCGAGCGTTTGCTAAGTACAAAGGGGTAAAAATCCGGCAGGCCCATGCCCAGCGAGAATTCGTTGAGCACACTGGTTAACCCTGCCCACGCGTTGAAGAAATCCAGGAATGCATCGGTACCCGCGATTTCCGTGTCGAGCTCACCCTCAAAGCGGTAGAGCACTTCTTTCTGGAACGGGTCTTTCAACAGCTCCACGTTCTCGTTGTGCATACCGGACCCCATCGCGGTGTCCATCGTGTCGACCATATGCATGTAATGTGCCCAGGTCTCGGCCCAGTCTTCCCACGGGTGTGCGCTGGCGTAGGCGCTGACGCTCGTGTCATCCCAATCCGGCGCAGGGCCGTCGGCGTAGTATTGTTTCAATGCCGCGGCGTAGTCTTCCCGCTCGTCGCCAAATAGCGCGCGAAAGGGTTCATGCCACTTGCTCCCCATCAGCAGGCGCGTCCAATAGTAGTGACCCGACTCATGCCGCACATGCCCCAGCAGGGTACGGTACGGTTCATGCAGTGCAGTGCGAATGGCTTCACGCGCAACATCGTCCGCCTCGTTGACGTTGACAGTGATGATGCCGTCCAAGTGCCCATTGGCAATGGGCACCGGCTCCACATCAGCCAACAGGTCAAAGGCCATGCCTTGTTGCGGATCTTCATCCAACCGCGAGGCTACTGGCAAACCCAACGCGATGAGCGACGAAACCAGCCTGCGCTTGGCAAGCTCGACTTTGTGCCATAAAGCTGCGTTGGCATCAATGCTTTGGTCGGGGATCATGCGGTTGAGTCGGCAGCAACGACACAAGGCATGGTGTGCACTGTCCGCCACAGTGATCAACCAGTTGCATTGGGGAGCCAGATCGAAGTTGGCACACCGCCGGTAGATATCGCTCGCAGCCGCAGCGCCCGCGATGACCAAGTTGCCCTCATCACCGACTTGTTCGAGCGACAGCATGGTGGCTCTTTCGGGCTCATACCCCAGTGCCAGGCCGCAGTGCAGGCACAGGTAATTGCGGAAAAATATGGGATACCCGCAGTTGCACTTTCCGATGCGGTGTATCAACGGCCGCCAATGCCAATGCTCCGCTTGGGGCGACATTTCCTCCACGGATCGCTCCCGCTAAGACTGGGGTGGAAGCGTTGTGGGTGGCTCCCGTACCGGGATGGGGCTCTCGGTTGGCGCTGGCGCTCCTAAGGGCTCTTTTACATCCGGCATTTCTGGTGGTGACGGCGGTGGGCCTTCTGGTAGTGGCATGGGCACGTCGACAGGCGTAATGCCCGCCACGTTCCAGTCCATCAGAAGCACTGCGGCGCGCCGTGTGTTTGAACTATTGGCCGCTCCTGCAATACTGAACATAGTTACCTTTTTTGGAACAAACAGAACCAAGAGGCTATTCGTTGCAGAGCGTGAAGTCCGTACGCCGACGCACAGTCAGGTGAATTTAGGTCTCAGCGTTTTGCAGTGGGTGCTGAAGCCTGCCGGGCGTGCTCCAGTGCCTGGCGGATGTGCGTGGGATCCTTCTCGCGCAAGCCTTGCGACAGTTCGCGTGCGGCTTCTGCACGCTCACTGGCATAGCTCTGCAGCAACTCCAGCCGCGGCGCCGACGGCGCCGCGCCGCCCGGCTGGGCAGCCATCAATTGCTCAAAACTTCTCTCGTACACCGCCGCGATATCGGCATCAATGTGGCCAGCGAGTTCGTCGAACGAGTGGCCGGTTCGCGGATTGCGAGCCAGCAGGCTGCTCCAGCGTTGGCTGGTGCGCTGGTCTTCGACCAAAAATTGTTGGATGGCAGCACGTGCCTTTTGCTCCTCACCCAGACGGTACCGGGGCTCGGGCAGGCTCCAAACCAAAGCCCCAGTGCCCAGCACCAACAGCGCCGCGGCAGCCCACGCCAGGCTTCCGGGCGGTGTGGATTCACCCGGTCCCCAGCGCCGCACTATCACCAAACCCAAGAGAGCACCTGCGGCCAACCCGCCAACATGGGCCGCGTTATCAATGCCTTGCACGATGAAGCCAACACCCAGCATCAGTGATGCAAAAACGGCTGCGCCGCCGAACAGCCAGCGGAATTCGCCCGGGTCCACAATGCGCCGCGCTCGCCACAGAAACACCAGCAACGCGCCGTAAAGGCTAAAGATGGCTCCGGATGCACCACCCGAAACAGCCTGGTTGCCATGCAGGACCAATGACACCAGGTTGCCCAACACACCGCTCAACACATACAACAGCAAAAATCTCCAGCGCCCATAGAGCTGCTCCACCAGTCGACCCACGTCCCACAAGGCCCAAAGATTGAGGGCCAGATGGACAATGCCAAAGTGGATGAACAGCGCAGTGAACAATCGCCACCACTGGCCGTCCTGCGTGGCGGGACCAAAGTTGGCGCCCCATGCCAGTTGCACGCCATTGGGCGTGTGCCAAAAGCCCGCACCTGCCATCAGCATGAGTCCGAACACCACCACGTTCACGGCCAGCAAGGCTGTGGTGACCGGCACCCGGCCCGGGCGTGTTGACATCAGCGCGGTCAGGCTGTGGTGGGTTTGCACGGCGGGTATTTCGATCGGTTGGGAGACGGACATGGGTTCAAAAAGGAGGGGGCGGTGACGACTACTGCGTGGAAGGCTTGGTGAAGGATCTGCGCGCCCGTGCGGCACCGGCGCCACTGCCGGAATCGGTTGCCGTTCCCTGCGACGTGCTGACCACTTGATCGGGTGTGCAGGTCAAAGAGGCAAACGTGGCCTTGAGTTCTTTCTTCAACGTCTGCAGTTGTGTGATGTGGGCATCAATTTCTGCCATCTTGGCGTTGAGTTGTTGTTCAATGTGAGCGCGCCCGAATTGGCCCCGTGCAAATTGCGGCAATATCGCGCGGATTTCGGTCAGCGAAAACCCCAGCGACTGCGCCCCGCGCACGAATCGCATGGCCTCTACATGCATTGCAGTGTAGGCGCGGTAGCCATTGGTCTGGCGTGCGGGCGATGCAATCAGGCCCTGTTTTTCGTAGTAGCGCACCGTGTCGGTCGACACATTGCTGGCTTTCGCCAGTTGGCTGATGTTCATGGTGCGGTTCGGGTGGGTATAAAAAAATGCTTGACCTTGGAGCATAGACCAGGCTTTAGAGTTCCCGCACCTTCATTCATTCAACGTCCATCCATGCCATATTCATTGATCGTCCACAGCTTCGCACTTGCAGCGGCGCTCTTGTGCAGCGGCACTCAAGCGCAATCGACCACTCTCACAACACCTGCACTGCCACACGTAGGTTTTTCCATCATCAAGACCGGCAAGGTGGCCGTTGTTGAGCGCCTGCTGTTGCCCGACGGCAGCATCGGCAAGAAGATTGACACCAACTTTTCCGCGTTTCTGATCAAGCACAAGCAAGACTACCTGCTGTTCGACACGGGACTGGGTAGCAAGATCGAGGTGCAGTATGACCAGGACATGCCCTATTGGCAGCGGCCCTTTTTTAGATTTGACAAGCCCGTGTCGCCAGCCCGCCAGCAACTGGACGCCGCCGGCTTTGCACCGGTGCAAAAGGTCATTGTCAGCCACAGCCATTGGGACCATGCTGGGGGAGTCGGCGATTTCCCGGAGGCACAAATATTTGCGTCGCAAGACGAAATGCCCACCATCGCACAGCCCACGTCGGGCGCGGGAGGAACCTGGCCGTCGCAGGTGGCAGATCCTGCTATCCACTGGACGCCACTGCCCTTGCAACCTGTCGCTTACAAGGGCTATTCGCAAAGCCTGGATTTGTTCAACGATGGCAGCGTGGTATTGGTGGGTATGCCGGGCCATACGTCCGGGTCGATCGGCATGTTCGTCACCGTGGACAGCGGTACCTGCTACTTCTTCATTGGCGACGTGGCCTGGAAGGCAGGCGCTGTGCTAGCTGGCGCGCCCAAGTTCTGGGCCGCCAGCATCATCGTAGACCGCGACCGTGCGCAGACACTACATAGCGTGGAGCAGGTGCGCAATGTGGCCCAAAGGAACCCCGAACTGGTCTTGGTGCCCGCCCATGACGGCGCCGCGCAAGACGCCTTGGGGTATTTCCCACACTGGGTTCGGTAGACTCGTGCCAACCTTCCACCCACACTGGTCGGCGCATTTTGTTCCTAGCCCCTGTACAACGCAGGTCTTCCTATACCTGCGGCCCGATCAGCTTACTTCTTGGCCCGTATCCTCACCAGCTCGGTCTGGGTTTCGTTCCACAAATCCATGCCAATATCGGCGCCAATCAGGGCGTAGACTTTGGTCAGCTTGTCGCGCATGCGGGTGGATTCGGCGGGCGATAGTTCGTTGACCTGCATGCCTTTGGCCTTGAGGTCGCCCATGGCTTTGGCCGCCTCGTCGCGCGTGTCTTTGCGTTCAAAGTCCCGGCTGGCGTTGGCGGCATCCTGCAAGACCTTTTGTTCGTCTTTTGACAACTGATCCCACCACTTCTTGCTGACCAGCACGATCCAAGGGCTGTACACGTGGTTGGTCACCGTCATGTACTTTTGCACTTCGTAAAACTTGCTCGACAAAATAGTGTTGAACGGGTTCTCTTGGCCGTCAACCGTCTTGGTTTCCAGCGCGCTGAACAGTTCGGAGAAGGCCATCGGCACGGCGTTGGCACCCAGGGTCTGAAAGCTGGTCAGGAACACATTGTTTTGCATGACCCGCAGCTTGACGCCGTCCAGGTCTTCCATCTTGGTGATGGCGCGCTTGCTATTGGTCAGGTTGCGAAACCCATTTTCCCAATACGCCAAGCCGACCAA